>NZ_JBLLLQ010000003.1:154209-266908 GCF_047737915.1 Lysinibacillus sp. NPDC056185
GGATAACTGATCCGCTTAGAAGAGAAAGTGATCAGGTAGAGTGGATAACTACCCCGCTTTGAAGCAGAAGTGATCGGGTAAAGTGGATAACTGATCCGCTTTGAAGCAGAAGTGATCGGTTAGAGTGGATAACTGATCCGCTATGATGAAGAAGTGATCAGGTAAAGTGGATAACTGCTCTGCTTTGAAGAGAAAGTGATCGGTTAGAGTGGATAACTGATCCGCTTTGATGAAGAAGTGATCAGGTAAAGTGGATAACTGCTCTGCTTTGAAGAGAAAGTGATCGGTTAGAGTGGATAACTGCTCCGCTTTGATGAAGAAGTGATCAGGTAAAGTGGATAACTGCTCTGCTTTGAAGAGAAAGTGATCGGTTAGAGTGGATAACTGCTCCGCTATGAAGCAGAAGTGATCGGTTAGAGTGGATAACTGCTCCGCTATGAAGCAGAAGTGATCGGTTGGAGTGGATAACTGATCCGCTATGATGAAGAAGTGATCAGGTAAAGTGGATAACTGCTCTGCTTTGAAGAGAAAGTGATCGGTTAGAGTGGATAACTGCTCTGCTTTGATGAAAAAGTGATCAGGTAGGGTGGATAACTGATCTGCTTTGATGAAAAAGTGATCAGGTAAGGTGGATAACTGATCTGCTTTGATGAAAAAATGATCAGGTAATACGGCCATCTCCCCGCTTCAATAAAGATTCGCTGAAATCCCCCCTCAGCGTTCAAAGTAGCGTATGACATTCCCTAGTGCGAAAATTGGTATTATATCGAATTGTTCTATAATATAGAGGTAAGCATGCTTGCTAACAGAGAGAGGTGCAGTGAATGAAACAGTTTGATATGAAGATTGTTCCGTTTGAAGCAGTTTATAATTTTCGTGATATGGGTGGTTATAAGTCGAGAGATGGGCGTACTGTTAAGAATGGTTTGATTTATCGTTCAGCAGCACTTGGTAAAATGACGAAAACAGATAAGGAGCTATTTAAAACGCTAGGTGTGAAAACAATTTTTGATTATCGAGACAACCATGAGGCTCAAAATAATCCTAATCCGGTATTTCCGTATGCCAAGTATATTCAAATACCAGCAAAGGGAAATCATGCTTTTGAGATGCCTACAAACACTGGTGGAAAAGATTTTTATAAGGTTGTAAGCCTAGAGATGTTCCGAGAATTTTATGCACAAATGCCTTTTAATAATGACTCGTTTAAAAAGTTAATAGCAACGATTCAACAACCTGAAAATTTAGGGCTTGTTCACCATTGTGCGGTTGGGAAGGATCGAACAGGTATTGGCAGCGCACTTATTTTACTGGCGTTAGATGTACCTGAGGAAACGATCATGGAGGACTATTTAGATACAAATGTACATCTACGTCCCTTAGTAGAACGAATGGCTCAGACAATTCAGCAAGATTATAGCGATCGAGAATTACAGCAATTTTACGCCTTAATGTCTGCCCGTGAGGACTATTTACAAGCGGCATTTGATGCAATGGATAACCGATATGGTTCTAAGACTGCTTTTTTAGAGCAAGAGTTTGGTTTAACAACAGAAAAACGTAAGCAATTGCATGACCATTGCTTACTATGATAAGAAACCCTTTCGCATAAAATTGTGAGAGGGATTTTTTACGTATTATACTACCTTTACAATGTTTCGTTATAAATACTCTTTACACCCTAAAAATCTATGATAAGATACTATATATTTTTATCCCGCTGTAACGGGCAGTCATTTAACTGTACCGAAAGCGAAGCGTCAGGTACAAAACTCTCATCTCAAAATCGGTAGTTGGGAGATTAACTGCCCGTAAAATTCTTATGAAGCGTATAGGAGAAGTTGAAATTGTCAGACACAGTAAGAGAAAGTGATATAAAAGAGACAAATAAGTTAAGCTTGTTCCATTTAACGTGGCCGATATTTTTAGAAGTATTTTTATTTATGTTAATGGGACTAGCAGATACTTTTATGCTTAGTGCTTTATCAGATAATGCAGTATCAGGGGTTGGTGCAGCCAATCAGTATATTCATATTGCAATTTTAATACTTGAGGTAGTTGGTAATGGTGCTTCCATTGTTGTATCTCAATACTTAGGTTCAAGGCGCTTTTTTGAAGCTGCGAAAATTTCTGCTTTAGCAGTAACGATGAATTTGGTCGTTGGACTAATGATGAGTGTCTTATTTTTCTTCTTTTCGAGTCATTTAATGACCATGATGAACTTGCAGGGAGAAGTGCTTAAATATGCCCAAAGCTATTTGGCAATCATAGGAAGCTTTATTTTTTTACAGGCAATTATAAATGCGTTAGCAGCGATTATCCGTGTACATGGATGGACAAAGCAAACGATGTATGTATCACTAGGTATGAATGTGCTACACGTTGTATTAAACTACGGTTTAATCTTTGGTAACTTAGGATTACCGGAGTTAGGTGTAAAAGGAGCGGCTATTTCCTCAGTTGTAAGCCGAGGATTAGCAGTTCTTGTGTTTTTCTGGCTGTTGTATCAAGTGATGGAAGTAAGGGTGAAGTTAGAATATTATTTCGAGTATTCAAAGGAATATGTTCAAAAAATATTAAATATAGGCTTACCGTCAGCATTTGAGCAGGTGCTTTATCAGTTCTGTCAGATTGTCTTCCTTTATTACGCAACGTATTTAGGCACAGAGACACTTGCTGCAAGACAATATGCTATGAATATTTCGATGTTTACGTATTTATTTGCGATTGCAATCGGGACGGGCACAGCTATAATTATTGGGCGAAATGTCGGTGCTGGTAAAAAAGATCAAGCTTATCATCAGCTTTGGTTAAGTGTACGAGCAGCTTTTGCCTTTACGATAACTATGGTTGTAGTTGTGACGATATTCCGTAAGCAACTTATGCATGTTTTCACTGATAATCCAGAGGTAATAGCCATCGGGGCATCTGTCCTAGCATTAAGCATTCTGCTTGAAACAGGGCGTACAATGAATATTGTAGTTATTAACTCATTGCGTGCCTCGGGGGATGCAAGATTCCCGGTGAAAATCGGTTTCTTATCAATGGTATGTATGAGCCTCCCACTCGGGTACTTGTTCGTATTCGTTTTACATTGGGGGTTAGTAGGTATTTGGCTAGCGATTTCGGCAGATGAATGGATGCGAGCCATTATTGTATACTTTAGATGGAGAAGTCGTAAGTGGGAGCGTTTTGCACTTGTTTCACCTACAGAACAAAAGGAGACGAATTAATGGGAGCACTTTCTAAAAGAGCTGCAGGGGCAGCCTTAATGGATAAAAATATGACACTTTTTGCTTGTCCAATTTGTCAGGAGTCAATGAGTGTATTTGAGCAGGGTAGATTAGTATGTTCCTCAAATCATTCTTTTGATATTGCCAAGCAAGGCTACGTCAATATGCTGACACATGGTGCTATTTCTAAGTACAGTAAAGACCTCTTTGAATCTCGAAAAGCGGTTATTGATAGTGGCATCTATGATTTAGTAGAAGATAAAATCGGAGAGCTAATTGCTAATGCAGAAACCGTGCTTGATACAGGGTGTGGTGAGGGTTCGCATTTAGCCCGTATTATGGAAGATAAAAAAGATAACAGTATTGGCATAGGTATTGATATAGCAAAAGAAGGCATACTTGCTGCATCCCGACATTATCCAGAGCAAATTTGGTGTGTTGGTGATTTAGCGAAAAGTCCATTTGCCAAATCAAGCTTCGATGCCATATTAAATATTTTATCGCCTGCCAATTACGAAGAGTTTAAACGTTTATTAACTCAGAATGGTTGTGTTGTTAAGGTTGTACCTCAAAGCGGGTATCTACATGAGCTTCGATCACAATTATATGCGGATTCTACAAAAGAGTCGTATTCGAATGAACAAATCGTTGCTCGGTTTAAAGAAAGCTTTGCCGATGTCAGTGTAGACCGTATTACGTATACGGTACCGCTAGCTACAGAGCTTGTACCGGCTCTGCTTGAAATGACACCGATGGGCTGGCATAAAAAAGAAGACGCTAATATTCAGTTAAATGAAATTACGATTGATGTTGATGTATTAGTGGGAAGAGTCTAGTTATTTCACAAGCAATTGCAGTATACTGGTCTTTTCGATTACAATGGGAATAACTATTGAAAATAAGGTAGGAATGAACAGTGTATAAATTTATAGCAAATCTTGTCAAAGTGATATTAAAATTAACGGGCTCAAAGGCGCGTGTATATGAGGAGCAAAACTTACCGAAGGAAGGTGGGTTTATTATTGCATGTACGCACACAGGCTATGTTGATATTTTAAATCTTGGGGTTTCAATGACTCCTCGAGAAATTCACTTTATGGCTAAAAAGCAATTGTTTGATATAAAAGGCCTTGGCTGGCTTATAGAGCGTTTAAATGCCTTTCCGGTTGACCGTGACAATCCAGGACCAAGTGTTATTAAAATCCCTTCACAGTTATTGAAAGAGGGTAAAATCGTAGGGATTTTCCCATCTGGTACAAGAAATGCTGAGGGTTCGGATTTAAAGCAAGGTGCAATTACTATAGCACAGTTGTCTAAAGCTCCAATTGTACCAGCTGCTTACGTTGGTGCGCGTAATGCTGGCGATGTTTTTAAGCGCGGTAAGGGTTATCTAATTTATGGAGAGCCATTTTATGTGACAGGCAAAGGTAAAGAAGGGCGCGAGGAATTTACACATCGCCTTGAACATGAATTAGTAACGTTAACTGAAGAATTAGAGAAGCGAATTGCGGCAGAAAAGAAATAAAGTGAAACATATTTAAAGGACTCCCTGTGAAGAATACAAACCTTCACAACCTTTTGAAGTGGAGTAGCTTCCTACTGGTTAGCTTAGAAGGCACTCAGAATCATTGATTTTGAGTGCTTTATCTTGGATTCAGCAATATTTTCTGTGCGAAAGCGAAGCGACAGCAACAAATGTTTTCTGTGCGAAAGCGAAGCGACAGCAACAAATGTTTTCTGTGCGAAAGCGAAGCGACAGCAACAGTTACGCCAAGCGAAATTGATTGAGGAGGATATAAAAATGATTCGAGTACTTTTTGTGTGTTTAGGGAATATATGCCGATCACCAATGGCTGAAGCGGTCATGCGTAATCTAGTTGAAAAAGAGCATTTAAGTCATAAAGTTGAGGTAGATTCGGCTGCAACAAGCTCTTGGCATATTGGCGAACCACCTCACAGAGGAACACAAGACAAGCTAAAAGAATATGGCATCTCAACGAAGGGTATGCAAGGACGACAATTACAAAAAGATGACTTTGAAAATTTTGATTACATTATTGGCATGGATGAAAGCAATATACGTAACATCCGAACGATGCTTGGCAATCCTGATTCTCCAAAGATTTTCCGCTTTTTAGATTTAACCGACCATCGAAAAGACGTGCCTGATCCATACTATACGGGAGATTTTCAAGAAACCTATGATTTAGCCTTAGAAGGTTGTCATGCACTATTAGAAAAAATCAAAGTAGAAAACCAATTGTAAAGTGCCTCTAAGTGAAACAATTTTCTGGACCACACCAAAAGTTGAGGATGACATTCAAAACGTATGCTATGTATATAAGTTGATTGGAGTGGAGGCTGGGCGACTCCTTGGGGATCAGCAATAGAGGAACGAAGGCTAAAAGCATCACATCCTGTGATAACGCCTTCGTGACCAACCTCGTGTTGGCCCGAAACCCTGCAGCGAAGCGAAGCGGCAGCAACAAAGCGCCCAGCCGGAACGGAAATCAACCACACGTTATGGTGATGATCTGATTTTTTAAAAATTTATTCTTTAGAAAACGACCTTAAACATTGGCATATCTAGCTTTGTAAGCATCATTTGTGTTATTATTTTCAGAGTAAAGATACGAGAAGTATTTAATCACCATTTACAGATGTGCAAGTGTACATCTATTATTTTGATAAACTTTTAATTTGAAAGAGAGTGGAAACTATGGGTCGTAAGTGGAATAATATTAAAGAAAAGAAAGCGTCTAAAGACCAAAGCACAAGCCGTATCAATGCAAAATTCGGACGTGAAATTTATGTGGCAGCTAAATCAGGCGAACCAGATCCTGAGTCAAACCGTGCCCTTAAAGTTGTTCTTGAACGAGCAAAAACATACAGTGTTCCTAAACATATTATTGAAAAAGCAATCGATAAAGCGAAAGGTGGCGGCGATGAAAGCTTCGACGAATTACGTTATGAAGGTTTCGGACCAGCTGGTACTATGTTAATCGTCGATGCTTTAACGAATAATGTTAATCGTACTGCTTCAGATGTACGTGCAGCATTCGGTAAAAATAATGGGAATATGGGTGTCAGTGGATCTGTTGCCTACATGTTTGATTCAACAGCAGTTATCGGTTTAGAAGGTAAATCAGCAGATGAAGTTCTTGAAATTTTAATGGAAGCAGATATTGATGCTCGTGATATTCTAGAAGAAGATGAAGCTGTTATTATTTATGCAGAGCCAGAACAATTCTTTGCAACGCAAGAAGCTTTAAAAGCAGCTGGTGTTGAAGAATTTACTGTAGCAGAGCTTTCAATGCTTCCTCAAACGGAAGTAGAATTAACTGGTGACGACGTTGCGAAATTTGAAAAATTAATTGATGCATTAGAAGATTTAGAGGATGTCCAAAACGTTTACCATAATGCAGATTTAGGCGAATAATATAAATTATAAAACCAGTAGCAATTTTTAAAGCTACTGGTTTTTAATTAGGGAGGAAAACGGTGCAAGCTCTTTTAGCGATTGCTATATTTTTAGTAACTTTATTTTTTGTAATAGTGCAGCCACGTAAAATATCAATCGGCTGGTCTGCTTGTATTGGTGCTGCAATTGCGTTGTCGCTCGGGGTTGTTACTTGGCAAGATGTTGTTGAGGTAACAGGGATTGTTTGGAATGCAACGTTATCGTTTATAGGGATTATTTTCATTTCACTTATTTTAGATGAAATAGGATTCTTTGAATGGTCTGCCCTCCATATGGCACGCATCGCCAAGGGAAGTGGTATCCGCTTATTCATTTATCTTTCCTGTCTAGGTGCTGTTGTTTCAGCGTTATTTGCAAATGATGGTGCAGCCCTAATACTAACACCAATCGTTCTAGCGATGATCCGTAAGTTAAATTTAAGCGATAAAATGGTCTTTCCATTTATTATTGCAAGTGGCTTTATAGCAGACACAACATCATTACCGTTAGTCATTAGTAATTTAACAAATATTGTGTCGGCAGACTATTTCGATATTGGATTCATGGAATATTTCTTACATATGCTGATACCGAACTTAGTTTCTTTACTGGCAAGCATTGCTATACTTTATATAGTCTTTCGTCGTTCGATTCCAAAAGAATATTCACTTGAAGCAGTTGATAATCCAAAGCTGGCAATTCGTGATACGAGATTATTTTTATTATCATGGTATGTTATAGCGATATTATTAGTTGGTTTCTTTACGAGTGAGTTTTTCAAAATTCCTGTGTCATTTATTTTATGTGGTGTAGCGGCTATCTTTTTCTTACTTGCACGACGTAGCCATACTGTAGATACAAAGAGAGTTGTGAAAGGGGCACCGTGGAATATTGTGTTCTTTTCGATCGGTATGTATGTCGTTGTTTACGGTTTGAAAAATGTAGGAATGACTGGATTGCTAGCAAGTTTATTAGAGCACGCGATACAACAAGGGTTGATGGTATCGACAATAACGATGGGGTTTGTAGCAGCAATTTTGTCAGCTATTATGAACAACCTACCAACTGTCATGATTGATGCATTAGCTATTGCTGAAACTAGTGCAACTGGCATTATTAAAGATGGGCTTATTTATGCAAACGTCATTGGCACTAATTTAGGTCCTAAAATGACACCTATTGGCTCACTTGCAACATTGTTATGGCTCCATATACTGGCGCAAAAAGGGATAAAAATTGGCTGGGTTCAGTATTTAAAGATAGGTATTATCTTAACAATCCCAACTCTTTTAGCTACTTTAATAGCTTTAGTGACTTGGATTATGATCATATCATAGGTAAATAGAATAAAATCAAAAAACTATTTTTCTATAAGGCATATCGCTGTAGAAAGATAGTTTTTTCTGTTTTTCTAGCTCATCGGTCGCCTTCAGGAAAGCGCCCCAGCCTACCCATCAACGTTATGGTGATGAAGCATATCTGGGTAAAAAGGCGAATAATTCATACATAAATTACGTTTTACCCATTGTGAAAAATTTCAAATCATAACATAATATAGATTAATAGTCATAGTGACGAAGAGAAAAGGGGGGGCTAAAGCATGAAGTTTTCACGTTCGATACAGGGGAAACTAATTATCATTTCGTTAGCACTATTAATTATTCCTAGTTTAGTAATAGGGTTGGTTAGTTATAACAAAGCGAATAAAGGAATGGAGAATATTGGCGAACAAGTTATCAAAAATAGTGTTGAATCTACTTTGCAATTAATCGAGCTTGCAAATGAGAGTGTTAAAAGAGGCGACGTTCCTTTGGAAGTTGCACAGGAACGGGTGCGGGAGGCACTTCTAGGGCCTAAGGATAGTGAAGGCAAAAGGCCAATTAATTACCCTGGAGACTTAGGGAAGTATGGTTATGTATATGTTTTAGATGAGAAAGGGACATTAACAACCCATCCGACTCGAGAAGGGGATAGTTTATGGAATGATAAAGATAATAGTGGCAATTACTTTATCCGAGAAGTAATCGAAAAAGCACTTGCTGGTGGAGGATTTACACAATATGAGTTTGCGCTACCGGGTCAAGATGTAATAGCTCCAAAAATAATTTATTCTGTAAAGGATCCTAATTGGGGATGGATCATTGCATCGGGTACATATATGCAAGACTTTAATAAAGAAGCTAATTCATTATTACTCGTTATTGGTATTACATTATTAGGAGCCATTATTATAGGTACTGTGGTTGTCATAATGATTTCGAGACATTTAGCTTTACCAGTGAAAAAACTATCTAAACGCGTACGCGAGGTAGCAAAGGGGAATTTAACTGTAGAAATTGAAAATCTACAACGTTCAGATGAGATTGGTCAGTTAAATGAAGGATTTAATGAAATGGTTGATCAACTGAAAACATTAATTACAGATGTAGAGGAAGCTATTGTAGAAATTCAATCGACATCGTCAAATTTAACATCTGTGGCAGAGGAAACAAACGCTTATGGAGATGAAATAGTAAAAGCGATAAATGAGGTCTCGGACGGTGCGGTAAAGCAAGCTTCAGATGCTGAAGATACGAATCGAACTGCCGTTGATTTTGCCCAGCAGATTGAGGTATTGCATGACAAAAATGAAGTAATGCTTGATGCATCTCAACATATGAAACGATCAAATCAAGAGGGGCTCTTAAATTTAAACCGCTTAAAAGAGACATCACACGAGTCTTCGGAATTGATTAATAATGTTTATGCTGTATTTAATAGCTTAATTGTGAAGGTAAGGGAAATTGAAGGCATTGTCGGTACCATTACCGAAATTTCTGATCAGACGAATCTACTTGCATTGAATGCATCGATAGAGGCGGCTAGAGCTGGTGAGCATGGCAAGGGCTTTGCAGTCGTTGCTGAGGAGGTGCGGAAGCTAGCGGACCAAACATCTGTAGCAACTGAGCTAGTGCGCACAACCTTAAAGGGAATCGAAAGTGAAACTAATTTAGTGAACGATGAGATGAAAAAAACAAATGTCATTGTTCATCAGCAAAATGATTCGGTTGCCATCACAGAGTCGTCCTTTAAGGAAATTGAATTGGCCGTAGAGAAAATTATTTCTGTTATTGGAGAAATGACTGCGGGAGTAGAATATTTGAATAGCTCAAAGGATAACATGATGCAATCTATCGAAAGTATTGCAATGATTAGTGAGAAAAATGCTGCTGCATCAGAGGAAGTAACAGCATCTGTTGATGAACAACAGCGTGCCATTCAGCTTGTTAGTGAATCTTCTAGTGATTTAACAGATGAAATAACGGCGTTACAGGAATCTATTAAGCGCTTTATATTAAGATAATCAATCGTGATGTTTGTACAGTAATTCTAGTACAAGCATCTTTTTCTTTGTCTAATCGTTAGTAAAGGTAAAGGGGGGGATGTAATGTGAAAAAATGGTTAATCAGATTAGGGGTTGTACTGCTCGTTATTTGTATAGCTGTTTATATTTGGCTCGGCGAGGAGATGAAAAAAGGTGCCCAGCCGGCTGCAAACGGAACAGCTACATACATGATTGTCCTGGGAGCGAAGGTAAAAGCGGGTGGAATCCCATCGCTTTCATTGGAAAATAGATTAGAAGAGGCTGTAAAGTATTTAAACAAATATCCTCATGTGAAAGTAATTGTTTCAGGTGGGCAAGGAGCGGATGAAGATCGGACAGAGGCTTCAGTAATGTTTAAATACTTACAGGACAAGGGGATAGATACTAACAGAATATTAGTAGAAGACCAATCTACTTCAACTTATGAGAATTTACTATTTTCTAAAGAACTTTTGCCTAAAGGAACTAAGAAAATAACGATTCTTTCTAATGATTTTCATTTAAAGCGTGCAAAATATTTAGCTGAGTCTTTAGGTTTTGAAGTAGATGTCGTTGCGGCAAAAACACCGAAATCAGTGGAAATAAAGTTAAATCTACGTGAAAGGGCAGCATTATTAAAAACCTATATAATTGGCTATTAATTTGTTTCTTAATAGTATAGATTTGGCATATAATAGAAATATCACGGGGTATATGACAGAAAGAGGGGACTTCTATGAAAATGTTTAAAGACTATGAATACAGCCGTCCAAATATCGAGGCAATGAAAGAGCAACAATTATCCTTAATTGACCAATTTAAAAATGCTCAAACGATGGACGAGCAAAGTGAAATAATTGAAAAATTAAATGGATTGAGCAATGATTACGCTACAATGGCAAACTTAGTGTACATTCGTGCTTCGATTGATACAAATGATGAATTTTATCATGCAGAACGCGATTATTTTGACGAAGTTGGACCTGAGTTGGAAGAGGTAACAACAGAATATTATAAAGCGCTAATCGTTTCACCATTTCGTGAGCAGTTAGAAGAAAAATGGGGTCAGCAATTATTTGATTTAGCAACCTATCAAATTAAAGGCTTTTCACCAGCAGTCATTGATCTAATGCAAAAGGAGAACAAGCTCGTTTCAGAATACAATAAACTTGTTGCCTCTGCGCAAATTGACTTTAATGGTGAAGCATTAACGCTTGCTCAGCTTGGACCATATGCAGAGTCTACTGATCGTGAAGTGCGTAAGGCGGCTACGGATGCACGCTTTGGCTTTTTTGCTGATCATGAAGAGGAATTTGATCGACTTTATGATGAGCTAGTTAAGGTGCGCCATGAAATCGCTGTTAAATTAGGCTATAAAAACTATGTCGAGCTAGGCTATATTCGAATGAATCGCATTGATTACAATGCAGAGATGGTAAAGAAATTCCGTGACCAAGTTCGTGATTTAATCGTACCTATTGCCACAAAATTATATGAGCGTCAGGCAAAGCGTATTGGTATTTCTGATTTTAAATTCTATGATGAAGCATTCAACTTTGTATCAGGAAATGCTACACCAAAAGGCGATCCTGAATGGATTGTTGCGAACGGTAAAAAAATGTATGAAGAGCTATCACCTGAGACTGGTGAATTTTTCAACTTTATGATTGATCATGAATTAATGGACTTAGTGGCGAAGAAAGGAAAAGAGAGTGGCGGTTACTGTACATTTATTGAAAACTATCACTCACCATTTATCTTCTCGAACTTTAATGGTACTTCTGGCGATATCGATGTGTTAACACATGAAGCTGGACATGCTTTTCAAGTCTATTCAAGTCGTAACATCGGAATCCCAGAATATTTATGGCCAACATATGAATCTTGTGAAATTCATTCGATGAGTATGGAATTTTTCACATGGCCATGGATGGAGCTATTCTTTAAGGAAGACACCGAAAAATATAAGTTCACACACTTAAGTAGTGGCTTGTTATTCCTTCCTTACGGTGTTGCAGTTGATGAGTTCCAGCATGTGATTTATGAAAATCCGAATATGACACCAGCTGAACGTAAAGCTGCGTGGAAAAAAATTGAGGAAACATATTTACCACATCGTGACTATGATCATAATAGCTATCTAGAAGCAGGCGGTATATGGCAACGTCAAGGACATATTTATTCAAGTCCGTTCTATTACATTGATTACACGTTAGCTCAAATTTGTGCATTCCAATTCTGGAAACGTTCACGTGAAGAATTTGAAGCTGCTTGGAAGGACTATGTTCATTTATGTGGTTTAGGTGGCTCTATGTCCTTTACGAAGCTTGTGAAAGAAGCAGGCTTAATTTCACCATTTGAGGACGGCTGTGTTGAATCGGTTATTGGTGATATTGAAGATTACTTAAATTCAGTAGAAGACACAAAATTATAGACTACTACGTTATGCGACATTAGTGGAAATTCGCGACACTCCTGTGGGAAAACAATCCGTCCGAGCTTTCTCAGATGCTATAGCATTTGAGGGGCTTGCGAGGATTGCCCGTTGGTGAGTTGCGAGTTTTTTAGTTTAGAAACTCTTTTATTTGGAAATTAAATAGTAGGATACTTGCGAAATGGTTAATATATAAGTAGTATTTTCAGTAACTGTGATAAAAGGAAGTGAAGAAAGTGACGAGGAAAGTTTGGTTTCAAGTAGGCGTAGGGGTTTTGCTTGTTCTACTAGTCATTAAATATTTTATAGAGATTCATTGGATTTTTTCGCCGCTTGTAATTATCTTAAAGGCTATTTTTATACCTTTGTTACTTGGCGGTGTTTTGTATTATGTTACGGAACCGATTCAAAGGTTTTTAGAGAAGCGTAAATTTCCGAGATGGGCAAGTATATTAACGATAGTCATTGGACTCATAGCGTTCGTTGGTGGCTTTGGTTGGATCGTTGGTAATCCGATTGCAGAGCAGGTTAATAATTTAGTGAAAAATGTACCAAAGATTAGTGCTAGCATTCAAGAGGCAGCTGATTATGTGCTAAATAACTATAACCAGGATAGCTTACCACCCCAGTTAAAAAACTTTATCGACAATATGGCGAATTCTGTGCAGGATATTGCCGTTGTGGCAAGTAAGGGGCTAGTATCGTTTTTACAATCAGTTGTATCTGCCTCTTTATTAGCTATTTTAATTCCATTCTTCTTTATTTTTATGTTGAAGGATCATGAAAAATTTGCACCATCGATTTATAAATATTTTAGTGGTGAACGTCGTGAATGGGTGAAGAAAACGTTAAGTGAAATTGATGGTGTTTTACGTAACTATATTCAAGGACAGCTGCAAATTAGTTTTTTACTAGCACTCATTATGTATGTTGGGTATTTAATTATAGGTTTAGATTATTCGTTGCTACTTGTTATATTCGCGTTCTTTATGAATATGATTCCGTTTATTGGACCATGGATTGCCTTTACACCAGCACTGATTGTGGCCATTGTTCAGGATCCAGTGTTAGTCATATGGGTGTCTGTTGTCACACTCGTGGCGCAGCAAATCGATAGTAACTTTATAACGCCTAATGTAATGGGGAAAACACTCGATATACATCCGTTAACAGTTATTACAGTTATTTTAGCAGCAGGTAATATTGCAGGTTTCATCGGTATTATCATTGCTGTACCATTTTATGCAGTATTAAAAGTGATCGCATCCAATATTTATGATGAACGTAACGTGATTAAGAAAAAGGCTACGAAGTCTGTATAGGAGTCGAAAAAATGGAACAAGAAATTGTGAAAGTTTTTAATGAACAGCATGAACAGATTGGGACAGCAACGAGAGCAGAGGTACATGAAAAAGGACTGTGGCATGAAACATTCCACTGTTGGCTTGTCAATAAGGACTATATCTATTTCCAAATCCGTAGTTCACAAAAAAAGGACTACCCTGGCTTGCTTGATATTACAGCGGCAGGGCATCTGTTAGCTGTGGAGACAGTAGAATCAGGAATTCGTGAAGTGAAGGAAGAGCTAGGGCTCGATGTCGACGTACACGAAGTTGTTAAAATGGGCATGACATCTTGTAGTATCGTTTCGGAAAACATGATAGACAATGAATTTTGTCATGTTTATATATATCCATTCAAACATGATTGGGAATCATTTGAACTGCAGTATGAGGAAGTGTCAGGGGTCGTTCGAGCAAAACTCGATGAGGCAGAGGCATTCTTTTTAGGAGAAACAGCTACTCTGAATATTGAAGGCTATGAATATTTCCCTGATGGTCAACGAGCGAAAGTTGTGCGTCCAGTAAGTACAGCACAATTTGTCCCTTACCGTGAACTATACGTTGCTCATGTTATTCAGTTTGTAAAAGATAAAATGTTATGAATTGTGGGGGTACTGGGTAAGTCTTCCGTAAGAATTCTGGCATAATTGTAAAAGGTAAAATCCGTTTCGCTTTCCGTGGACGAGGTATGAGCAACATCATTGTGCTCTTGCTTTTTCCTGGGAGTTTAAGCGGATTTTTTTGTCTTTATAGGAAAAATGATTAGGCTCTGATTTCTTGTCTCATCATCAATTTTGTTAAAGAGTATGTCATGTATAAACGTTGATCTTCGTTCCTACTGGGTGACTCCTTAGGGATTAGTAATAGAGGAAAGAAGGCTAAAAGCGTCACGTCCTGTGATAACGCCTTCTACGTTATAGTGATGTGATTTTCTAATTTGGGTCTCTCATCTTAATTTAGGGATGGCGTTTTGTTTAAACGTATGCTATGCGAATAAGTTGATTGGAGTGGAGATTGGGCGACTCCTCGGGGATTAGCGTCACAGATGAGACCCTGCAGCGAAGCGAAGCGGCTCATCGGACGCCCCCAGGAAAGCGCCCAATCGGAACGGAAATCAACATACACGTTATAGACATCAAACTTTACTTTTAGTACTACCTATTTTATTTCGATATAACAGGAAGAATAAGTTATACTGTAAGGTAGATTGAATAGAAAAGGAGCATTTTTATATGCTAACATTTGAACAAAAGCAAGCCATCATCGACTCATTTCCTGAACTTACGAAGAAGGAAATTTCATTAAAACGCTTAAATTATCACTTTATGGATAGCCTTTACGAAAAGACCATTGTTGTTGAAAAGCTACACCCAAATGGCAACGGCTTCGTCTTTGTTGGTGATTTATTGCGCTACGAGAAAGAAGCAAGCGATAAAGGTCTAGTCAATATTCGTGACTACGATGAACAACAACTTCGTGAAATTATTGAAGATGCCATTCAATATTTATCGGAAGAAGAAGAAGAGCAAGATCCGATTGAAGAGATTTGGCAAAATCGTGAAGGTATTCAATTAAAGCTAGCCTTTGAGCAACGTTCTTGGAATGTCTATCATGGTGAAAATTTAGAGGAAGCCTTTGGTACACAAGAAGCTGCGAAAGAATATTTACTAGAAGAAGGTTTTCGTAAAAAGAAATAAGTAATTCGGGGGATAAGAACGAATGAATGGGAAAAAAATAGTGGGAATAGTTATTGTTGTTGTTATAGCTGTTTGTTTATTTTCTGTATTTACGATTACGAAATTTTATAAAGACCATGAGGAACAGCCAAATAGTGAAAATCGAGAAATTAATAAGTCAAAGAGCTTGAATTTAATTTTGCCACAGGCTACAATTATCTCGAATTCAAGATAATTGAGAGGTGGACTGTAAATGCAGCACGTTTTTCATAAAGGAACAGATGAAACAAAACCGATTTTTTTACTGTTACATGGTACAGGTGGAAATGAACAAAGCTTAATTGGCCTTGCAAAGGAAATTGATGATACAGCAAGCATTTTAAGTGTTCGTGGAAATGTCCTTGAAAATGGTATGCCACGCTTTTTCCGTCGTTTAGCGGAAGGTGTTTTTGATATAGAGGATTTAATTCTCCGTACGAAGGAATTAAATGACTTTTTATTAGAAGCAGCACAGCAGTATGGCTTTGACCGTAATCGGGTGGTTGCTATCGGCTACTCTAATGGCGCAAATATTGCTGCTAGCCTATTATTCCATTATGAGGATGCACTAGCAGGTGCCATACTGCATCATCCAATGGTGCCTAGACGTGATATTGAATTGCCTACACTTTCTTCAATCCCTGTCTTTATCGGTGCTGGAACGAATGATCCAATGTGTACTGCTCAGGAATCTGAGGATTTAGAGGCACTTTTATCGTCGGCTGGGGCAGATGTGGCAACTGTATGGTTTAATTATGGCCATCAGCTAACAATGCCTGAGGTAGAAGCAGCAAAAGAATGGTACGACCGTATTTATTCAAAATAAGGAAAAATCCGCAACTTTTGCGTGAGGAAGAGCTCACGGAAGGTTGCGGATTTTTTATTTTTGCTTCTTCGCGAAGGGGAGCCACCAATTCCAGTCCCCAAATAGCTTCATAAGACTTGGAACGAGCATGAGACGAATAATAGTTGCGTCGAGGGCGACTGCAATAGCTATACCAACCCCAATTTGCTTCACTGGCATTACATCTGTAAAAGCGAACGCCCCTGTAATAACAATCATAATAAGTGCTGCTGACGTAATGATACGACTTGTAGAGGTTAGACCGTCAATCGTAGCACGTGTATTATCCGCCCCTTTTTGATATTCCTCTTGAATGCGTGATATTAAAAAGACTTCATAATCCATACTTAAGCCGAATACAAGACAAAATACAATCACCGGGATAATAAGGACGATTGTACCCGCTTCAATCCCCAAATGTCCGTATTGGAAAATATAGACGAGAATACCGAAGGCTGAGGAAAGTCCAATGATATTCATAATAATCGCTTTCAGTGGGATTAAAATAGAGCGGAAAGCGAGCATTAATATAAAGAACGTTGAAACGATAATAATGGATACAGCCAAGAAAATTTTATTAGAGATTTCATCGAAAATTTCTTGATTGAATTTCGCATGACCTCCAAGAGCAAAATCCACACCTAAATCTTTATCTTTCCATGTTCGAGCGAATTGTTGAGCGGTAGTTGATGAACCGGCTGCATCCAATGTAATTGGGATAAAGAGTTGCTTATCTTTAGAAAACGTATTTAGTATTGGTGTTAATTGTTCTGCCACTTGAGGAATTTTCAAAGAAGCAGTCAGTTCCTCGGGAGATTTAATGTTAGCCGTCGTATAAATGGTTGATACATGACTCACTAGAGGGTCATCAAGTAATTGTTCTTGAATATTGAAAATAAGCTCTCTTGCCTCACGATCTTCCCAGCCTTCCTTACGTTCTGCTAGCAAATATAAAGTTGAGGTATCGCCAAGTCCGAATGTTTTATCTAACTGATCATAAGCTGCACGTGCATCATATTTTGTTGGTAATGAATCCACCTGAGGAATTGTAAGTTTAATATCCTTCAACGGAATCATACCAATACCTAGTAATAGTAATGCCACAATAACGATGGTCACTGGATGTTTCATGACAAAGCCAGCAAAGCCACGCCAACGATTTGCTCCACCAGGCTTTACACGTAATAAACGCCATTTATTTAGGTTATCTCCTATTAGCATCATCGTAGCAGGTAGCAAGGTTAAGCCAGAAAGTACTGCAAGAAATACAACGATTGTGCCTCCTAAAGCGATATTGTGAAAAATTTCGACGTCAATGACAATCATGGCACCTAAGCCGATCATGACACAAACAGCAGAAAAGATGATAGAACGGCCAGCTGTCTCTATCGCTGTTTGAATAGCCTGTACAATGGATGCATGGGCACGTTCTTCGCGATATCGATTAATAAACAACAAGGCAAAATCGATGCTTAATGCAAGTCCAAGCATTGGTACTATATTTAATACAAAAATTGATAAATTGATATTACCGCTAAACAAAGTCAAAATTCCAAACGCAGTTACAACAGTAACAATGCCGATAATGATGGGTAAGATTGAGGCTACGACAGTACCGAAAGCAAGTAATAGCACTATGATAGCGATTGGTAAGCCTATTGCTTCCGCTGATGCTAAATCCTTTTGACTTGCTGTATTGATGTCTGCTGAAATAACAGGCCCGCCTGTAATGCTCACACCGTCATCCTCTATTAATGAACGGATGTCTTTCACAACATCAGGTAGATGATCAACATTATTTTTCATATGAATCATGGCATAAGCTATACCATTCTTTTGTAAAGAAGCATCATCAAGTGGTGACTGGATTGAATGAATCTCCTTAACTTTTTCTAATTTTTTTATTGTATCTTGAATTTTCTTATCGTCAGCTGGATTGAAGACGACCAAAATTGTATCGGAAGGCAAATCAAATGTTTTCGCAAGCTCATTTGTTACGTAGGTATGATCGCCTTTAACAAAAAAACCATCTCCATGAAGCTTACTTGGAAGTTGTATGGCAAACATAGCCATAGTAATGAAAATTACGAACCATAAGGCTACGATAGCTTTAGCGTGGGCTGTTATAAAGGCTGAAAAAGTTTTCATTGTAGGTACTATCCTCCTTTTAACATAGTGTAAAGGATGTGTCACATTTTGTCGTGTGACAATGTAAAGACTCCTGTTCAACAAGGAACAGGAGTCTTAGTATGCTTTCAAATTAAAAGAATAACGATAACAAAAAGTAAATAATAGCTGCCATAACTGCAGAAATTGGCATTGTAATAACCCAAGTAGTTACGATTTTTCGCGCCATCCCCCAGTTCACACCACGTACACGTTGTGCAGAGCCAACACCCATGATAGAGGAAGAAATAACGTGTGTTGTAGATACTGGTAGGTGAATTAATGTAGCACCGAAGATGACTGATGCAGATGCTAAATCTGCTGCAACTCCGTTCACAGGACGGATTTTCATAATTTTACCGCCGACTGTTTTAATAATCTTATAGCCGCCGATAGAAGTACCAAGCCCCATTGCAGTTGCCGCTGCAGCTCGTATCCAGAAAGGAATGTCATCTCCTGAATGCAAACCACCAGCGATTAACGCCATCGTCATAATCCCCATTGCCTTTTGTGCATCGTTAGTACCATGTGTAAAAGATTGAATTGCGGCAGTGAAAATTTGCATTGTACGGAAACCTTTATTCGTACGATATAAATTTAAGTTTTTAAACCATAATTTAAACAGTGTCATCATAATAAAGCCGGCGCAAATTGCAAGAATTGGTGATAGCACTAGGGCCATAAGGATTTTAGTAAAACCGCCATAGTTTAAAACTCCGAAGCCAGCAGATGCAACTGCTGCACCAGCAATGGACCCAATCAGAGTATGTGAAGAACTCGATGGAATACCGAAATACCATGTTAGTAAGTTCCAGATAATAGCGGAGATTAATGCTGCTAAAATAACGACTGATCCGGTCGTGTCTCCATCAAAAGCATTTAAAGAGAAAGGATCTACAATGTCTTTTGTTAAAGCCTTTGCAACACCGACAAAGGTAATAGCTCCTATAAAGTTCATCGTCGCAGCCATCATGATAGCTACACGAGGTTTCAATGCTCTAGTGGAAACTGAGGTTGCTATAGCATTTGCTGTATCATGGAAGCCATTGATAAAGTCAAATGTTAGGGCAAAGATAACGACCAGAACAGTTAGTATAATGATTGTGTTCATTGTAAGTGCCCATCTCCTAATTACGCGTTACGCATGATAATTGTTTCCATAGTATTTGCAACGTTTTGGCAATGATCAGCGATATCTTCAAGTTGTTCATATATATCTTTATATTTAATAAGTCGAATTGGATCTTTTTCATTTAAAAATAGTTGTTTAATAGACGAACGTTGTACTTCATCACATTCACGTTCATAGTCCTTAATAAGAATTGAGTGTGGGCGCATGCCAATAAGATTCTTTTTCTTTAACTCTTCCGTTGCTTTAACAATTTCATCAGCACTTTTTGAAATATAGCCTAAGAAAGTACGCATTGATTCATCAACCTCAGTTAGAGAGAACATCTCAAAATGAGCGATACAATGCTCCGTACCATCTAATACGTCGTCCATACGAATGGCGAATTCTAGAATGTCTTCGCGTTCGATAGGTGTCATAAATGATTTGTTTAGCATCACGATTAGTTCATGAATGAGCTTATCACCAGCTGTTTCGTAATTTTTCATAGTAATGCTAATCTCTTTTAAGTCAGCCACACTGTTAATACGAAAATCATTTGCGTAATGTACAGCCTCTCTCATATTCTCAGCAATTTTATGCAAAGCTATAAAGAAAGGGTCTTGTTTTTTTGAGTTAAGCATGTAAATCGAATCCTCCTGGATATAAATAAATTAGCCTCTAAACTTTACTATCATAACAAAATCTTTAAATTATCTACATAAAATTCTTCAATTCTACAGAAAACTTTACAATCCTGTAATATAAAATTTGTTCACAAAATAAGAAAGGTATCACTGTGTTTGTTTTTACTAATACAGGAAAAATGCCTTTAAGATAGGTTTTATAAAGAGATTTTCCTCTGTTTAATACAAAAAGATACTATTCGGACATAAAATTTCGAAAAATTTTCGGATGAATTGTAAAGAGAATGTAAAGGAATTGTTTTGCTAATAGTTTTCCATTTTCTTAAGAATATCTTCATTTTTATCCTTCAACTTTATTAAGAATTATTTACTACAATGAAGAAAGAAGGGTTAATAACCATAAGTTTGGGATGATATTTGTTAAAAACATATTCATGTATAGAAGTTGATTGGAGTGGAGGCTGGGCGACTCCTTGGGGATCAGCAATAGAGGAACGAAGGCTAAAACCATCACGTCCTGTGATAACGCCTTCGTGACCAGCATCGTGCTGGCCCGAGACCCTGGAGCGAGCCTCGCGAGTGAAGCGGCTCATCGGACGCCCCTAGGAAGCTTTGCTCTGTGCGAAAGCGAAGCGTCAGCAACAAAGCGCCCAGCCGGATCGGAAATCAACCCCCACGTTTTGGTGATGAATCTAAAGAAGGTGAAAGGGGAGTTTTTTGAAAATGATTCAAGTCGAGAACTTACAACATACATTTTTAATTGGAAAGAAAGGCAAGGAAAAGCAGGTTCCGGTATTAAAGGGTGTCAATTTTGAGGTGAAAAAAGGAGAGATTGTCGCAATTGTTGGTAAAAGTGGCTCCGGGAAATCAACCTTATTACAAATATTAGCTGGATTTATGAAATCTGAGCAAGGATCTATTAAGGTACACGGAATGGAAACAGCTCATCTCACTGAAATAGAAAGTGCTGCTTTTCGCTTGCAACAGTTCGGATTTATCTTTCAAAACTTTCAACTGATGCCAGGCTTAACGGCATTTGAAAACATTGAACTACCTTTGAAGTTACAGGGTATCAAGAAAGACATGCGTCTAGAAAAGGTAAAAAAATTAATGGACAAGGTTGGGTTAACAGAGGTGGCAGACCATTACCCAAATGAATTATCGGGTGGTCAGCAACAGCGTGTAAGTATTGCAAGAGCCTTAATTACAAATCCTCCTATTTTGTTGGCGGATGAGCCGACAGGAAGTCTTGATTCGGAAACAGAGCAAGATATATTGCTACTCATTCAAAGCCTAAACCGTGAGCTTGGTTTAACATTTGTCATCATTACTCACGACGAGGAAGTAGCAACGATAGCACATCGACGTTTCCGCATGTACGATGGGGAACTTGTAAAGGAGGAAGCATAATATGTTATTTAAAGATCAATTAGATTTTGTTAAACAGCATATAAAGAAAAATAAATTACGTGTGTTTATGACCGTGCTAGCGGCAACGATGGGCTGTGCATTTTTGATTGTCCTCGCATCAGTTGGGTTTGGGCTTCAGGATTCCATACGTAATGAAATATTATCAAATGAAAAAGTGACGAAAATTCAAGTGTTTGGTAATGATCAATTTACAGAGGACCAAATACATGAAATAAAAGGTATAGAACATGTGGAAACAGTACTCGAAACGATTACTGTCAATGCATCTGCACATTCATTTTTTGAGGACCGTGATACACAATCAGATTTATTCGTTGCTAATATGCATGATTTTGAGCAAGTGAATGGCAAGCTTGAAGAAGGAAAGTATCCAACAAAGCCAAACGAAATCGTTGTAGGTTATCATTTTGCTCAAACATTAGTCAATGATGCTGAGCGTAAAATTATTGAAGAAAAGAGTAAAAAAGCTGAAGCAGAAGACACGTATTATAATGGTAGTGAGGAAGGTTATAAGGACTCATTAATTGGTAAAGAGATCGAGTTATCATTAATGCCACGTACTGATGGGGCAGAAGAGACAAAGAAAATGAAATATACGATTGTCGGTGTTATGAAGAAGCCTTCTTATGATTGGATGATCAATAACTCTATCTATATGGATACAGAGCAAAAGCCGATGATAGCTACAAATTTAGCAGCACCTGGTAATGTTAAAGAGGATGAAATGTTTTATTCGGAATTTAATATTTTTGCAGATAGCATGGAAAATGTAAAGCCGATATTAGACAAACTAAAAGACAAGGGCTATAGCGTTTATTCAGTTACTGAACAATTGGATCAAATGAATGTATTTTTCCTAGTTTTAAAAATTGGTTTAATATTTGTAGGAACAATTGCTGTCTTGATCGCCTCGATTGGCATTTTCAATACAATGACAATGGCTGTTACAGAACGAACTCGAGAAATTGGTGTTTTAAAGGCGATTGGAGCAAGTCCTAAGCTTATTCAACGATTGTTCTTAATGGAAAGTACATTCATTGGTATTATTGGTACGTTGATAGCGGTAGCCATTTCATATGTTATTAGCTTTGTAGCAAATGCTGCATTACCTTTAATTCTAAAAGCTGCAACAGGGGAAGATGCTTTTAGTAGAAATGACATTACATTTTCCCTTATTCCTTGGCAGCTTGTTCTTATTGCATCAGCGATTAGTATTGGGGTAGCAATGATTTCAGGCTATCGTCCAGCACGTAAGGCCACAAAAATTGACGTTATTCAAGCATTACGACAAGAACTATAATAGTAAGGGCGGTCCAGAAATTATTGGACCGCCCTGTTAATTTGAATTGCGCAAATTAGAAATACCCGCGGAAGGAAAGAGAATACTCGCGAATTCTCATGAAATACTCGCGGAAGGAAAGCGAATACCCGCGCTTCATCATGAAATACTCGCGGAAGGAAAGCGAATACCCGCGCTTCATCATGAAATACTCGCGGAAGGAAAGTGAATACCCTCGCATCCCCATAAAATGCCCGCGAAAGAAGAGAGAAAATTTACTCTGCGACCATAAATACAGCGAATTTTATAAGTAAGCTTGTAATTCATTTGCTAAAAATGGCTTGGCATTTAGCAACTTTATAAAGGCATCATAATTGGCTCGCTGTTCAGAGCTCGGCTTTTTACCTGTATGATAGGCTCGTATTAAAATGTTTTTTGGTGTATTTTCCATATCTATAAACTCTAGCAATTGTGCTTCATAGCCAACGTGGGATAAAATTTCCGCTCGGATTGCATCTGTTGCGAGCGCTGCAAAACGTTCGCGTACGAGACCGTGTTGAAGCATGATATCCAATGCTGGTGTATTAAGCTGGCGATTTAGCTCATGCTGGCAACAAGGGACACTTAAAATAACGCTTGCTCCCCATTTCACAGCACGGGCTAATGCCATATCAGTGGCAACATCACAAGCGTGTAGAGTTACCACCATGTCCACAGCAGACTCCTCATTATAATCATTAATATCTCCTACTAGAAATTCGAGCTGCTCATAGCCTAAATCCTGTGCAATTCGTGAGCAATCTTCAATAACTTCCTTCTTTAAATCCAAACCAGTGACACGGATGTCTAAGCCTTTTTCGATTTTTAAATAATGGTATAGGGCGAATGTTAAATAGGATTTGCCTGAACCAAAATCTAAAATACGAACTTGACGATCCTTTGGCAAATAGCTTAATGCATCATCAATAAATTCAATGAAGCGGTTGATTTGTTTAAACTTATCGTATTTTTGTTTCTTTATTTTGCCTTCTTCTGTTTGCACACCAAGACGAATTAAAAATGGGTACGGCTTATCCTCTGCCAGTAAATAGTTTTTCTTGCGATTATGCGCTAAATTAACTTGCTTTGGCGTTGAGGATTTATCAGATTTCCATAGGACTTTGTTCTTTTTTGATAGCTGTACTTGTATATTTTCATCAATAAAATCAATATGCGCTTGACGGTAATCGTTAAAAAATGCTTCTAGCTTCTCATGAAAATCTTCTAATAGAACATTTTCATGTTTTAAAATACGTTCAAATTGATATTCAACTTGTATATGATAAGTATCCTTAAGTAATAATGGTTTTAGCTTTATACGTTTTACTTCGTTTGATTTCATACGTGGTTGACTGATCGTAGCAGTAACGAGTTGCTGCTGTAAAATCCGCTCCATAAGCTGAGTTTTCATTTCTTCAAATGTCATACGTTTCGCCTTCTTTATCGTGTTATAGATGGCACTAGTTTAACACACTTTTTGAAGTGCAATGCTAGTATAAATTTCAGAATACACTTTTTGAATATTTATAGGATATTTTGTATATTTGTGGTATTTTAATTGTACTGACATTTTAATTTATTTCAGCAATTGTTTTTGTAACGAAAGCAAAGCGTCAGCAACAACACACCAAGGGGAAACAGGGGGAAAAGTATGTCTGAAAACATGTATCAATTACTTGCGATTATTATTTATATGATCGCCATGCTAGGAATAGGTTGGTATGCATTTAGGAAAACATCAAATTTAACGGATTACATGCTTGGGGGGCGTTCGCTAGGCCCTGCTGTTACAGCGCTGAGCGCGGGTGCAGCAGATATGTCTGGCTGGCTGTTAATGGGTTTGCCGGGTGCAATCTATTTAGCTGGACTTTCCAAAGCTTGGATTGCTGTTGGTTTAACAATTGGCGCATATTTGAATTGGCTATTAGTAGCACCGAGGCTGCGTGTATATACACAAGTTGCTAATGACTCAATTACTATTCCAAGTTATTTAGATAATCGTTTACGAGACAACACTAAACTAATAAGAATTGCGTCAGGTATCATTATTTTAATCTTCTTTACATTTTATGTTTCTTCAGGAATGGTTGCAGGGGGTAAGTTTTTTGATAGCTCATTTGGCTATGACTACCATACTGGCTTATTAATTGTATCTGCTGTTGTTGTGGCATACACATTGTTTGGAGGATTTTTAGCAGTTAGTTATACAGACTTTTTACAAGGACTTATTATGTTTTTTGCACTTATAAGTGTACCGTTATTTGGTTTGTTTTTGACAGGTGGGATTGGAGATACAATAACATCCATTAAAGCTGTAAATCCTGAACACCTAAGCTTATTATCTTCAAATGCAACTGCTGCAGTAATTATTTCATCACTTGCATGGGGACTAGGTTATTTTGGACAACCACATATTATCGTCCGCTTTATGGCCATAAGCTCAGTAAAAGAAACAACGCAGGCTCGTCGTATCGGTATTGGTTGGATGATATTAAGTTTATTCGGAGCGATTGCAACAGCTTTAGTAGGTGTGGCTTATTATGAGCAAAATGCAGGTGAATTAAAGGACGCTGAGACAGTATTTATTGTACTTGGTCAAATCTTATTCCATCCATTTATTGCAGGTATAATGCTAGCTGCTATTTTAGCCGCAGTAATGAGTACCATTTCATCGCAATTAATCGTTACTTCGTCAGCGCTTGTTGAAGACATTTACAAAGCATTATTTAATAAAACAGCAGATGATAAGCATTATGTCTTTATTGGCCGTGTGGCCGTTTTAGTTGTAGCTATTGTCGCAGGGATTTTAGCATGGAATCCAGATAGTTCTATTTTAGACTTAGTGGGCTTTGCTTGGGCTGGTTTCGGTGCAGCATTCGGTCCTGTAATATTGCTGTCACTGTATTGGAGGAAATTAACGAATTACGGAGCGCTCAGTGGGATGGTAGCAGGTGCAGCAACTGCCTTTGTTTGGGGGAAAATAAAGTTCTTAGCTGATACATTATATGAGATTGTTCCAGGCTTCTTAGTATGCTTAATTGTAGCGGTTATTGTCAGCATTTTGACATATAAACCGAATAAAGATATTGAAGACGAATTCAATCGTACTGAAGTATTACTAAAAGAAGAACGTAAGTAAAAATGAAATGCGCCTTTTGCATAAAGGCGCATTTTTTACGATATATATGTTAAACGACACGAATTAGGACATTATATGGTAAGATGAAGAAAATTTGTCGTAGTAGCACCAAAGTTTGGTGGGAGGTTTGTGGATGGATAGAATTAAAGAAGTAGATATATTGTTGGAAAAAGCTGTTTTAGTTGGCGTAAATCTACGGAATGATGAGCATTTTGATTATTCGATGGAGGAGCTAAAAAATTTAGCTGAAGCTTTGAATGTTGAGGTTGCCGGCATTGTCACACAAAATTTAGAGCGCATTACGCCATCTCATTATGTTGGTACTGGAAAAATTGAAGAAATAAAAAACTTTTATGATGAAGCACAAGCGAATTTAGTGATTTTTAATGATGAATTATCACCTTCACAAATCCGTAATTTAGAGCGTGATTTAGAGACGAAGGTTATTGATAGAACGATGTTGATTTTAGATATTTTTGGACGTCGTGCTAAAACAAGTGAAGCACAGATGCAAGTCGAGTTAGCACAATTGCAATATATGCTACCTCGTTTAGTCGGCTTGCATGCATCTCTCAGCCGTCAAGGTGGTGGCACAGGTGGTGGCTTTAAAAACCGTGGTGCTGGTGAGACAAAACTCGAGTTGGACCGTCGGAAAATTGAGGATCAGATTTCGAAAATAAAGAAGGAGCTTGAGCATGTAAAGGAGCAACGGGAGACGCAGCGTAAACAACGACGTAAAAATGCTATCCCTGTCGTTTCCATTGTCGGCTATACGAATGCTGGTAAGTCAACTATTATGAATCAGCTACTTTCGAAAATAGGGCAGGAAGATCATAAACAAGTGTTTGAGAAGGACATGCTTTTTGCCACACTTGAAACATCCGTCCGTCAAATAGAATTATCTGACAAAAAGACATTCCTATTAACAGATACAGTTGGTTTCGTTAGTAAATTACCGCATCATTTAGTGAAGGCATTCCGATCAACATTGGAAGAGGCTCGTGACGCCGATTTACTACTCCATGTTGTAGATGTTTCCAATTCTGAGCACGGCTTTATGATGGATGTAACAAATGAAACGCTTAAGGCAGTTGGCGTTGAAGGGATTCCGACAATTTATGTGTATAATAAAGCGGATATAGCAAACGTTCCTTATCCTGTTATTAGTGGTGATAATATTTGGATTTCTGCGAAGCAAGGGAATGGATTAGAAGAATTATTGCAAATGATACGTCAGCATATTTTCTCTGATTATGTAACATGTAATATGCTCATTCCGTATGAACAGGGGAATATTGTCTCTTATTTAAATGAATACGCCTCTGTCTTTGAAACAGCATATGAAGAAAATGGTACGCTGCTAACGCTAGAGTTAAAAGAAGCGGATTATGCAAAATTCCAACAATATGTCATTAAATAATGAATAACATCATTGTTTTAAAAGCATGCTAGAAGCACATCGTGTTTCTAGCGTGCTTTTTTGTAATCGAAAAAGAGAATTTATATCGCTATGAATGAAATTATAGATAATACAAGCTTTTTTGTTTAAAAAGTAAAAAGTCTGACTATAAAATATTTTAGAATAATTTTATAACGATTTATAATTTAGTGGGTATAAAAGAATCAGAAAACTTAGGAATATCAATAGGTTTGCTATAATTCGAAGAAAATCATTCTGAATTTAAAGAAAAGGTCCAAAATTTCAA
Organism: Lysinibacillus sp. NPDC056185; assembly: GCF_047737915.1. NCBI lineage: Bacteria > Bacillati > Bacillota > Bacilli > Caryophanales > Bacillaceae > Lysinibacillus > Lysinibacillus sp. NPDC056185. The sequence goes on from NZ_JBLLLQ010000003.1 coordinate 182,097, forward strand.
CATTTTTTAAAACTCTTGAAAAAGTTTTGAAAACGCTTTAGTATGATGAAATAAAGTTTTTATCCATTGTAAATGGGTAATAATATTATCATTGAATAATGAAATCGGGAGAGGATATTTTTATGTCTACTAAAGATGAAATTGTAAAATCCGTCCCTCAAAATGGCTTTGTCGGACACCCAAAAGGGCTCTTTACATTATTTTTCACTGAATTTTGGGAACGATTCTCATACTATGGTATGCGAGCAATTCTGATTTTCTTTATGTATTATGAATTGCATGAAGGCGGCTTAGGCCTAGATCGTGGAACAGCGAACTCCATTATGGCTATCTACGGATCAATGGTTTACATGTCAGGGATTCTCGGTGGTTGGATTGCTGACCGAATACTAGGTACACGTAGAACCATTTTCTATGGTGGTGTATTCATTATGTTTGGGCATTTCCTGCTAGCGTTACCTGGTGGCGTAAGCATGTTATTTGTTTCAATGTTCTTTATTGTTATTGGGACAGGCTTATTAAAACCGAACATTTCAAGCATTGTCGGAGATATGTATTCTGAAACAGATAGTCGCCGTGATGCAGGTTTTTCAATTTTCTATATGGGTATTAATATGGGATCATTCCTTGCACCTTTAATTGTCGGAACAATTGGACAAAAGTATAATTTCCATCTAGGCTTTGGTCTAGCAGGGATCGGAATGTTTATTGGTTTAATTATTTATAAATTAACAGAGAAAAAATATTTAGGGATAGCAGGGTTGCAGGTAAACAACCCGTTACTACCTGAAGAACGTAAAAAAGTCTTTACTCGATTTGGGATTATAGCTTTACTTATTATTATTGCTGGGGCAATTGGTATTAAAACTGGCGTACTAACAATGAATGTTTTTAGTTTAATTATTACGACGCTAGGTATTGTAATTCCAACAGTGTTCTTTATTTATATGTATCGCAGTGAGAAAACAACGAAGGACGAGAAGTCTCGAGTGCTCGCTTATATTCCTTTGTTTATATCAGCTGTAATGTTTTGGGCAATCCAAGAACAAGGGGCAACTATTTTAGCAACGTTTGCAGATAGTCGTACACGATTAGATATTGGTGGTTTCCATATTCAATCTTCTTGGTTCCAATCGTTAAACCCTTTATTCGTTGTTACAATGGCTCCATTATTTGCCATGTTATGGTTGAAGTGGGGAGATAAGCAACCATCTACACCGCGTAAATTTGCTTATGCATTGTTCTTTGCAGGAATGTCATTCGTCGTGATGATGATTCCAGCGTATTTATCTGGTGGTACAGATTTAGTAAGCCCATTGTGGTTAGTATTATCATTCTTTTTAGTTGTAGTTGGGGAGTTATTATTATCGCCAGTAGGTTTATCAGCTACTACAAAATTGGCTCCAAAGGCTTTTGCTGCACAAACGATGTCACTTTGGTTCTTAACAAGCGCAGCAGCGCAAGCAATCAACGCACAACTTGTAAAAGTCTATGAAGTGGTAAGTGAATTCACATACTTCGGTTTCTTAGGCTCATTATCAATTGTTTTAGGGATAATAATATTAGTACTTTCGCCAATTATTTCAAAAGCTATGCGAGGTATTAATTAATCAAAAGATGCAAATGCAGTTATTCAAATAACTGTACTTGCATCTTTTTTTGTTGATATTTTGTCATCACATAAAGTGTGGTTGATTTCCGTTTCTGCTGGGCGGTACAAAGCCGATTTCGGACGCAATTATGCCGAGGCATAATTGATCAAATATCATCCCAAATCTTCGATGATAAGCCTTAAATTTTACTTATGTAGGCATATTATTCTAGCCTGTAGCGAAAATCAGCATCTTCTAATTATTAGAAGTGTATAGAAGATGATTATTCAATGTACTTTATGACTCGATGTAATAAATTATCTACAGTCTGAATGTAATAAACTGTATTATGTAGTTAATTTTCTGAATGGGAAATATGTTTTTGTGTGAAAAGGTTTCATTTTCGTTATAATAATCTCAATAGTATGATAATTTAAGGGGTTGGATGCTATGAAGGAAGCTTTAAGTCGTTTGAGGCCAAGATTAATGGAGATTTTCACGTATTTGCACGCGAATCCAGAAATAAGCTGGCATGAGGTAGAAACAACAAATTATATTGTTGATTTACTAACACGTGAAGGATTTTCACCAAAACGCTTTAAAAACAGTACAGGACTTTATGTTGATGTAGGAAGTGGTAGTCCTAAAGTCGGTTTGCGTACGGACATTGATGCGTTATGGCAGGAAGTAGATGGTGAATTTCGTGCGAATCACTCCTGTGGCCATGACGGACATATGACGATGGCAATCGGTGCTCTATTACTTTTGAAAGAGCTTGCTCCATCATTCAGCGGTACAATTCGTGTGATTTTTCAACCAGCTGAAGAAAAGGGAACTGGTGCTTTATCAGTTTTAAAAGAAGGAATCATTGATGATTTAGACTTTTTATTTGGTGTCCATGTAAGGCCTGTCCATGAGCTTGAAGATGGTACATATTGTGCCGCATTGTATCATGGAGCCTCTCGATTACTTGAGGGGGAAATCATTGGAGAAGATGCTCATGCTGCAAGACCGCATCTCGGCGTGAACGCTATTGAAGTAGGAGCAACTATTATCGAAGATTTAAGAACGCTTCATACTGACCCAATGGTTCCTGTATCAATTAAGATGACCAAATTCCATGCTGGAGGAGAATCCGGCAATATTATTCCTGGAAGTGCATCGTTTACCATTGATATACGAGCTCAACAAAATGATGTGATGGATGCACTTGTGCAGGGAGTAAAAAGGGTTATTGATTCTTCCAAGGTCTTGCATAAAGTGCAGATTGAATTACGTACAGTAGCAAATGTAGTAGCTGCTGAGGTAGACCCAACTGCTCAATATATTATGGAGCAAGCAATCGTGCAAGCAACCGGGTTGTCGAATTTAAGAAAGCCGGTTCATACACCTGGAGGAGAAGATTTTCATCACTATGCAGTTCAACGCCCGCATTTAAAATCTACGATGTTAGGTTTAGGCTGTGGTGTAACACCAGGCCTACATCATCCAAAGATGAAATTTAAGCAGGCGAGGCTTGTAACGGGGGTTGAAATCCTTACAAGAGCGGTATTATTAGCATTGGAGTCGGGGAATACAAAGGAGGGATCAGCATAATGTTAGAGAGAGTACGTATTCAAAAAATAATGGCACCTACAGAGATTGCAGAAGTACAAATTTTGAATGAAAGTATCTGGGGGAGTCAGGCTATTCCCTCACATCAATTGTTAGCAGCTGTACAAAATGGTGGATTAATCCTTGGAGCGTATTTAGACGAAAAGCTGATTGGCTTTAACTACTGCTTTGTTGGCTGTCGACATGGAAAAATATATTTACACTCACACATGATTGGTGTGGAGAAAACATATCGTGAACAAGGTGTAGGTGAATTATTAAAGCATGCCCAACAGGAATATGCAAAAGAACATGGGTTTCAGCTTGTGATTTGGCTATTTGATCCGCTAGAAGCATGTATGGCTAATTTATCATTTTTGAAGCTCAATGCCTTTAGTTTTCAGTACGAAAATGATTATTATGGACCGCTCAAGGATGATTTTAACGATGGGCTACCTTCAGATCGAATTGTTGTTGAATGGTGGATTGAACGCGACCGAGTGGAGGACTCCTTAGATGAACTGGAAGAAGAAGCTGACGGAATTGTACCGTGGTCTTTAACGGTAGATGGCTTACCAGTGCTCGATATTGATGGTGAATTTCAGCAAGAGCAATCATATTATAAGGACGCCTATTTATTGCCCATTCCTCAATTTTCACAAAAGATGAAAGTGGAGAGTCCTAGGCTTGCAGAGGACTGGCGTTATAAAGTACGTACTATTTTAACGACATTGTTTGAGCAAAATTATGCAATTGTTCGAGTAAAAAAGAATAAGGACTATGTTCATAGCTATCTATTAGTCAGACGCTCCTTATTAGCTTTATAATAAGGATAAGGAGTGAAATCTTGTGAAATTAGAACAGATTACAGTGAGACATATAAAAATGCCTATGAAAGCACCGTTTACAACGAGTTTTGGCACAATTGATGAAAAAGAGTTTTTACTTATAGAAGCGATAGATCAATCAGGAACTGTAGGATGGGGAGAAGCTGTTGCCTTTGTAGCGCCGTGGTATACAGAAGAGACGTTAAAAACAACATTGCATATGCTTGAAGACTTCTTAATCCCCATCTTGTTACATAAAGAGATAGGGCATCCAGATGAAGTCAGTGCTTTGTTCTCCCCTATTCGTCGTAATTGCATGGCGAAATCCTCTATTGAAGGGGCTATTTGGGATATTTATGCTCAACAAACGAAGCAATCACTTGCTCAAGCGCTAGGCGGAGTTAAGGAACAAATAGAGGTAGGTGTTAGCGTAGGTATTCAATCTTCCACAGATGCATTAATTGAATTATTAAAAGGCCATGTAAATAAAGGCTATAAACGAGTAAAAGTGAAAATTAAGCCCGGTCACGATGTAGAAGTTATTCGTGCTATTCGAGCTGAAATGCCAGATCTGCCTTTGATGGTAGATGCTAATTCTGCGTATACATTGAACGATATGGATGTATTGCAGCAACTGGATGCATTTAATCTATTAATGATTGAGCAGCCGTTAGCTGTTGATGATATTGTCGATCATGCTAAGCTACAGCGAAAGTTAAAAACGCCTATTTGCTTAGATGAAAGCATCACCTCCTACGAAGATGCTCGAAAAGCTATAGAGCTTGGTAGTTGTGGTGTTATTAATATAAAAATAGGACGTGTAGGCGGTTTAACAGAAGCAAGAAGAATTCATGATTTATGTAAGGAAAATAATATTCCTGTTTGGTGTGGCGGTATGTTAGAGGCAGGAATCGGACGAGCACATAATATTGCATTAACATCGCTTTCTAATTTTGTGTTGCCTGGAGATACTGCAGGCTCTAGTCATTATTGGTATGAGGATATCATTACACCTGAAGTAATTGTAGAGGATGGTTATATTCGTGTGCCGCAAACGACCGGAATTGGATATACACCTGATATGAAAGTAATCGATAAGTTAACAATCAGTAAGAAGGTCTATCAATAATAGGTTCATCACCAAATGTTGTGGATGGCTTTTGATAAAACGTCTACTATATAAATAAGTTGATTGGAGTGGAGGCTGGACGCCCCTAAGAAGCTTTGCTCTGTGCGAAAGCGTAGCGACAGCAACAATTGTTTTATCTGTGCGAAAGCGTAGCGACAGCAACAATTGTTTTATCTGTGCGAAAGCGTAGCGACAGCAACAACAAAGCGCCCAGTCGGAATGGAAATCAACCATACGTTTTGGTGATGATCCCAATAATAGGATAAACAGGGAGAGAACTGATTGAAAAAAAGTTTGCAAATCGGTGGTGCCTATGTAGGAATTATCGTCGGTGCGGGATTTGCATCAGGACAGGAAATCGTACTATATTTTACGAGCTATGGCTTTCAAGGAATTTATGGTGCACTTATTGCTACAGTTGGATTTGCCTTTGTAGGGATGTGCATTGCTCAAATTAGCTCAAGATTACGTACGACATCGCACAAAGATTTAATTTATCAAATTTCAGGTAATGCTGTAGGTTTGGTGATGGATTATTTACTATCGCTCTTCTTATTCGGTGTAGCAGTAATCATGTTTGCAGGAGCAGGTGCTACGTTACATCAAATGTTTGGACTACCAGTTTGGCTGGGGAGCATTTGTATGATTGTACTTACTATAGCGACAGTTATGATGGATGTGAAGAGCATCATAAACGTTATTGCAATTGCTACACCTTATCTGCTAGCAATTGTCTCGATAATAGCAATCTATTCATTAGCTACGATGGATTTAACCTTTGTCGAACAAGCTGTTATTGCACAACGAGCACAGGTAAGTTCTACAAGCTGGTGGGTTACTGCTGTACTGTATTTGTCTTTTAATATCGGTGTATGTTTTTCGCTTTTAACTGTTATGTGTGGGTCTATTCGCAATGAAAAAGTGGCAGGGCTGGGAGGTATTATTGGTGGGATTTTGCTTGGAGCTTTAATTCTACTTATTAACCTGTCTCTTCTTGCAAAAATGAATGTAATCGTTGGCATTGATATACCAATGCTAGCTTTGGCAAATGAAATTCATCCTCTGATTGGTCTATTGATGTCCTTTTCATTATTAGGGATGATTTATAATACAGCAGTGGGGATGTTCTATTCATTTATGGTGAGATTTTTAAAACCTAATAAGGCTAGTTTTAAGGTAACTGCCGTTTTTATCGGTGGTTTGGCCTTTTTAGCAAGTCTTGCCGGTTTTACAACGCTTGTAGCTAAGCTATATGCTGTCATGGGATATGTCGGTTTTATATTAATCATTTTAATTATTTTTGCATGGTTAAAAGGCGTTCGACGAATAGCTTAACTTCTTCAGCTGAAGTATCTCATTTCTATAGGTGATAAGATGAATGTGGTTTTAAGTCACTTTTCCGTGGGTGTCCATACATCCGCTAAAATAGAGAAGCTCAGTCAAAATACGTTGCTGACACTGCGTTAGCACTACGCTTTCGCGCAAAAAACATCTGTTGGCCCAAAGCCTCCGGCAGATGTCACAGAATCGGAAAGGAGTTAATAAAGGATGTTAGCCTAAAAATCATCGCATCCATGCGATAACGGCTAACTGACCTGCATCGGTAAAAACGCCATGTCCTGTGGCATTACCGAAATGACCGACATCGTGTCGGCCCTCACGCAGGCCTAAGCACAAAGCCGATTCCGGACGCATTGTTTATCTGTAGTGAAAGCGAAGCGGCAGCGGCAATTATGCCGAGGCATAATTAATTTGATAAGGTAATTGAGAAGAAAACAGTATTTTATTCTCAATTACCTTTTTATTTGTGTAAAAAATGTAGAAATTTTAATCTTCAGAAATAACACTAAATGTAAATATTCCGTTGAGAATACTCATTTTTTAAGGATTCTCAAATAAAACGAGAATAATTCTCAATTGAAGGTTGACTGAGAATAGAAACACGCTTATAATGAGAATCGTGAGTAATGATAATCATTTTCAATGAGTGTTACGAGCAAAAATGAATCTACCGGGGATTACAATGAAAAAAAGATATCTTTTAACAGCAACTGTTGTGCTGTCTATAGTTTCACTATTTATCGGAGTAGTTGATATAAAACCGAGTGATCTATTAGACTTCGAATCAGAAGAAACTAGACTATTTTTTATTAGTCGTATACCGAGACTTGTAGCAATTTTGTTAGCAGGTGCAGGTATGAGTATTGCTGGTTTAATTATGCAAAGCTTAAGTAGGAATAAGTTCGTGTCACCAACGACAGCAGGTACGTTAGATGCTACAAAGTTGGGGATATTAATTTCGATGATGTTTTTCACAAATGTCTCGTACTTTCAAAAAATTTCCTTCGCTTTCATATTTGCTTTAGCCGGCACATTATTGTTTATGCAAATATTAAATCGAATAAAGTTTAAAGATGCGATCTTTATACCGCTTATTGGCTTAATGTTTGGGAATATCCTTTCGTCAATTACAACGTTCTTTGCGTATAAGGCGGATATTATCCAAAACATTTCTGCATGGTTACAGGGAGATTTCTCATTAATGATGAAAGGTCGTTATGAGCTTTTATACATAAGTGTACCCGTGCTGATTTTAGCTTACATTTATGCGAACCGTTTCACAGTGGCAGGAATGGGTGAGGATTTTGCAAAAAACCTTGGTCTTTCCTATAAATTCGTTGTGAATTTAGGTTTAGTGTTAGTAGCACTTATTTCGACGACGGTGGTGCTAACAGTTGGTGTGATACCGTTCCTTGGTTTAATCATTCCAAATATAGTTTCGCTGTTCAAAGGGGATAACCTTGCTAAGACATTGCCTCATACAGCATTACTAGGTATGTCGTTCTTATTATTCTGCGACATTATAGGGCGTGTACTGATTTTCCCTTATGAAATTCCGATTAGTATGACAGTCGGGGTCATCGGAAGTGCGATCTTCCTAATTATGTTATTTAGGGGGAAAGCATATGCGTAACCGTACAAAAATGTTGATTTTACTAGGTTTGGCTGTAGCATCTATTTTACTGTATGTATTTTATGGACTTAATGGTAACTATCATTACGCGTTCCCTCGTCGCATTATTAAAGTGGTAGCGATGTCGTTAACAGGGATTGCGATTGCTTATTCAACAGTAGTCTTTCAAACGATTACACATAACCGTATTTTAACGCCGAGTGTAATGGGACTTGATGCATTATATATGATGGTTCAAACGTTCATCTATTTCTTCTTTGGCTCTATGTCGATATTCGTAATTAATGCAAAATACAATTTCTTACTAGCTGTTTTAGCTATGGTTGTCTTTGCGGTGATTTTTTATCGCGTATTGTTCAAGGAAGGAAAACGTCCGATTTATTTCTTGCTGCTTGTCGGTATGATTGTCGGAACGTTTTTGGGAAGCGTAACTACATTCTTCCAAGTTTTAATAGACCCGAATGAGTTTTTAAGCTTACAAAGTAAAATGTTTGCAAGCTTCAACAATGTCAATTCGGATTTAGTATGGCTTGCAGGTGTTGTCATAATCATTACCTTTATTTATGGCTGGCGTCACATGAACCAATTAGATGTAATGTCTCTTGGACGTGATACAGCAATTAATTTAGGGGTACCGTATGACAAGCTTGTACAGCGTATGCTCATTTTATCTTCAATATTAATTGCTGTTTCTACAGCTCTTGTTGGGCCAATTACATTCTTTGGCTTAATCGTGGCAAATTTATCGTATCAATTTTTCAAGACGTACAAGCATTCTGTGATAATCGCAGGTTCTTGTGTGATGAGTATTGTAGCTTTGGTCGGTGGACAGTGGATGGTCGAACGTATTTTTAATTTCGATACAACACTAAGCGTTATTATAAACTTCGTAGGTGGCGTGTACTTCATCTACTTATTATTGAAGGAAAGTAGGTCAGCAGGATGATCCAAGTAAAAGAAATCTCTAAGTTTTTTGGGAAAAAACCGGTCATTCAAGATGTCAGTGTCGACGTTGCACCAGGGAAAATTACGTCTTTTATTGGACCGAATGGCGCAGGTAAATCAACATTGCTTTCAATGGTAAGCCGTTTACTTAATGCAGACACTGGGGAAGTATTACTCGATAAATCAGATGTACGTCGTTGGAAATCGGACGATTTTGCGAAGCGAGTATCCATTTTAAAACAGTCAAACTATATGAATGTTCGCCTAACAATTCGTGAGCTTGTTTCATTTGGGCGTTTTCCTTATTCGAAAGGAAATTTGAAGCCTGAGGATGAGCTAAAGATAGATGAAGCAATTCAATATATGAATTTAGAGGATCTTCAGCACAATTATTTGGATGAATTATCTGGTGGTCAACGTCAACGTGCATTTATTGCAATGGTTATTGCGCAGGATACAGACTATATTTTGCTTGATGAGCCGCTTAACAACTTAGACATGAAGCACTCTGTGCAAATCATGAAAATTTTGCGAAAGCTCGTTGATGAGCTGGGGAAAACGGTTGTCATCGTATTACATGATATTAACTTTGCTTCCGTATACTCTGATCATATTGTCGCATTAAAAAATGGACGTGTTGTCAAAGACGGTCCAACAAATGACATCATCAACTCTGATGCGCTTAAGGAAATCTATGATATGGATATCCCTGTTCAAGAACAGGACGGCTGTCGCATTTGTGTATATTTTAACTCTTAAAAAAATAATAGATGGAAATGTCCATCTGAAAAATAAAGGAGCAATTTTACAATGAAAAATTGGAAATTACTTACTGTATTAATGGCGATGATGCTATTAGTATTAGCTGCTTGCGGTTCTAAAGATGAAGCAAAAAAAGAAGATAAAGATTCTTCAACCGATAACAAGTCTGCAGTGGATCAAAAGGAAGAAGCTACAGCTTACCCACTAACAATCCCAGCTATCAAGGATGGTAAAGAAACTTTTAAAGAAGTAACGCTTAAAGAGCAACCAAAGAATGTTGTTGTATTTGACTATGGTTTCCTTGATACTTTAGATGCTTTAGGTGTTGAAGTTGCAGGACTTCCACAAAAATCAGTTCCAAAATACTTAAGCAAATATACTGATAAAAATTACGTAAATGTTGGTTCTTTAAAAGAGCCTGATTTTGAAGCAATCTCTTCTATGAATCCAGACATTATTTTCATCTCTGGTCGTCAAGCATCTGCTTACGATGAATTATCTAAAATTGCGCCAACTGTATTTGTAGGTGTAGATGATCAAAATTTCGTGGAATCATTCAAAGAAAAAACTGAATTAGCTGGTAAGATTTTTGGTAAAGAAAAAGAAGCTGCTGATGCATTTGCTGCATACGAAGCAAAAGTAGAAGAAGTTAAAGCTAAAACAGCTTCAGCTAAAGAAAAAGCTTTAATCGTTTTAGCAAATGAAGGTTCATTATCTGCATATGGTCCTGGTTCACGTTTCGGTGTGATTCATGATGTATATGGTGTGAAAGCTGCTGATGAAAAAGTTAAAGTCGATACACATGGCGACAATGTAAGCTTCGAATATGTACGTGACACAAACCCAGATATTTTATTCGTAGTTGACCGTGATGCTGCTGTAAATCCAGAAGGTGAGTCTGGTACAAAAGCTGCAATTGAAAACGAAATTGTTGGTGCTACTAATGCTGCGAAAAACGGTAAAATCGTTTATTTAGATCCACAAGTTTGGTATTTATCTGGTGGCGGTTTAACTTCTGAAACTCAAAAAGTTGAAGATGTTCTAAAGGTGTTTAACTAATATGTTTGTACAAATTAAACGTATTGTCGTTACGGAAGGGAATTCGGATAAAGTCGTTGAGCGTTTTGGTGCAAAAAAAGATGGTCCATCATTGCTTGAACAACAGCCGGGCTTTGTTGATAAGCAAGTACTTGTAAAAAAAGTACGACGTGGTGATGAGGAAGTGTTAATTGTGGTTCGATGGGAATCAGAAGAAGCATGGAAAAATTGGGAGAAGAGTCCCGAACATATTGCTGGTCATAAAGCAAATGCTGGTAAACCGAAGCCTGATCATATCATCGAAAGCGGCCAAGAAGTTTATTATGTAAAAGGTTAATAATCAGAGGTGTCTCAAAGTTCATTTGAGGCACCTTTTTTCTTATGAATAGAACTAGAACCATTGTATTGCCTGATAGAAATGCAATGATAGATAGTCAAAGTGGAGGATAGAGGTGCGAAGGTGACGGATAGAAGTTCAAGGGATAGATAGAAGTCAAAGCGACGGATAGAAAGGCTGGAGCGACGGAAAGAAAGATCAGAGCGACGGAAAGAACCGCTAGAGTGTCGGATAGAAGTCAGGGCGACGGAAGGAAAGGTCAAAGTGACGGAAAGAAGCGCCAGAGTGTCGGGTAGAAGTCAGGGCGATGGAAGGAATGGGTAGAACGACGGATAGAACAGTCAAAGCGACGGAAAGAAAGATCAAAGCGACGGAAAGAACCGCCAAAGCGACGGATAGAAGTCAGGGCGATGGAAGGAATGGGTAGAACGACGGAAAGAAAGATGAAAGCGACGGAAAGAACCGCCAGAGTGACGGATAGAAGTTAGAGCGACGGAAAAAAAGGCTAGAACGACGGAAAGAAAGATCAAAGTGACGGAAAGAACCGCCAAAGGGACGGATAGAAGTCAGAGCGATGGAAGGAATGGCTAGAACGACGGAAAGAAAGACCAAAGTGACGGAAAGAAAGATCAGAGCGACGGAAAGAACCGCCAAAGCGACGGAAAGAAGTCAGAGCGATGGAAGGAATGGCTAGAACGACGGAAAGAAAGACCAAAGCGACGGAAAGAAAGGTCAAAGTGATGGAAAGAAGCGCCAGAGTGACGGATAGAAGTTAGAGCGACGGAAAAACCATCAATGCGACCTATTAAAATGACATAAAGAACGATTTTAAGGAAGGGAGGCGAGGCGAGGCACATAACTATACCTGTGCCATACCCCATATCCAGTCTAATATTAATGCTTAATGGACGTTCTATTCCATACATTAAATGCTGTAGAAATATTAAAAGAAATACCATTGTCACTAATGGAAATACCGGTAAAATTGGCGGCTGATTTTTTGGGTGCCCAATTTGCTTCTTTTACAGCAGTAAATTTCCCTGAAGAGGACATTGCCATTTCTACTTCAGGATTATGAAGATATACAGGTAGGCCGACTGTTTCTCCAATTTTAATAGCATTTCCAATTGACGAAGCGCTAGAGCAATTGCCTCTTGCATTTATGATATTAAAGCTTGGTGACATATATAGTACAGGCGTATGTATGTTTAACTCGGAAGTAAATGGACTTATTAAAGGCAACATAGGCAGGCTTTCTTCAGATACTCTTATAATTCCGTATTGTTCAATAAAACTGTCCAACCTTTGCTGAAAAGTATCTTCAAATCCAGGAATATTGCAAATAAAATTTGAAAATGTAGATTTGCTTTTATACTCTGCTAATGTTTCTTTAAAAACCTGTTGTTCGGCATCAATAATAATTTGTTCAATATATTGTTGTTCTTTCGAAGGTTTTTTAATAGTGATTTCTTCTTCAGAGACAAAAATTGTACAGGAAAAATTAGCTGTAAGTATTAAAACGTTTTCAGTTACTTTATTTTTCATTTCAATCACTCCCAGTGTTTCGAGAATTCCCTTGTTAATAGCTTAAACGAAAATGGCACATCACGATAAACGTAGGGGATTTCCGTTCTGAATAGGCGTTCAATGTGACTCTAATACCGAGAAGCCGCCCAGTCTTCTCTCCAATCAACTTATATACATAGCATACGATCTCATTTCTAATGAACCTTATAACTCAAAGATTGGTAGACGAACAGAATACAAATTTATCTTAGCTTAATGTAAGCGTATCATCAGTGAGGACGCCATTTCAATGGTGAGTTTACGCCAAAAAATGGCGGTCAATAATATAACACCGCCACTTATTTTACTATTTCTAAATAAAGAAATGGCGTGCTTTCCGCATATACCGCCACTTTTTGGCGGTATATTGTGCTAATGATTTATGTAAAATATTACCTTGTAATTTCGGTGTCTAGTATTATTTCCCATAAATCTGTATAATATTTAATAATATGTTTAAGGGAGGAGAGGACTATTGCATGAGCTTGACGAACAAATTAATGAAGCATTGGACATTCTAATTGAAAACGAGACATTGATAGGTCATGAACTACGGACGATGCTAAAAAATTTTAAAGAAGAGAAAAAGGCAGTTGGCTATTCATTTGGTAAGCTTTGTTATTGGCATTATGAAGCATTTACAGATTGTTTGAACGAGGACATTTATAAAGCTGCCGCAGCTATCGAACTTTTAATTTTATCGTTTGATATTATCGACGACTTGCAGGACAAGGATTCAGACTACAGTTGGACTAAAACACCCGAACTATCATTAAATACTGCTTTAGCTATGCTAGTTATGGCTTCTAGAACTATACGTGAGACTTCCTTTGAACACAAAAGTACTGCTATTCAAATACTAGAGGATTATGCATTACGAAGTATAAACGGTCAGCAACTAGATTTACTCAATACTTGTAGGGATGAGCAATCATATATACAAATGATTGAACAAAAGTCGGGTTCTTTAACAGCAATGGGTTGCTTAATTGGCGAAGTGCTTGCAAAAGGAGAGACATCTTCTGAAGTTGAGGAATATGGGAAATACATAGGTATTATCCAACAAATAAAAAACGATATTCAAGGTTTAAAAACTTGGGGACCTAAAAATGATTTGCTAAATAAAAGATACTCATTGCCTATTATTTATCTACTATCGCAAAAAAATGATATTTCAAAATCTGTTATAAACTATTATAATGACGATATAGGTGCATTTTTGGATAATAATGCTACGAAAAATGAGTTGACAAATGGTGGCGCAATACGCTATGCAATTACTATTAAGAATGTTTACAAGTTTAAAGCATTCGATACTCTTGAAAATGTAGCTATAAATGAAGTATGTAAAGATTACCTAAAAAAACTAATGAATTGAGGAGAGATTAATATGATTAATGTAATTCAACATCTAGAAAAAAACCCAGACTTAGTTGCACTCTTAAAAGAACAAAAAGCTTCATTAATTGGAGTTTCAGCTATGGAGCAAAGAGCGATACTTGATTCGTTTGATGAAGATGTACGCTTAGAAAGTGGATTTTGGAACTAAAAATAATTAAACGTATATGGTTTATGCTTGCTGTAAGTATTTACATATTGCTAGGATCTTACCTATTGTATATTACTTACAGCAAGCATTATTTGGGTATAGATTTAAAAGAAGAGAATGGGGAATGGGTAGTAACTAGTTCGTACAATAAACAATTAGAGGATGGAATTCGAATTTCTGAAGGAGATGTTATTTTAAGTGTAAATAACATTCATACAAAGGACGTCCCTAATGTAAAACATGATCATTTATTACGTACGGCAAGCTCGATAACAATTATGAAGCCTAACGGACAAATAATTGATGTGAGCATTAGTCGATTTGATTTACTAAAGCAATATTTTCATTACATATTGGTAATACCTTTTTGTTACTTTTTTTTAACATTAATTATTGTGTTTTACTTATATTTCAAACAAAAGAATACATCTCTTTTATGTTTACTTATTTTATTTATGCTCACTGTTTCCATGGCTTATGTAAGCATTGGTGCATCAGGAAGCCTAAATAGCATAGGTGTTATCGTTAACCGTTGTAGCATGTTACTATGCTTAGTGTTATTACTCCACTTCTTAAGGAATTATTACACATTTTTAAAAACAAATTGGTTGCTTTCTAATAATATAAAATTATTTTATATACTCCCTGTGATAGGGATGATATTGGGCGGTATTGGCGTTATTTACCCTGCTATTAATAATTTACTTTCGAATATTGTACTAGCTATGTTCTTCGTTTTCCTTATTATCATACTTAGTATTTTATTGCTAAGCTATTTCAAATATAAATCGCCTCAGTTAAAAATTTTATTAATTAGTATAATGATTCCGTTTCTGCCTTTCCTTTTTCTATATGCGCTCCCATACATTTTCTTCCATCGATATATACTTTCTGCTGAAATTAGTGCTCTATTTTTATTGTTAATTCCGTTTAGTTTCATTTTTACACAGTTAGCAGAACGATTATTTGATATTGAATACCATATTACAAGACTTCGTTATTATGTAATCTTTTCATTGATATTTACTTTATGGTTTATAGTTGGATTGTATTGGATTGCAGGAAAATATTTAACAATGAGCGTAATATCGGGTGTTTCATTCTTTACTTTTCTATCGTTAGTTGTTCTTTTTTACATAAAAGAGAAAGTCGATTATCGAAAACGAAAAATCTTATTTTCGACTAAAGGGGATTATATACATCAGTTATATACAGCGGTGGATAAAATCGGTAAAACTATCAAAATAGATGAGCTTTTAGAGAAATTTGCTCAAGAGGTTTCTCTGCATCTTGAGCTCGAACACGTATTTGTCTTAACTTATGACTATGACACAAAGCAATGTACATCAACGGTTGAGGGGAATATTTCGATTAATCCAATGTTAATGGAAGATTTGAAATTGGGGGAAATTAAAAAAATTGACCAAGTCTATCTAGCCTTCCTCCATCAAGATGCTCATTATAAAAGAACATTAGTATTGGGACATAATAATTCAATTCATTTAAAAGATGAAGAGCTTCTATGGCTTGAATTGCTCTTATTGTATGTAAATAATTTTATTGAAAATACAAAGATGGTAGAAGAGCTGTTAGAGGAACTAAAGCATATGAGGCAAGCAGATGATAGTCAATTACCTTGGTTAAGCAAATTATTATGGTTAAGGTTTGAAGAGGAAAAATATCAATTAGCTCAAGAGTTACATGATACAAATTTGCAAGAGCAACTCCATATTGCCCGGGAGGTTGATGTCCTAGTCAATATGAAAGGTGCACCAGATATCCAGCCGAAACTTGCGAAAATACATCAGCAGATGGTTACATCTTTACATGATTTAAGAGCTTATTGTGAAAATTTGAAGCCCCCATTATTAGATACTCTAGGGTTAAACGCTGCATTAGAAAAGCTAATTCGCAAAGTAATAGAAAGGTCTAGTTTTGTGTTAATTTATACGATAGATCGTCTTTATTTAGAGGATGAGCGTATGAATTTAATGATTTATCGATTATTTCAAGAATTACTCAACAATGCTTTAAAACATTCTTATGCAACAACAGTTGAAATTCATTTGCAGGAAATGGGCGATGGTTTCGAAATCATCTATAAGGATGATGGTGTAGGCTGTAATATTGATGATATTATTCTCGCAGATTCGATGGGAATTCAAGGTATGCAGGAGCGTGTAAAGGCATTTAAAGGGCAGTTTTGCATCGATACGCAGGTTGGTGAAGGAATGTCTATTAGAATTACAGTAAAAGAAGGAAGTGATACACTTGATTACGATGCTCATAGTGGATGATCACCCTATTGTTTTAGAGGGAACAAAAAATTTATTTCAAGAAAATGAAGATATTATAGTTGATACAGAAAGTGATGCAACTCATGTCATACAGAGAATTAAAAACAGACCATATGATATCTACTTAATTGATATAAATATGCCGTTAGAAAATGGCATTAATTTAGGACGAAACATTAAAGCTATCCAGTCAAATGCTTCAATTATTCTTTATACTGGTGATGATATAACTGATTATTATCCTCTTATTTTAGAACGGAAAATAGAAGGTATTTTAGCTAAAACAGCATCTAAGGAGCAAATTTTACGAACTGTTCGAGCCATTGCAAATGGTGAAATTGTTTTACCTCAAAATTTCTTGGATTTTCTCGATAATAAATTTAAATTGCAGGATGCAAAACTCGATATTCACTTGAATGAAAAAGAAAAGAAAATTTTAAGACTGATTGCGGAAGGACATACGAATAAAGCAATTGCTATAGAGTTAAATATTCCTCAAAGAACAACCGAAAGATATTTAACTCAGCTGTTTTCTTTGTTGAATGTAGATTCGCGGACAGAGGCAGTAAATCTTGCAGAAAGAATGAATTTACTATAGATAGTCTGTATGCTATACTAACTTTCGTTGGTATATTCTTCAATAAAAAGGGAGAGTTTGGATGGTTTTATAATACCATATTTTTACTTGGTTAATTATACCTAAACCTTAATTCTAAACACCTATAATTTTTCATAACACCGCCAAGTTATGGCGGTGTTTTTTCTATGTCCGCCAAATCACGCCGGAAATTGGGCTAAAGACCGCCAAAAAATTGGCGTAAACCCAACGTTGAAATGTCGGTGTAAGTACTGGTACGCTTAAGACAATCGTGGTTAAGTAGATTTGCTATAGTAGGTAATACTATATAAGATTTCGTTTAAAATAAGAGCCTGGCTATCTATGAAGAAAGTAGAGATTGTAGATTTTTTTAAAGTTACTAGCTAGTCAACGTACTTCACCATAAAACTTTATATAAAGGTAGGCGTGTATTTTGAAAGTAGAACTTGAAAATTTATTTTCTATAGATGAATCTAGTCAAGATCAAGTTATTAATGTTTATAATCGCTATGGTATTTTTATAGGTGCACCCAAAATAAGAAAAAGAAATTTAAAGGCATCTTTTAATCCTATTTTCACATTAAATGAAGACGTAACATATGAACATGTAGCAGCGCTATACAAATCATTGGAACACGAATTAGGAATTGTTTCAATCGGAGAACGTTTTTACTTTGACTTTTCGGATAGCGAATATGAGAAAGCACCATTGTTCACATTAAACTCAACTGGTAACTCACCTGATATGTTTATAGATGATAGAGGAACTTTATTTTCTATAAACACCCATTGCCAGCATTGCGGATTAATGGAAAAAGAGCAGCTTTCTCCATTAGTGATAGATACAACAGAAATGAAAGACCGTCATCTAGTTCATGTGAGCGGATATTGGGTTGCTTCACAGGAATTAGCGATATTAATGAAACAAGAGGATATTAAAGGCTATGAACTGTTAGAAGTTATTCATCAAGGACCGAAAGAAGGGAAGCAAAAAGCTTTTCAAATTATACCGACACAAGTATTACCAGAGAGTAGCGCTGAAAGAGTTAAATTGTATTTTGCGACAGAGCAACCTCCATGTCGTTGTGGATTAAGTGGGGTAATCAATGGTCCGGATATTTATAATCGTAAAGATATAACCAATATAGAAAATGATGTTTTCTTATCAGCAGAATGGAGTCATGACGGTAGATACTTATATCGAAAGACTTTGTTCAGTAGAAAGTTTAGAGAATTAATTATTAAAAACAATATATCTCGTGAAGTAAGAGGAGAGAAGGATAAAAACTTTGGACCGAAGGATTGGTTATTCGATCCAGTATTATTAAAATAATTTAAACTGAAGATGAGGAAGTGTATATTTTGTTTAGAAAAATAATACCTATCGTTGCAATCTTATTTATCGTTGCATTAGCTCTTTCAAATTATTTTAATAAGGCAGAAGGAAAAACATTTGTCCTACCCCAAGAAAGAGGGGGCACACTGGGTTAGATAAAGATTTACCAATCGGACATTTACGGGCAAATAATCTTGTACCTAACTCCTTGGTGTCCGTATAACTTTACGTTGGGAGAAGCCAACTTCACCTCTAGTTGACTTAAATATGATATGATGTGAAAAATATAACAGCATATTGTTTTGAGGTGAAGTATTATATGAAAAATTGGGCTTATCCTTTAGCGGTATTAACGCTCATTAACTTTTTTGTGTTACGAGTTACTTTTCAAAGTGAATTAATCAATACTTTTGATACAAAAATGGCTGATTTACTTTTCGGTAAGCGTTTTATAGAATTTTTTCACTATATAGGAGAACCGGCATTTGTAGTGTCTGTAGCTATAGTCTTAATAGTGTATTTAGTGTGGAAGGTAAAAAATAACCGAGGTATATTATTTGTTTTGTTAACGGTTGCAGGTGGAAATGTACTTAACCAATTATTGAAAAAATGGGTGCAGCGGCCAAGACCTGAGATCGAAGAACAATTAACATCCTTTAGCTTTCCTTCTGGACATGCTATGACCGGTATTTTGTATTTATTTACAATAGCTTATATTTTTTCGGAGAACAATAGCAAGGGACGTAAGACATTGCTTTGGCTTGGGGCAATTGTTTTAACTGTACTTATTGGCTTGTCTCGAGTAGCTGGAGCCCGCCATTTTGCTTCAGATGTATTGGCTGGATGGAGTATGGGTTATACGTGGTTTATCATTTGTGTTATTTGGTATGAACGTCGGAAGAGACTTTTTAAAGTGAAAAATAAATCATGACTTTGAATGGGAGCCATCTAATTAAAGATGGTTCCCTTTGTTATATAGAAATAAGAGCGGCACTTATGAACATACCGCCCTTATTTCTGGCTAATCACCAAATGTTGTGGATGACATTTGTTAAAACGTATGCCAATTTTATAAGTTGATTTCCGTTCCGACTGGGCGACTCCTTGGGGATTAGCAATAGAGGAACGAAGGCTAAAACCATCACATTGAAACGGCATTATCTGCTTCTATAAGCTTTTTTACAGCTTCTAAGCAATCATAGAATGTTTCAAATGGTTTATAAGGAAGATGAAGATCTTTACAGCGTTTAATAAGATGATCCCTAGCAAGTACTAAATCTGCCTGTTTTGCAGCCTCAAAATCAGAAAGTGAATCTCCGATTACGATTTTAAAATGATTACCCTGTGCAACTTTTCGCATAACACTTGGCTTGCAGCAACCGCAACCCTGTGTCTCAAATTTCGTGCATTCTTCATCACAGCTATTTGGAAAAATGAGCTTAATTTGCTGTCCGGAAAAATCAGCACGGTTACAATATATACCGGAAAATGGACCGTATTTTTTTAATAGTGGCTCAATGAAAAAATCCACACCTCCACTAACAATATAAAACGGAATATGGTTCTCTTGTGCATAACGAACGAAATCGCCAAAGCCCTCACGTATAATGGCCGTATCCAATAAATATTGGATCACAGCATCCTTTTGTTTAGTTGATAATAGCTCGAACATTGCTGAAACGCCATCTTTAAAGGTTATAGTTTGTTCCATCATTGCTTTAGCAATTTTCTCAGATTCCTCTGGAACGAATTGAGTCATTAGTGAGACGATGTTATCGGTTTCTGTTATAGTGCCATCAAAATCACAGAAAATAATTGGTTTCAAGCTACTTCCTCCTTCAAGAAAAAACGTCTACTTTTGCAGTAGACGTTCAAATTTTACCTGTACACCATATTCATCGGCTTTTGTTAAGATAATTTCATGCTCTGGAAATTGATTTTTCATGGCATTTACGAAATCTTGCGCTATAGCAGTAGGGATGATAGAAATCAGTGTTGGTCCCGCTCCACTTAAAGCCGTTCCAAATGCCCCATTAACCTTTGCTGCGGCATGAATTTCTGTATATTGTGGAATTAAATTGGCACGGAAAGGTTCGTGGAATAAATCAGCTTCCATATAACGACCTGCACGCTCAAAATCACGAACCATTAATGATGCCGCTAGCATATTGGCATTTGCAGAGGCCCTCACTGCATATGTACGGTCAAATTGTTCTGGTAAAACAGAACGGGATTCACTTGTTTTTAGTTCGACACCGGGCACATACACAACAAAGGAAGCATCTAGATCGTTGACATGAAATGTATCAACAACGCCATTTTCATCCATTGAGGAAATTGTTAATCCCCCTAATACAGAGGCGGTTGCATTGTCTGGATGTCCTTCGATTTGTGAGGATAAATTGAGTTTATCCTGTAAAGTTAAGCCTAAGTCACAGACTTGGTTAGCTAGTTCAATTCCTGCAACGATGACCGCTGCACTGCTCCCCAAACCACGGGCTAATGGAAGCTCACTTGCCATTTCAACACGGCAAGCAGGTAGTGGCTTACCGTATTGATCCGCAATTTTTTTAGCAATCACGTATAGTAAGTGCTCTTCCAGCTCAAACTCTTTAGGACCATTATCATCGAGGTGGATAATTTCCCAACTATCCTGTAAAGACACGGTTAACTTTAAGTAAAGAGATAAGCCAAGGCCTATTGAATCAAAACCAGGACCTAGATTGGCTGTGCTCCCAGGAACCGTGATTTCCCACATGTTACTCATAGTACATCCTCGATGTATTTTCGAATTTCTTCCTCATCGTTTTTAAGTGAAACAACATCTACAGTCGAGACATTCATGGCAGTATCAGGATCTTTCAATCCATTACCCGTGAAAATTGTCACAACTTTAGAGCCCTTCGCAATCTTGCCATTTTCAACTGATTTAATAACGCCTGCTAATGATGCAGCTGAACCTGGTTCAACGAAAATTCCTTCAGTGCCAGCAATTAATTTGTAAGCAGCTAAAATTTCTTCGTCTGTAACCGAATCAATAATTCCACCAGACTCATCGCGAGCTGCTTCTGCAAATTTCCAACTTGCAGGATTACCGATACGAATAGCTGTTGCCACTGTCTCAGGATTAGCAATAGGTTCACCTTTTACAATTGCTGCTGCACCTTCAGCTTCAAAGCCGAACATTTTTGGTAAACCAGAGTCTTTTGCAGCATCGTATTCTTTAAAGCCTTTCCAGTACGCAGTAATGTTACCTGCGTTACCAACAGGGATGCAAAGATAGTCTGGAGCTTTTCCTAAAGCATCTACAATTTCAAATGACGCCGTTTTTTGCCCCTCGATGCGGAATGGATTCACAGAGTTTACAAGTGCCACAGGAGTTGTTTCGCTTACTTGGCGGACAATATTTAATGCATCATCAAAATTACCGTCGATTTCGATAATCTTTGCACCATACATTGTTGCTTGGGCTAGCTTACCTAGGGCTACTTTTCCTTTAGGGATAACGACTATGGACTGGATTCCAGCGCGTGTTGCATAAGCTGCTGCTGCGGCGGATGTGTTACCAGTTGAAGCACAAATAACGCATTTGCTACCTTCTTCAATCGCTTTTGCAACGGCAAACACCATACCACGGTCTTTAAATGAACCGGTTGGATTTGCACCTTCGATTTTTCCATAAAGCTCAATGCCTAGTTTTTTAGATAGATTTACTAGATGTATAAGAGGCGTATTGCCTTCGTTTAAAGTTAGAGCAGGTGTATTTTCTGTTACGGGTAAAAATTCTTTATATTCTTCAATTAGGCCTTTCCACATAACGTTTACGATCTCCTTTTGTTCTTATAGAAAGAACAGTTGTTTTTGTATAAAAGACATTTTAACGCAAATTGCCCCATGTTTTCAATAGAATTTCGGAAATTGTCTAAACAATTCGGTAATTTGAATTTTCGCTTGTCACTTTCTTGAAACAACTGTATAGTAAACTCATAGTGTAAAGTCAAGTGTAAAGACAGGTGGTTAAAATGACGATAAATACAGTATCAACGGATAAATTTCAACAATCTATTTCTCGCAAAAAGCTTTTGGGGGTAGCGGGGGTAGGCTGGCTTTTTGATGCAATGGACGTAGGAATATTATCATTCGTTATTGCAGCTTTAGCAGTTGATTGGGGATTAACGCCAAGTCAGTCGGGTTGGATAGGTAGCATAAACTCAATTGGAATGGCTGTAGGAGCTCTTGTTTTCGGCGTACTAGCCGATAAAGTGGGACGTAAGCAAATTTTTATGTGGACGCTTGTATTATTTTCGATCGCAAGTGGCTTATCTGCATTTACCACTACATTAGCTGCTTTTATGACACTACGCTTTTTAGTAGGCATGGGGCTAGGGGGAGAATTGCCAGTCGCATCGACGTTAGTTTCTGAGAGTGTAGAAGCCAAAGAGCGTGGGCGAGTAGTTGTTTTGCTAGAAAGTTTCTGGGCGGCAGGATGGTTAATCGCTGCATTGATTTCGTATTTTGTTATTCCTTCGTGGGGATGGCGTAGTGCTTTATTGTTAACGGCAATTCCAGCAATATATGCAATTTATCTTCGTTGGAACTTGCCAGATTCACCACAATTTACAGTAAAGGCTGAGTCTAAGAAACGTAGTGTTATGCAAAATATTCGAGAAGTATGGTCGAAAAAATATTTACGCTCGACACTTATGTTATGGGTGTTATGGTTTACGGTTGTTTTCTCGTATTACGGTATGTTTTTATGGCTACCGAGTGTTATGGTTGGTAAAGGCTTTGATATGATTACGAGCTTTAAATATGTTCTCATTATGACGCTTGCGCAGCTACCAGGTTATTTTACAGCTGCTTGGTTTATAGAAAAATTCGGACGGAAGTTTGTACTTGTTTCTTATTTAATTGGTACAGCAGTAAGTGCGTTCATTTTTGGTAATGCGGAAACACTAGTAGTGCTATTAACATCTGGGATGTTTTTATCGTTCTTTAACTTAGGGGCATGGGGTGCGCTTTATGCTTATACACCAGAGCAGTATCCAGCAATTATCCGTGGAACGGGTGCAGGAATGGCAGCGGCTGTTGGGCGCATCGGTGGTATTTTTGGACCTTTGTTAGTAGGCTCTTTATTAACAGCAGGTTATGATATTGGCTTTATCTTTGCTATTTTCTGTGGAGCGATTATTATCGGTGTTGTTGGGGTAATATTCTTAGGTCGAGAAACGAAACAAATTGAATTAGAATAACAAAAATAATCATGTCTTGGATGAACTATAATCCAAGACATTTTTATCAATTAATTTACATAAAAATTAAGAGTTATTAATTTTTATACAAATATTTTTAAAAATCTGTTAAAATCACACAATAAGGTTCGTCACTGAAAATGGGGATGACATTTGGTTAAAACGTATAGCAAGTGGGTCAATTGATTGGAGTACAGGTCAGGGATTTATTGGTGATCACCATGGCTACAGACGTAACCTGGAGCGAGTTTCGTTAGGAAAGCTTACAGTCGCAGCGGAAATCAACCCTCGACTTATAAGGGTGATTTATCAATTAACTTTGATTAAGAAAATAGAACGATTTTTTGTCTTTTTCACATTAGCGAGTTAAAGCATTGAAGATTTTTCAGAAAAGTCGTTGTATTCAGATTGTAATCGTGATACTGTATTTTTAACTTCTTTCAGCAATTGTTTTCTGTAGCGACAGGAACAGATGTCTTTTGTACCGAAAGCGAAGCGACAGGAACAAATGTCTCTTGTACCGAAAGCGAAGCGACAGGTACAGATGTCCAAACACCCGATGAAAGAAGTTAAAGCCTCCAGCCGATTCCAGATTCATTGTTTATCTGTAGTGAAAGCAAAGCGACAGCAACAAATGTTTACTGTGCGAAAGCGAAGCGACAGCAACAATTATGCCGAGGTATAATTGATCCGAATTTAGAGTCAGTAGGAAACAATCTCCGTTCGTGATAATTTCATTGAAAGAAAGGTTGTTAGAAATGAGCATAAATGAAGAAATAAAAAGAAGATTTGTTAGGCTGTCGAAAGGCCAGCGTAAAGTTGCACAATTTGTTATGAGTAACCCTACAGTTGTAATTGGTAATGGAGCAGCAGAAGTTGGTAGACAGGCGAATGTTAGTGAATCAACAGTTATTCGTTTTTGTTATGCAATGGATTTGATGGGCTATGTAGAGCTTCAAGACAAGGTTAGAAGCTGTTTAATGACTCAAAATGGTGGTGAGAATCTTCAACCTACATATTTTTCAAGTAAGCGGAATATTCCGAGTTTTGGGAAGGTGATGCAACGTGATATTCAAAATATTCAAGATACGATTCATTTGATTAACGATAATATGCTCCAAAAAAGCTCGAAATGGATGCATGAAGCAGAGAACGTTTATATTTTAGGTACTCGTCAAGCTGCGTCCATAGCAAATTGGTTATCGTCTACAATGAAAACTTTACGTCCAAATGTAAAACAGCTTCGCTCAGAATCCGACGATATTGTACAGCAAATTAACAGCATGGGAGAGCAGACGACATTAATAGTTTTGGTAGGGGACAAGCATTCAAACGACGTTCAAACGATTGTAGAAATTGCCAAGAAGAAAAAGGCTAAAATTATTGCTATTACTGGTTCGGCGTTGTCTTCTATTCGGGAATACGCATGTGCATTATTTACACTTGGTCTGAAAAAGCAATCTTCATTGGATGTTATTCCAGTATTATTTTCGTTTTTACATGCGCTAATTGAGGAAATGGTTAGTCAGGATAAAGCGCAATATGAGAAATATCAGCAATCATATGAGCAATTAGAAAATAATTTGTTATTCTTAGATGCAGCAAGAGAGAAGCAAGTTTTCTAAACATTTTACAACGCGTAGAAACCGTAAAATACTAATCTATGCGTTTTATTTACGCTACACATAAAAAAGATGTCCAAAAAAGTTTTTAGACATCCTTGAAAAAGAAGCTTATAAAATTTTACTTAAGCTATATTCGTTAATAAAGGTATCATTTAATTTAATAGCGTTTTGTCGAATACCTTCTTGCTCAAAACCTAGTTTTTTAAACAGATGTAAAGCACAATCATTATGTTCCATAACAGATACTTCTAAGCGCGAAATATCCCGCTGCTTAGACCATTGTTCAACTGCCTTCATCAGCTCTGAACCAATACCTTGTCGTTGATGCTCTTCCTTAACAGCTAGGCGGACTGATGCAACATGCTTAGCTTTAGAATGTTTATATCCATGGATAACGGCATAACCAGCAAAATTACCATTTAATATACAAAGTAAAATTGTACGGTTTTTTAATTGTTTCCAAGTGCTTAAATCTTTACGAAGTTGTTGAACTGTAAGGTCTAATTCATTTTCCATGTTATACATGAAGTCAGTTTCTTGGAAAATTTCTTCTTGCAAATGAATAAATGATCTGGCATCTGATGCTTCAATTGCTCGAATTATGTATGCAGATGGGTTTTCGTCATCTTTAGAAATATTACTCGTAGTCTTCATTTGTGTACGCGAGAAAGATACACTGGTACCGAGTTTAACATCAATGACATAGTAGCCTGCATTTGTCCATGACAAATAGTGAGAGAGAGGGGGCTTTGTTTTCTTCCACCAGCTCCTATTCAAGTAAGCTGCATTTGGCAAGGCTTGTCCCATAATATTTTCGAGTTCGCTAAATGATAAAGTAATTTCTTGTTGTAAAGCTACTTCAAAATAATTTGCTAAAGGAATATACTTTTTTTCCATCTTCTTTGTCATCGTGATCCCCATTTCCTGTATATCCTAATATATATATAGACTACCTGATAATAGCATAAAATTATGGTTTCTTAAATATAAAAATACAACTATATATCTACTTATAGCAAATCTTTTTTATAAACTACGTATTATTATTATTAAGTGTTATAAATAGGATGTTATTAACAGATAAATATATTAAATTTAATAATAACCCAGAATTAGTGGTAACAGGTAATTTTTGGTTCCGTTCCGTGAAGTGAGGTTGATTTCCGTTCCGACTATGCACTTTCCTCGGGGCGTCCGGCGAGCCGCTTTTGTTGTTGTTGTTGTTGTTGTCGCTACGCTTTCGCGCAAAAAAACATCTGCCGGCCAAAGCACAAAGCCGATTCCGGACGCAATTATGCTGAGGCATCATTGATTTGTATATTGCTAGTAGATCCTTTATAGATAAACTTTCACTTTATATCATGTTTGCTCATAAGGTATGATAAAATAAAATATAAATGTTATTGCCATTCAGGAGGAATAAATTCAATGAGTAAAGTTTTAGTTTTTGGTCATAAAAATCCAGATACAGACACAATTACATCTGCAATTGTATATGCATATTTAAAACAGCAAATTGGCGTTGATGCTGAAGCGGTACGCCTTGGAGAAGTAAATAACGAAACTCAATTTGCTTTAGATAAATTTGGCTTTGAAGCACCTCGTTTAATTTCATCAGTAGTTGGAGAAGCAGAAAAAGTAATCCTTGTAGACCACAATGAATTCCAGCAATCTGCTGACGGCATTGAAGAGGTACAAATTACAGAGGTCATTGATCATCACCGTATTGCCAACTTCCAAACGGCTGATCCACTATACTACCGTGCAGAACCTGTAGGCTGTACTGCAACAATTCTAAACAAAATCTTCAAAGAACATGGCGTAGCAATTCCTGCAAACATTGCTGGATTAATGCTTTCTGCTATTGTTTCTGATACATTATTATTCAAATCTCCAACTTGCACTGAGCAAGATGTAAAAGCTGGTGAGGAGCTAGCGAAAATTGCAGGTGTTGATGCTGCTGAATACGGTTTAGCAATGCTTAAAGCAGGTGCTGACCTTTCAGATAAATCATTAGAAGATCTTTTATCATTAGATGCAAAAGAATTTCAATTCGGTGAATATAAATCTGTAGTAGCTCAAGTAAATGCTGTCGATATTAACGATGTACTTGGTCGCCAAGAAGAATTAGAAATTTTATTAAATAAAAATGTAGCGGAAAATGGCTTAGATTTATTCTTCTTTGTTGTAACAGATATTTTAAACAATGATTCAACAGCCGTTGCAGTTGGACAAGTAGCTGAGGCTGCAGTAAAAGGATTTGGCGCGGAGCTTGTGAATAATCGCGTTCTTTTACCGGGTGTTGTATCCCGTAAAAAACAAATCGTTCCAGTTTTAACTGATGCATTGAAATAATAAAAAGATGCTGGGACAAAAAGAAAAAATGTTAGACCGATTGTATTTCGGTCTAACATTTTTTTGATTTAGGAAGGAACACTCTACTCGTTGAAGCGAAAAAGTTATTATCTATTTTCGCTATTTTTCAAAATAATCGAGTTCTGTCCCAGCTCCTTTTTAATCTAGTTTTAATGGGTGTACAGCAGGACCTTCAAGAACTTCTCCTTTGGCATTAAAACGAGAGCCATGACAAGGGCAATCCCATGTTTCGTCGGCTTCATTCCATTTTGTTTTACAGCCTAAATGCGTGCAAGTTGGTGTATTAGCATGTTTCACATAACCAGTCACGAACTCCTTAGCTACAAAGCCTCCTACCTTTAGCATCTGCATAAACTGTGCCCCGAATTTCGTACGTGCCGGCGAGTAAAGAGGAATGGCACCATCCTCATTCCCAGCTCCTGTTATTAGGGATGATAGGATATCTCCCGCTACAAAAGAATTGGAAATTCCCCATTTTCGATAGCCAGTTGCAATGAAAACATTAGGCAAGGATGGTGTAATCCTGCCAACATAAGGGACCATATCAGGTGTTTCAATGTCCTGCGCTGACCAGCGATAGATTGCCTCCTGATCGAAATGCGCCTTCATTTCATTTTGAATGGCCTCATAATAGGGCTCCGTATTAGTCGTTTCACCTGCAATATGATTAGCTCCACCTAATACTAAATAGTGCTCGCCGTTAATGGTAGCCGTCCGAATAGAGCGAGTAGGATTATCTACGCATAAATATTGACCTTGTAGTGTATCGGTAATTTTGCTAGCAACCATATAGGAGCGACTATTAGAAAGTTTAAAAAGCTGAAGTCCTCTAAAGGCTTCGATTGGATAGTGTGTGCACAAAATAAGCTTGTTGTATTGAACCGACATATTATTTGCGGTATGTAAGCTATTCTGAGGTATGTTTAATTGCTGAACACGGGTATTTGTGTAGATTTTTGCACCCATTGATAATGCTTCTTTTACAAGGAAATTACAAACTTCTACTGGATGTATTTGAGCTTGCTGGGACATGCTAAGCGCTTTTGTAACTGGGAAGGGAAGCTCTGTATCAGAAGTGATTTTCGCCTTAATATTTAATACTTTATAGGCATTCCATTCTTTTAATAATTGGGCATAGCCTTCTTTTGTTTGGCAATAAAGCAAGGAATCTACTTGTTGAATACTTTCTTTAGGGAGTAACTGTAATGCTTTCTCTACAGCTATTTGGTTTAACTGATAATAGAGTCGTGCCTCATCTACAGAAAGTTTTTCAATAAGGTTGGCATAAACTAAGCTATGCTGAGCAGTTAATTTTCCTGTGGAATTACCAGTCGTACCATGACCGATATGGGAATTTGCCTCAAGTAAGACCACATCTACTCCCGATTTTGCTAAGACATATGCTGTATATAGTCCCGTCAATCCTCCACCGATTATACACACATCACAAGTTGTTGATGCAGGAAGCGATGGTAGCGAGACGGGATCAATTGTTCCGAGCCAAAGAGATTGTGTCATACATAACCCCCACATTGTTTTTACGTTCAGTATGTAGATTGATTTGAAAATTTATGCAATGAAGCATAAAAATTGCCTTGCTGTATTTACTATCGCTACAATGTAGCAAAAGGAGCGTGACTACCTATGAAAATTGAAATCTGGTCAGATTATGTATGTCCATTTTGTTATATTGGTAAAAAGCAACTAGAGCAGGCGATTCAGGATACGGGTTTTGCAGGGCAGGTAGAGCTTGTTTATAAAAGCTATCAACTTGACCCAACAACACCTGTGGATACTAATGTGTCTACGTATGAAGCATTGGCGAAAAAGTATGGAATGTCGCTAGAAAAAGCGAAGGAAATGACGCAAGGTGTTGCTGCTCGCGCTAAAGAAGTTGGTCTAGAGTATAACTTTGATAATTCAATGGAGGAAAATACATTAAAAGCGCATCGTCTAGTAAAATGGGCAGAAAAGCAAGGGGATGTTACAGCACTTGTCGA
This sequence comes from Lysinibacillus sp. NPDC056185, assembly GCF_047737915.1. Classification (NCBI taxonomy): domain Bacteria; kingdom Bacillati; phylum Bacillota; class Bacilli; order Caryophanales; family Bacillaceae; genus Lysinibacillus; species Lysinibacillus sp. NPDC056185. The sequence goes on from NZ_JBLLLQ010000003.1 coordinate 211,893, forward strand.
AGCACTATTATACAGTTATTTTATTGAAGCAAAGCGTATTGGTCAGGACGATGTATTAATCGATATTGCTGTGCAAGTAGGTCTGAACCGTGATGAAGTTGCAAAGGTTCTATCTAACGATGATTTTAAAATAGACGTAGAGACAGATATACAAGAAGGGCTACAGCTTGGCGTAAGAGGGGTACCGTTCTTTGTGTTAAATCGTAAGTACGGTATTTCTGGGGCACAACCTCAAGAAGTATTTGAAGAAACTTTACGTAAAGTTGCTGAGGAAGAAGGCTTACAACCAGGATTAAAGATGGCAGGCTCTGATGATGGTGGAGTTTGTACCGATGATAGTTGTAAATTTTAATTCTGATGGAGAAAGGTAAGAAATAATAGAAGCTGATCTGACTATAACGACACTCAGGTAAGGACCTCGAAAAGGTTGGGTTCCCTTACAGAATACTCGAAGAAGCTCGGGGAAGTTCATTTCACACTCCAAGCAACCTAACACATAGATCAAAGGGGGATGACCTTTGTTAAACGCATATCGTGTGGCGAAGTTGATTGGAGTGGAGACTGAGCGACTCCTTGGAGTCAAATCATAGCGTCACAGATGAGACCCTGAAGCGGCTCATCGGACGCCCTCGGGAAAGCGCTCGGTCGGAATGGAAAGCAACCTTACGTTATACGTTATGGGGTAAATATATTGAATCAATTACATTTCGGTCAAAAGTCTGAGTCTACTAGCGTTGACTTTTTTCGTAAATTTTTTTAATATACTTATATATCTTGAATTCGAGATATTAGACTTTGATTTTAAGGGAGAATTTATATAATGAATGTATTAGTAGTAAAAGCAAACAACCGTCCAGATGGTATTTCAACAAAAATGTATGACACATTTATGGAAAATGTACAAGGTGTAGATGTAACGACTTTTGACGTATTCGCAGAAGATATGCCTTATTTCGGTCAAGATCTTTTCAATGCTTTTGGTAAAGTACAAAACGGTGAAGCGTTAACTGACGTTGAATCACGTCTTTTAGCAGCAAAACAAAAAGCTATGGATGCTTTAACTGCAGCTGATGTTGTTGTATTTGCTTTCCCACTTTGGAACTTAACAATCCCAGCGAAATTACAAACTTTCATCGACTATGTATTCCAAGCTGGTTATACATTTAAATATAATGAAAACGGTCAATTAGAAGGCTTAATGGGTGACAAAAAAGTTGTTATCTTAAATGCTCGTGGTGGTTATTATTCTGCACCTGAAGCACAACCAATGGAAATGTCAGTTAACTACATCAAAAATGTTGTTGGCATGTTCGGTATGGAAATTATCGAAGAGGTTATCATTGAAGGTCATAACGCGTCACAAGATAAAGCACAAGAAATTATTGCAAATGGCCTAGAAGCGGTTAAAAAAGTTGCCCAATCTTTACAAACTGTAAATGCATAATAAATTAATTTTTAATAAAAGTTCTCTCTAATTTGAGAGGACTTTTTTTATTTCTTTCATAGAGGTATGGTAATGCTGAGGAGGACTAAAATATTGATATTATGCGCTTATTCTTGATTTACATTTAATAACATCATATTGGTGAAATGATAGTAATCTATCGTTTTCGAGTAAAGTGTTTTGTTATTTGGTTAAAAATACATACAATTAGGACTATTCGTTCAGTAAATAAAGCAATTAGTATAATATAATAGAAATTGTAGGAAAATATTAGATTTTTAAGGAGGGTGTTTCATGAATAAGAAATTAATGACTAAATTCTTGGCGATGTTACTTGTTCTATTCGCGGTCTTACCATTTGGACTATCCGCAAATGCTGCATCAAACGATGTAACACGTGGGGATTATGTGAAAGAATTAGTAGAAAGCTTAAATGTAGAGCTAGGTGATGGTTCCAAAATTGCCTTCACTGATGTCTCTAAGGATTTAGCCCCGTATGTAGAAAAAGCAGTAGAATTGAAGCTTATTAAAGGTAAAACTGCGACATTGTTTGATCCAAATGATAAATTGACACGTCAACAAGCATTTGTTATTTCTGCTCGTGGATTAGTCAATGAAAACGCTCCACTTTCTGTATTAGATCAGTTTAAAGATGTAGATAAAGTTGCAACAACACATAAGCAAGATATAGCAAATGCCGTTGCTGCAAACATATTACAAGGGTTTGAAGATAACACAATTCGTCCTGATGACTATGTCACAACTGAACAAATGCAAAGTATTATTGAACGCTTTGTAGCCGAATACAAATTACCTACATCTACAACTAATGTAGATCTTCAAATTTTAGGAACAACAGATATTCATACAAACCTTGCAAATTATAATTATTTTTTAGATACTGAATCAGCTGATATAGGTTTAGCAAACACAGCAACATTAATTGAACAAGCCCGTACTGAGAATCCAAACACATTATTATTTGATAATGGCGATTTAATTCAAGGAACGCCACTAGGATCTTATAAAGCATTGGAGAACGTTTTAAAACCAGGTGAAGTTCATCCAGCTATTGCAGCACTAAATGCACTGAAATATGATGGTGGAACTTTAGGGAACCATGAATTCAACTATGGATTAGAGTTTTTAGATGAAGTATTAAATGATGCAAAATATCCAGTCGTAAATGCAAACACATACGACGCTAAAACGAAAGAGCGTATGTATACACCTTATGTAATTCTTGATAAAGAGGTTGTAGACAATAAAGGTAAAAAGCACACACTTAAAGTTGGCGTTACAGGTATCGTACCTACGAAAATTGTTGAATGGGATGCTGTTCATTTAGCAGGCAAAGTAGAAATGCAAGAACCAGTTGAAGCGGTGAAAGAGGTTGTACCAGAAATGCAAAAAGCAGGTGCAGACGTAATTGTAGTACTTTCACACTCAGGTATTGGTGAGGATTCTTACGTAAAAGGTAACGAAAACGTTGGATATCAAATCTCTGAGATTGAGGGGGTCGACGCTTTAATTACTGGTCACTCTCATTTAACATTCCCAGGTGACTATAAAAATCTTAAAAATGTTGATCAAGAAAAAGGGACAATTAACGGTGTGCCTACTGTTATGGCAGGAAGCTATGGTAGCTATCTTGGAGTCATTGATTTAAAACTAGAACAACAAGGCTCTGAATGGGTTGTAGTGGATGGACAGGGTTCTCTCCGTTCTATCAAACAAGGAGGCTTACAACCATCTAAAACAGTTTTAAATGTAATTAAAGAAGCGCATGAAGGTACGTTGAAGTATATACGTCAGCCTGTTGGTGAGACAACTGCACCAATCCATAGCTACTTCTCAATGGTTCAAGATGACCCTTCTATTCAAATTGTGACACAAGCTCAAAAATGGTTTATTGAGAAAGAATTAAAAGGTACCGCTGATGAAAACACACCAATTCTTTCTGCTGGTGCACCTTTCAAAGCAGGGTCTCGTAACAACCCTTCAGATTACACGAACATTCCTGTAGGTCCGCTTGCGATTAAAAATATGGCAGACATTTATTATTACGATAATACGGTTGCAACGATTAAAGTAACAGGTGCACAAGCAGTTGAATGGTTAGAAATGGCTGCTGGTATTTTTGCAACAATTGATCCAAATAAAACTGAAGAACAAAATATTATTGACCCAGAGGCACGTTCTTACAATTTTGACGTATTAGATGGTTTAACATATCAAATCGATGTAACATCTCCGGCGAAATATGATAGTCGAGGTATTCTGGTAGATGAAAAAGCAAATCGTATTAAAAACGTACAATACAACGGTAAACCAATCGATTTAAATCAAGAATTTATCATCATTACGAACAATTACCGTGTGGGTGGTTCTTATGGTACCACATTTAAAAATACAGATGGCTCTAATATAACAAACTATGCTTATGAAAATCGCCAAGCTGTCATTGATTACGTTATGGAAAATAAAACAATTAATCCTGCTGCGGATAACAACTGGTCATTTGTACCGTTCCCAGCAAATACGAAAATCATTTACAACTCTGCTAAGGATGCGCAAAAAGTCATTCCTGCAGGTAGTAATATCGAATATTTAGGAGATACAGAAGGTGGCTTTGCTAAATATTTAATTAAGTAATAATGAAATGTTAAAAGGAGAGTGCGTTGTTAAACGCTGCTCTCCTTTTTGTGTCGCTCAAATGTATGATAACGTGTTCCTTGAAATGTTAATAAGCCAAGGTCATCTTCTGCAAGCTGTCCATAATCACGACCATTCATTTTTAATTCTAGACGATCGCCACTTTGTACTTCGAACGTTACATAGTACGATGTATAGGCACTAGAGTTACCAGAACCTCCACTAGTATTCGAACGTTTTGTTACGACTTTAGCGGGTACTGTTAATAATGGTTCATTGTTGTTTTTCGACCATTGTAAGATACCTTTAATAATAGTAAATGCTATAATACCGAACACGATAAAAAACATTATTGAAATAAAACTGGGTATAAAAGAGAATTCATCAAACCCAACCATAAAAGGCCTCCAATCTATGAAATATTGTGCTTGAAGTCGTTATAAAGGCGGATGTCACGGAAATCAGAAAGGAATCAAGCACAAAGCCGATTCCGGACGCATTGTTCATCTGTAGCGAAAGCGAAGCGACAGCAACAAATGTTTTCTGTGCGAAAGCGAAGCGACAGCAACAAATGTTTCTGTGCGAAAGCGAAGCGACAGCAACAAATGTTTCTGTGCGAAAGCGAAGCGACAGCAACAATTATGACGAGGCATAATTGATTAGTTAAATCGCCATGTATAGCAAACTCCTTATCTTCTAGTTTTTCAATATATGTAGACGTAAATGAAATTTTTGGATAAATGTCAGCGTCGAAAAAATAAGGGAGATACAAGCACATAAAGACCAAAGTTTTTCGTCGAGACACTAGCAACAGCGATTGTGAATAAAATGTTTGCACCCGCCATTTGTTCAATGTCTGGAAAAACTATTTCTGCATCGTACGATTCAAATACACCATATATTTTTGATATCATCATATGTCGTACAGAAATGCCAATAGTTGAATGACTAAAATCAATCGCATACTTTTCAGTTGGAAAAGCATACCAAACTGATATCTTACATGAATAATAAAATAAACAATTCGGATATTCAATGGGTTTTTAGAAAAAATGAGAGAATATTACATTGATAAAAGTTCATTTTGTGAATGTTTAAAAAGAGTATAAAAACCCTAATCCGTAAGACAGTTTTGTCAACATAACGTCATAACCGTACGTTATCTTTTCTTTTAAAAAGGGATACAACAATGGAAGGAGTCATAATAATAAAATCATGCGCATCTATATAGAAGTAAGTTGCCATTTTCAATGCAGATATTAAACGACCATTACTCACCTCTAATTGAACGGTCATAGGTAATTTCTATGGCATCGTTATTTTTATATAAATACTATAAGGACAGAGTTAGATAAGGTAGTAGTTACCTACTTTAAAATTGAATCTAAATCAAATTCCAAAATGATAAAACATTTATAAGTTACATTTAGTAATTAAATGAAAAATAGTAAACAGATTATTGTTAGTAAATAAGTTACTTTAAATTTACTTTTTTAAAAATAATCGTTACAATAGAGTACATAAGAGGTGAAAAAAATGAGTGAGTCAAATTTATGTCCTCGTTTAGCTAAAGCAATGGATTTAATTGGAAAACGCTGGACAGGGCTAATTTTATATCAATTATTAGACGGACCACAGCGCTTCAATGAGATAGAATCTTCATTACCTGTAAGCGGTCGTTTATTATCCGAACGTTTAAAAGAGCTAGAAAAAGAAGGGCTTGTTGAACGAAAAGTATATTCAGAGGTACCAGTACGTGTTGAGTATTCTTTGACGGATAAAGGTTGGGCATTAGAAGGAGCAATCCGTAATATTGAATCATGGGCATCGAGTTGGCTTTAACTTCTTTCAGTAGAAGATAAGTGTGAAGTCTATCTCGAATTTTCTGATGGATAGATAAACATTGGACATATGTAATACGAATGACCATGAAATTTCTTTATCATATTCATCATCTCAGCAGGGACTCTCGCTACCCGTTAAGGCGAGAAAAAAATAACCTTCATTTTACTTGTCAAATTAGGGTTCTAAATCCATACTAGTGTAGAGTAAGAAGGACGTTAGAAAGGAATTAGCTCTCATGACAAAAGAACAATGGGTGGCGGATTTAGCAAAGAGCGTTAATCCGGCCAATATTAAGTTAGATGAATCATTGCAGCAATATACTATGACAAAATTAGGTGGTAAAGCGGATGTTTTCGTTCTCGTTGAAACAGAGGAAGAGGCAGCAACGGTTATTCGCTATGCCCATAAGAATAATATACCTTTATTAATGTTAGGTAATGGATCTAATATGGTCGTTCGTGATGGCGGTCATCGAGGGATCGTTGTTACATTTTCATTTTTAGATGAGATTCGCATTAATGGTGACCATGTTTACGCGCAAAGCGGTGCACTTATTAAGGATGTATCGAAACTGGCTGCGGCTGCATCTTTAACAGGTTTTGAATTTGCATGTGGTATCCCTGGCTCAGTTGGTGGAGCTATGGCAATGAATGCAGGTGCATATGGCGGTGAAATTAAGGATATTATTATTTCTTCGAAAGTATTAACAAAAGAAGGCGAAATTTTAATATTATCGAAAGATGAACTTGAACTTAGTTATCGACATAGTATCATTGCCAAGAAGGGGTATTATGTATTATCATCCGAATTTCAATTAGTAAAAGGTGTACAGGAAGAAATTGATGCAAAAATTGCTGATTTAACGTTTCAGCGAGAATCTAAGCAGCCGTTAGAATACCCATCTGCAGGAAGTGTTTTTAAGCGCCCACCAGGTTACTTTGCTGGCAAGCTTATTCAAGATAGTGGCTTACAAGGAAAAGGCGTAGGTGATGCAGAGGTATCAACGAAGCATGCAGGCTTTATTGTTAATAAAGGTAATGCAACGGCTACTGACTATATTGCAACAATCCAAATGGTACAACGAGTAGTTAAAGAAAAGTTTGGCATCGACTTAGAAACAGAAGTAAAAATCGTTGGTGACGAATTATAGGATACTACGCCCTTCGCTAATGGTGGAGGGCGTTTTTTTGAGGAGTGAAACAGAAAATGAAGTTTATATCATGGAATGTTAATGGGATTAGAGCCTGCTTAGGTAAAGGGTTTTTAGATTTCTTCAATCATGTAGATGCAGATTTTTTCTGTATTCAAGAAACAAAGTGTCAGGCTGAACAAGTGGAGATTTCACTTGAGGGATATGAGCAATATTGGAATTATGCAGAGAAGAAAGGTTATTCAGGTACAGCCATCTTTACAAAACATACCCCACTTGCAGTACGTTATGGTGTTGGTGACGATGAATCGCAGGAAGAGGGGAGAATTATTACACTAGAGTATGAAGATTTTTACTTAGTGAATGTTTATACTCCGAATTCACAGCGTGATTTAGCTAGACTACCTCTTCGTTTAAAATGGGAGGATCGATTAGCGTTATATTTAAAAGAGTTAGATTCTAAGAAACCTATAGTCTACTGCGGTGATTTAAACGTCGCACATATGGACATTGATTTAAAAAATGCGAAGTCTAATGTTGGTAATTCAGGTTTTACATATGAAGAACGTGAAAAAATGACGGAGCTATTGGCAAGTGGTTTTGTAGATTCATTCCGCTACATGTATCCAGATACAACAGATCACTATACATGGTGGTCTTATATGAATAAAGTACGCGAACGTAATATCGGATGGCGTATTGACTACTTTATTGTTTCTGAAAGACTAAAGAACAACATTAATGTGGCAAGCATTCATTCACAAATTATGGGCAGTGATCATTGTCCAATTGAATTACAGCTTAATAACTAGTTTCTATGAAAAATCGTATTTTCTAAAAAGAAATACGATTTTTTTTAAAAACTGAAATGCAATAAATACTAAATTTCGAAACTTTTAAAAGGATTTGAAAGCGTGTAAAAGAATATATTGCAAAAAGGGGGTCGGGATGTGAGAAAGTTTACATGGAAAAAGTGGCTACTGGCTATAGCGGGATTTTTAGCTGTAGTAGCTATTGTCGCATTTATTGGATTTACATGGTTTATGAATAAATCTAAACCTGTAATTGATGGAGAGCTTTCGTTGAGCGTGTTAGATGAAGATGTAACTGTCACAAGGGATGACAAAGGTATACCTCATATTTTTGCAAAAACAGATGCAGATTTGTATCGTGCACAAGGATATGTTCAAGCGCAAGATCGACTGTTTCAAATGGATTTAGCGCGAAGACAAGCTAGTGGTCGTTTGTCGGAAATAATCGGTGAGGCAACTATTGATACTGACAAACATTTCCGAACGTTTAGCTTGCGTGATGCAGCTGAAAAATCATTATCTACCTATGATGCAGAAAGTAGACAGGTACTTGATTGGTTTGCAGATGGCGTCAATGTTTTTATTACACAGGCTAAGAAAAATAATACATTAAGCTATGAATTTGCATTACTAGGCTACGAACCGGAGGAATGGTCCGTTGTAGACTCTCTTACTATTGGGAAATATATGGCCTATGACTTAGGGGGGAATTGGAATACGCTTGCGTTCCGTCATTGGGCTTTACAAAACTTTGGTGAAGAAAAAGCTAAAGAATTATTTATTAAGTATCCTGAAAACGCTTCATCTATTATCAAGGCAAATAAAGAAAATCCAGTAGCCGTGGCAGGGCATTTTAAGACAGAGCTGTTGCCAAATGAATTTAATGGCAGTAATAACTGGGTTGTATCGGGGAAGAAAACAAAAAACGGTACGCCAATTTTAGCAGATGATCCACATTTAGGATTGAGTACACCATCTATTTGGTATCAAATGCATCTACAATCTCCTGAGCAAAATGTGAGTGGCGTAATCTTTGCAGGTGTCCCGGGCATTATTTTAGGTCACAACGATAACATTGCATGGGGTGTAACAAATGTTGGACCTGATGTACAGGATTTATATATTGAAATACCAAATCCGAATAATCCAACACAGTTCCGCTATGATGGCAAGTGGGAGCAAGCAGAGGTGCGCAATGAACCGATAAAGGTAAAGGACGGAGAAACGGTAGATTTTAATGTCGTCGTCACACGTCACGGCCCAATCATGACAGATTTAGCTTTTAAAGATACTGAGCCTACAGCACAATTTTCGATGCAGTGGACGGCACTGCAACCGACGACAGAACTACGTGCAGTGTTAGGCTTTAATAAGTCAAAATCCTGGAGTGAATTTGAAAAAGCATTAGAGGATTTTAAGGCACCAGCTCAAAATTTCGTTTTTGCATCAAAGGATGGCACAATTGCGTATAAAGCGAATGGTCAAATTCCGATTCGAAAACAAGGGGACGGACAATTGCCGGTACCGGGTGATTCTAGTGACTATGGGTGGGATGGCTTTATCCCGTGGGATGAGCTTCCGACTGTAGTAAACCCAGATGAAGGCTTTATTGCAACAGCGAATAATGAAGTTATTGGGGAAGAATATCCTTATCATATAACAGATTTCTGGGCACAGCCTTATCGTTTTGAACGGATTAAGGAAATTTTAGCGGCGAATGACTCTTTAACAGTGGAAGACATGATGAATTTACAAATGGATCAGCATAACCTATATGCTCGTGAGTTTTTACCATATTTATTAACATCAATAAAAGCACAAGATCAGGATGGAAAATATAAAGATGTTATAAAGTTATTAGAGAATTGGGACATGGTAGATGCAAAGGATTCAGGGGCGCCATTAGTGTTCCATACATTAATGGAAAAATTACAGGAAGTGTTATTTAAGGATCAGATGCCAGAAGATATGTATGAATTAATGTATGGGAAATTTAATATTACAGACCAACTTTTACGTACAGCTTATGCCGGTAAGGAGAGCATATGGGTTGATGAACAGGGTGGAGTAGATGCAACAGTTTACAAGGCGTTAGAGCTCACTGTCGCACAAATAGAAAATCAATTCGGAAAAAACGTATCGAAATGGAAATGGGGTAACTTCCATCAGCTTACCTTTGACCATACATTAGGTAAAGCTTCGCCGATTCTTGCAGCATATTTTAATGCTAAAAAGGTTCCTATTGGTGGTTCAAAGGTTACTGTTCAGGCTGCTGATAATGACTTAGCTGGAAATGTTAATCATGGGGCATCATGGCGCTTTGTTGTTGATGTTGGTGATTTAAGTTCAGCCTATCATATCGTTGGTCCCGGACAGAGTGGACATGTAAAATCAGCTTGGTATCAAGATCAAGTAATGGATTGGGCTAATGGAGATTATCATCAAACGTTTGTGAGAGAAGAAGATATTAAAGGTAAAACGTTGCGATTAAAAGCACGGTAGGAAGAGAAGCTATAAGAATCTATAGGGTTTTATATTAAGAAAACAGGGTTTCTCAGCAAAGCGAGGGGTTGATTTCCGTTTCGACTGAGCGCTTTGTTGTTGCTGTCGCTACGCTTTCGCACAGATAAAACAATTGCTGCCGCTTCGCTTTCGCACAGATAAAACATTTGCCGCTGACGCTTCGTTTTCGCGCAGAGCAGAGCTTCCTGGGGGCGTCCGATGAGCCGCTTGGGCCAACACGATGTTGGTCACGAAGGCGTTATCACAGGACGTGATGGTTTTAGCCTTCGTTCCTCTATCCGCTGATCCCCGAGGAGTCGCTCAATCTTCACTCCAATCAACCTCTTAGCATGGCATATTTATCTCTACTTTGTTTAATATGTCACCATAATTTCATTATCACAACAACATGCAAAGTTATCACATTGAAGTGATAGCTTTTTTGCTTTTATATGCATGAGTAGTAATTTAAATAAAAACATTTTTAAATTTGTGATATAAATCATTTACATTCAAATAATCGTTTGAATATGATGGAATATTATGTTATATTGAAAACAATCAAACAAACATTTGAATGAGGTGAAGAAAAATGCCAAAAGAAGTATGTGAGATAACACATGTTCATGAAGAAGCTGTCATTAAGGTACAACAGCAAATGCCAGATCTATCAGGAGTAGCAAAATTTTTAAAGGCATTATCTGATGAAACAAGACTTAAAATTGCGTATGCCTTAACGGTCAAAGATGAATTGTGTGTTTGCGATGTTGCTTCCATTATCGGCTCTTCAGTAGCAACAGCATCGCATCATTTACGATATTTGAAAGATAATAATTTAGCGAAATCCTATCGTAAAGGAAAGCAAATGTACTACTCTTTAGCTGATGAGCATGTGTATCAAATTGTAACGATTGCCTACGAACATGTGAAAGAGGGGATTGCAAATGGCAGCGACACCAACTAAACAAGAATACAGGCTACAAAACTTATCCTGCGCCAGCTGTGCAGCAAAATTCGAAAAAAACGTGAAGGCTATTCCTGAGGTCCAGGATGCACAAGTGAATTTTGGTGCTTCTAAAATAATGGTTATTGGTAATATTGACGCTGATCAGCTTGAAGAAGCAGGTGCCTTCGACGGCATAAAAGTATCCCAATCAACAGTAAGAACAATTGAAAAATCAACACCTTTTTATCGAAAAACAGAAAATATATTAGCTGGAATCTCCTTGTTATTCATAGTGCTTGGATATGTGTTTGGAGCAATGCGTAGTGAAACTGAGCCACTAACTATTGGGATGTTTATTATCGCGATTCTAGTCGGGGGAATTGGAATTTTCAAAACAGGTTTCCGCAATCTAGCGCGCTTTGAATTTGATATGAAGACGTTGATGACCATTGCAGTAATCGGTGCAGCCATTATAGGAGAATGGGAAGAAGCGGCCGTTGTTGTCTTTTTATTCGCTGTAAGTGAAGCACTTGAAGCGTATTCAATGGATAAGGCGCGTCAATCAATTCGTCAGCTAATGGATATAGCTCCACCAACAGCAACGATAAAGCGAGCGCATGGCGAACATTTCCATGAGATGGAGCTGCCAACGGAGGAGATTGAGATTGGTGACATTTTAATCGTTAAACCTGGTCAGAAGATTGCAATGGACGGAATTGTAGTTAGTGGATTGTCAGCAGTGAACCAGGCAGCGATTACAGGTGAATCTATTCCGGTCAGTAAAACAGTCGATGACGAAGTATTTGCAGGAACATTAAATGAAGAAGGTGCCCTAGAGGTTCGTGTGACAAAGCGAGTAGAGGACACAACAATTGCAAAAATCATTCATCTTGTTGAAGAAGCCCAGGCAGAAAAAGCACCTTCGCAGCAATTCGTTGATCGCTTTGCGAAATACTACACGCCTGCAATTATGATTGTAGCTTTACTTGTAGCGGTTATCCCTCCTTTATTTATAGGTGATTGGCAACATTGGATTTACCAAGGATTAGCTGTCCTTGTTGTAGGTTGTCCATGTGCATTAGTCGTTTCTACACCAGTTGCTATTGTTACGGCAATCGGGAATGCTGCTAGACAAGGTGTTCTTATTAAAGGCGGAATTCATTTAGAGCAGCTTGGTCATATTGAAGCAATAGCATTTGATAAGACAGGAACACTTACAAAAGGTCAACCTGCTGTAACGGATATTTTTACATCGCAACAGATGTCTGAGGATTATGTTTTACAGCTAGTAGCGGCCGTTGAAAAGCAATCACAGCATCCATTAGCTAAAGCAATTTTACAGGCATTGCATGAGAAAAATTTAACAGAGCTTATACCAACAGACTTTCAATCCGTAACAGGAAAGGGTGCCTACGCAACGGTAGACGGTCAAATAATCTATGTAGGAAGCTTAAAATGGATTGCTACATTAACGACTGTTGATGAAATGATAAAAGAACAGGTTGAAAAACTTCAACAACAGGGTAAAACAGTTGTAGCAGCTGTTAGTAATGATCAGTTTATAGGCATGATTGGTATTGCTGATCAATTACGTCAAGAAAGTAAAGATGTCTTGAATAAATTAAATGGTTTAAAAGTGAAGCATAAAGTTATGCTAACAGGTGATGCAGAGCCAACAGCACAGGCAATTGCAACTTCTTTAAATATGACAGATGTGAGAGCAAGTTTATTACCAGCAGAAAAATTAATGGCCATTAAAGATTTACGTGCACAGTATGGTGCAGTAGCGATGGTAGGAGATGGTGTTAATGATGCACCTGCACTTGCCTCAGCCGATGTTGGTATTGCAATGGGAGGTGCTGGCACTGATGCAGCACTAGAAACTGCGGATATCGCATTAATGGGTGATGATTTAACAAAGCTTCCTTATACGATTGGCTTAAGTAGGAAAACATTACGCATCATTAAAGAGAACATTATATTTGCCTTAGCCCTAAAATTAGTTGCCTTGTTACTCGTTATCCCTGGATGGCTAACATTATGGATTGCGATCTTTGCAGATATGGGTGCTACGTTACTAGTTGTGTTTAACTCATTGCGATTAATCAAAACTAAGAAATGGTGAATAAGATATAATCTGGAGGAAGTTTGTAGGAAATTAAATCATTCTAAGGAGTTAGTAATATGTTTTGATATAGATGCTACTAGCGATTCTTGAAAAAAAGCTTCGTTAACGTTATTATGGTTTCAGGAATAATGTAACAATTAAATATAAATGAGGCGAAGGTTTGAATATGTCAGATCCTATTTTAGTAAATGTTACAGAGGAAATTGTGCGTGGTTTAGTAAGTTTTCTACTACGAGGACCGGAATATCAAACATTTTGTAAATGTGAAATCTGTGAACTTGACGCAGTGGCACTTACACTAAATGCATTGCCTAGCAAGTATGTTACATCTATGGAAACCCGAGATGAAGCATTTAGAATGATGAATACTCCTGAAAATATTGAACGAATCAATAAAGAGATTATTCATGCATTACATGTGGTAAATAAGCATCCTCGACATAAGGCAGAGCCAACTTCTATATGAAGTTGGCTTTTCATGTTTTTGAAAAAGTATTGGGTCAATTGAAGGTGTGTCTAAATAAAGTATAGCCTTTTGGAGCAACAAATGTTTTATGTGCGAAAGTGAAGTGGTAGCAACATCAGATACAAAACCGTTAAGTTATAAATCTATTCAGTTCGAATATGATGAGTAGCCAAAGCGTTCACTTTTGAAATGCAAGAAATTTATAATAACACTACGCTATTGTTGATTGGAGTGGAAGGCTACTCGACTCCCGTGGGAAAGCGAGACAGGCGAGACCCTGCACGGAGCGCAGCGGAGGAAGCGGCTCGACGCTCGCCCACAGGAAAGCGAGTAGCCTGGAACGGAAATCAATCCCTTACTTTGCCGCAAAGCACACTTTATTTAAAATGATACCTTAATTTCATTGACACAAATTTTCCAACTATACGGGAGCCAACATATGAAGTTGGTTCTTTTTAGGGTGCACATGTATTGTTTTTTTTGCATATGTATTTTCAGTTAACTTTTAAGGCAAGCTTGTAGTAAACTAGAGAGTAAGAAAAGGAAAGAGAGGGAAAAGGATATGCCAACACCTAGTATGGAGGACCATATCGAACAAATATACTTATTAATCACAAATAAAGGGTATGCTCGTGTGTCTGACATTGCTGAAGCATTATCTGTTCTTCCTTCTTCTGTTACGAAAATGGTTCAAAAATTAGATAAAGATGGTTATTTAGTTTATGAAAAATACCGTGGCCTTACATTGACGCCTAAAGGAGAAAAGCTTGGAAAACGTCTTGTACTGCGCCATGAGCTTCTAGAGCAATTTTTGCGAATCATTGGTGTAGATGAAGAGCGAATTTACGATGATGTAGAAGGAATTGAACATCATTTAAGTTGGAACTCAATCGATCGAATTGCGGATCTTGTGCAAGTAATGGAAGAAAATCCGGACATCGTTAAAAAACTAGAGGCATCTAGAACACATCATAATTTCTAAAGTTTTTGTGAAAATGATGTTAAGAGGGAAAGGAAGACAATATGAACGAATTAAAATCAGGTGAAGTTGTTACGTTAACTGTATTAGAACAACAAGCATCGAAATGGATCTTAACAAATGGAGTTGACGAACTGCCCTTAAATGCTTCAGAGGTAACAGAGCCACTTGCAATAGGTGACCGCCTTGAAGTATTTTTATTTGCGGATCGTCGTGGCGATTTAGCGGCTACAACAGCTATTCCAGCTTTCGTACAAGGGGAATATGGCTGGGCTCGTGTTCTAAAAGTAGTCGAGCGTGAAGGGGCTTTTGTAGATATCGGTACTTCACGTGAGGTGCTAGTAAAAGCTGAAGATTTACCTGCAATAATAGAACTTTGGCCAGCACCAGGCGACCATTTATTTATGACATTACGCACAGATCGCAATGGTGATTTATTTGGACGTTTAGCAACTGAAGAAAAAATTTCGGAATTATATGAAGGTGCATTTGAAGAACTGCACAATAAAAACATTAAGGCGCGTCCATATCGTTTATTACCAGTTGGCTCATTTTTATTAGGTGTGGAGATCCCATACCGTATTTTTGTTCATGAGTCAGAGCGTAATGCAGAACCTCGTCTTGGACAAGATGTAGATGTTCGTATTATTGATGTAAAAGATGATGGTTCAATGAATGGTTCACTTTTACCACGTAAACATGAGCGTCTTTCAGATGATGCACAAAGAATTTTAAATTATCTACAAGAGGTAGGGGGCAAAATGCCATTTGGCGATAAATCCTCACCTGATGAAGTTCAAGAAATGTTTAAAATGAGTAAAGGTGCATTTAAACGAGCGTTAGGTACGCTTATGAAAGCTGGTAAGGTAAAACAGCAGGACGGTTGGACAGAGGAAATTTAACTTCTTTCAGCGAGTGTTTTTGTAGCGAAAGCGAAGTGACAGATACAAGTGTTTTCTGTAGCGACAGCTACAAGTGTTTTTGTTACTAAATGAAATTAAAGAAAATGACGAGAGCTGCTTTGAAACCTTCTCGTCTTTTTTTCGTACTAATTATTGCTTACCTTCTTTAGCGTGAGACCAAACATCCGCTGAAAAAAGGTATAGCCTCCGGCAGATGTCACGGATTCGGGAAGGAGCTCAATAAAGGATGTTAGCCTAAAATCATCGCATCCATGCGATAACAGCTAACTGACCTGCATCGGTAAAAACGCCACGTCCTGTGGCATTACCGAAATGACCGACATCGTGTCGGCCCTCGTGCAGGCCTAAGCGCAAAGCCGAATCCGGACGCATTGTTTATCTGTAGCGACAGCGGCAATTATGCCGAGGTATAATTGATTGGCAAACATTATACAGGCCAAATGAGTTTTCTAACGAAAGGGGTCACACAATTTGAAAAAAACGTGGATAAAAATACTAACGGCGACTATGTTAGTATTTGGCGTGATGGCACCAGCAACAAGTTTTGCAGCTGATAATACGCCACCTAAAGCAATTGATGAAAAGCTAGGAGCACCAATCGTCGTATACGGTGCAAACTTATCTGAGACTGAAAAAGAGTCTGTTAAAAAGTCATTAAAAGTGAACGAAGAGCCTGAAGTTGAAGAAATAACAGTTTCAGGTCAAGACTTAGCTAAATATATTAAAGATAGTAATTCAAGCTCTCGTATGTATTCTTCTGCCAAAATTACGCGCAAGAATGCAGGAGAAGGCTTAGTTATTGAAATTGTTACACCGTCAAATATTACACAGGTTACTTCTGAAATGTATGCAAATGCCATGCTAACTGCAGGTATTGAAGATGCAACAGTACAGGTGGCTGCGCCTAAGGCAGTAACAGGCCATTCAGCGCTTGTGGGAATATATAAAGCTTACGAAGTAACAACAGGTGAAAAGCTAGATACTGATCGTACAGATGTTGCAAATGATGAACTATCAGTAGCAACTACTCTTACGCAATCGGCAGGCGTGGACGATGCTAAGGTTGCGCAATTACTAACGGAAATCAAAAAAGAAATTGCAGACTCGAAGCCAGCAACTAAAGAAGAAGTTGAAAAGATTGTGCAAGAGCAATTAAACAAGCTTGAAATTAATTTAAGTGACAAGGACCGTCAATTGCTAGTTGATTTGATGAATAAAATTAGTAAACTAGACATTGATTTTGGTAAATGGTCTAAACAATTAGATGATATTAGCAGTACGATTAAAGATAAATTCGGATCACTAATGGAAGATAAAGGATTCTGGGAAAGTGTGAAAAATTTCTTTGCTAATTTAAAGGATACAATTGCGTCCTGGTTTAATTAATTCATAGAAAAGAATCTGCAACACTTTCTCTTGATTGCTAGAGGAAGGTAGCAGATTCTTTTATTTTTCAAGGGATGTACTTTTTTAAGTGCTACATAAAAAAAGCTGTGTTACTATGAAAAAAAGGAGTGGTGAGAAATGGAATTTCAATTACAACAGCTAGCAGAAAATAAGCTTGCTTTTGCCTATGAGCAAGAAGGGGAAAGATTAGCGGAAATTACATGGCAACAAAAGGGTCAAGTAATGGTAATGGATCACACATATGTATCAGATAAGCTCCGTGGCCAAGGTGTGGCAAAAAAATTGCTGGATCATGCTGCAGCTTATGCACGTGAGAAAGGCTATAAAATGGAAGCTGTTTGCTCGTATGTAGTTGCAGCATTTGAAAAGTCTAATGATTATAATGATGTAAAACAATAAAGTGAAACTTACTACCCGTTAATGCGGGATAAAAATAAGGCAATCTGCTTGGTAGAAAGCGGATTGCCTTTTAACTTCTTTCAGTAAATGTTTTTGTAAAACATTCGCTGAAAGAAGTTAAAGCTTCCAGCGGCAAATGTTTTCTGTGCGAAAGCGAAGCGACAGCAACAATTATGCTGAGTCATAATTGATTTTTGCAAATCATCCATGCTACTCCTTACAGTAAAATACTATAAATTAATACTGTTAAGAAGCCTGCTCCACCTACTAATGAAGCCATGTCTACCCAATCATATACTGAGTCCAAATCTTTCATGATAATCACTCTCCAATTATTAGTGTTAATACATTATTTCCCTTTAACTGTCCTTTATAATCATAAATATTTACCATAATATGGGATTTAATTTAATTTCAATTGGGTACTTTAAATAACATTCCTTATTTTTGGTGATAAGCAAAAAATAGTTACCTACAATGAAATTTAGTAGGAGGTTGATTAACTATGTCTGGGAACATACAGACTTACTATGAATTTTGTTTATATGGTAGACGAAGGATTATAGATGATCTCTCTTTATATATATGCTGTAACGTATATAAAAATTATGTTTAGTCCTCAAATAATAAGGAAAAGATATATTATAGAGCCAGTTTCAATATTTTTGGGAGGGATTTATAATGGCAAAAGGAAAAAGAACAGGTGTTGTAATTGCGGGGTTAGCTGTAGCAGCATCTTATTTAAGTAAAAAAGAAAATCGTGATAAAGCATTAAGTATGTTTAATAGTACAAAATCTAAATTAGCATCTTATTTGAATACAACGAATATGGAGATGCACAAAGACATATCAGAGCGTATATCGACTGAAGTAGCGACAGAAGCTGGAACGTCTCCAACAAAAATAGCTTCAAACGAAATGGTTGCTGAAGGTGGGGGACATACAGGTATCAATTACTACAATGGAGAAATTCAGGAACAAGGTAAATAATAACAAAACCTTCTCATTCAACGTGAGAAGGTCTTTTTTGTGTACATATAATGATCAATGCAAATACTAATAATACAATTCCAGTAAATATAAAGCCGCTGACAATACCTAGTGAGAGCCATCCGAGCAATGAGGAACCTAGGACGACTCCTAGTGAGAAGAAGGCATAAAAATAACCATAGGCTTTTCCGCGGATTTCAGCAGTCGTAGAGTCGATTAAAAGTGAATTGACTGATGGGAACAAGAAGCCAAACCCGATACCATAGCAGGCCATTGCAATATAAAGTAACGTACTTGAATCCGCCTGACTAATTAATAATTGACTGATCCCCATTAAACTTATACCTAGTGATAATGTTTTAATTGGTGCCACCCTATCGAAAATACGGTTAGTCGGCAAAATAAATACGAGTACAGCAATAATTCCGAATGTACTCATCAAAGTGCCACTTAAGCGTGAATCAAAGCCTAAAGATTGTACTTTTAGAGGAAGGAGATAGGCAATAACCCCTTGAGAAAACATTAAAAAGAATGCACTTGAGAAGGCTTTTAATGTACCTGTATTAGTAAAAAGTACATGAATAGGGATGTTTGTAATTGGCGCAGATTTTTCTTTTTTTACTTGCTTTGATTTTAGTAAAAAGAAGGCGAGTACACTCAACAAGAGCATAAAGCTTGCTGTTATATTAAAAACGAATGGTACGCTAGTACGACTCGCTAAAATGCCACTAAATGCGGGGCCGATTATTGCGGCAATGCCAACAAAAGCTCCAGAGATAGCACTACCCTTACCTCTTTTCTCTTGTTCAGTTGCATTTGCTAAAAATGTGAATGCAGCAGGAACAATTAAGCCCGCAACTAATCCATGTGCAAAGCGCACTACTAATAGAACAATAGGATCTTCTACTAGATTATAAAGTGTAAGTGAAAGCCCTGTTGTTAGTAGACCTAGGATTAAAATAACGAATGGTCCCTTACGATCCGTTAAAATACCAGAGATAATATTACCAAATGTATTGGAAAGAGAATACATACCTACAGCCAAGCCAGTAAAGAAGGCTGATGCCCCTAAGGATTCAGCATATGTACTCATGATAGGAAGCTGGGTAAATAGGTCGAAAAATGAAAAGAATATAATCAAATAGATAAGTTTCTTCATTGCTCCTCCGATGGAAAGTTATGTATTTAGTAAGATAGTCCAACACTGATTATACCATTCCCGAAAAAAAAGAACGCCTCATAAGTTTTTCAACTTATGAAGCGTTCCTGAAATATGAAATTAAGCTTTAGCAATTTCTTTTTTCATTGTTTTGTTTTTACCAAGGTTTACGTGCCAAGAAAGTGCTTCCTCTAAAATATGAGGTGTTTGATGGCCACCAGTTGCTTCTAGAGCACGGTTATAGTAATCCCAAAGTTGTTCTTTGTAATCTGGGTGTGCACAGTTTTCGATAATTAAAGGTACACGCTCTTGTGGCGCAAGACCACGTAAGTCAGCAATACCTTGCTCAGTTACGATTACATCAACATCATGTTCAGTGTGGTCAACGTGAGAAACCATTGGCACGATTGAAGAGATAGCGCCGCCTTTTGCGTATGATTTAGTAACGAAAATACCTAGACGTGCGTTACGTGCAAAGTCACCTGAACCACCGATACCGTTCATCATACGAGTACCTGATACGTGTGTTGAGTTTACGTTGCCATAGATATCTAATTCAAGAGCAGTGTTGATTGAGATTAGACCCAAACGACGGATAAGCTCTGGGTGGTTAGAAATTTCTTGTGGACGTAGGCAAATTTTATCAGCGTATTTCTCTAGATTGCCATATACTTTTTTCTGCAATTCTTCAGTCAGTGTAATTGAAGTAGCTGCTGCAAATTTAACTTTACCAGCATCAATTAAGTTGAATACTGCATCTTGAAGTACTTCAGAAGCAACAACTAAATCTTCAAATTCTGAATTTGCGAAGCCGTCAAGTACAGCGTTTGCAACAGAACCTACACCAGATTGTAATGGCATTAATTGTTTTGTTAAGCGACCAGCTTTAATTTCATCGCTGAAGAAATCTAATAAAATGTTCGCCATTGTTTGTGTTTCTTCATCTGGCGGAACGATTAATGAAGGAGCATCTGGCTCTTCAGAAATAACAATCGCTTTAATTTTAGCTGGATCTACTTTAATACCGATGTCACCAATGCGTTGCATAGCATCAGTCATTGGGATTGCTTCACGTTGACCTTGCTCACCTGGTACATAGATATCGTGGATACCAATTAAAGCTTCTGGATGAGAAATATTTAATTCGACAATAATATTTTCAGCATATTCAGCGAAGATTGGTGAGTTACCAACAGAGTTTGTTGGGATAATAAACCCATCTTCTGTAATAGCAACAGCTTCAAGGATTAAATATTTAATTGGTCCAATAATTCCTTGACGAACTAATTCAGCGTTATGTGAAAGATGTGCGTCTACATATAGGACATCACCAGAGTTAATTAAATTACGAATCTTAGCATCTCCTTGGAACGGTCCACGTTTGCGAATAACGCCAGCATCAGCTAAGTAATTATCAACTTCAGGTCCTAAAGAAGCCCCTGTATATACATCAATTTTGAATTTTTCGTTTTTAGCGCGCTCTACTAATGCCATAGGAACAACTTTTGCGTCCCCCGCACGAGTGAATCCACTCATACCAACTACATCACCGTTAGAAATCAGTGCTGCAGCTTCATCAGCAGTAACAATTTTACTTTCAAGTTCTTTTAAGCCTAGGCGTTTTTGAACATTTGCATCCATTAAAAAATCCTCCCCTAAAAAGTTTGATGGAAACCGATTACAAAACTAGAAAAAACGTGTAAGAATTTTCTGTTTATTCAGTTGTAGTATGACTCCAACCATTTGAATAATACTATCACCAAATTGTCACAAAAACTTTAGAAATAGCATTAAATTGAGTAAAAAGAGGAAAAATGAGCATAAAAACGAATTTTCGACAGAGAAAACGTTTTAATGTAGAGCTACAAAGGAAATTTTCTAAAAATAAAAGATTAAATAACATAATGGGGGGTGATTTTCGTTCCAACTGTGCGCTTTGTTGCTGACGCTTCGCTTTCGCACAGAGCAGAGCTTCCTGGGTGCGTCTGATGAGCTTTAACGTGTCATCCTAAACTGTTGGTGATGTGCAGTAAGAAAAAAGTACAGCGAACAATTAAAATTGCTCGCTGTACTTTACAAAATTAGAAACCTAAAGAACGACGGAAGTAACTTGCATAGCGTTGGCTAACAGGAATACGGGTACCGTCTTTCATGATTAATAAAAACGTTGAATGTGAATCTGGTTGAATTTCATCAATGTAGTCAATGTTAACGATATAAGAGCGGTGACAACGTATAAATGAGTCAGGGGCTAAAAATAGCTCAAGATCACTTAGGTTTAAGCGGTGATATCCTTCACGACTCATTGTTTTAACAAATGTTTTTCGGAGCTGTGTTTCAAGATAAATAACCTGGTCATGCTTGATTGGGTACCAACAATCGTCAATTTTGATTGTAATGTAGTTCGTTAAAAATGCTGACGGCTTTTGTGGGAAGATCGCAGTGATAGCACCCTTAGTTTCACCTTCCTCCATTAAAGGAATACTCATGCCGTAATATGCTACTCCAAATACATCAGGCTCAATGTAAGAGCTAATCTTTTGTCCGTAGTTTAACGCTTTATGAGCTGCAGAACCTTCTTTAATTGGGTCGCCAGGTTTGATTTTTAAATCAACTTTTTTGCTCGGTTGGTAGTACAAGTACTCGTTTGTATCGGAAATTGCAATGGAAGTATTCTCAGGGAAGAATTCCTTAATAATCTCCATAATTTCTTCTATTTGTTTTGGTTCCAATTTTAACACCTCGTCTAAACTTTTAAAAATAGTATTATCATCTATTTTACTACATATTCGTATAAATTATATAGAGAAGATTTCGGAATAAAAAAGAGAAATGTCGATTGATGAAATATAAAGCTGTAAAATCCATTACATAATTTGTAACAAATTTTAAATAATTACTAATTCATTTTGGTATGTATATGGTAAAATCTAAATGTAGGTAAATAAGTTTACGAGGTTTCTACTATGTATATATGATAAATTAGAACTAGTGCAAGAGACAAAATGTGGTTGAAAGGAAATCGCAGAATATGGTAAAATTCACTGTATAGTCTATTTTTTTTTGTAACTAGTGGTTTAGTTGGGTTATTTTTAAGTTATATTCAATTATATAATTGTGAAATATGACTCAATTCATACAATTATTAAGGAAATACTATTTTCTTATATGAAATAGATATGTGTCAAAAAATGTAAAAGCAACTCGTGCAATCTGAAGAAAGATGGGGAAGATTATGCAACTACATCAACATTCTATATCAGAAACGATATCCAAAAGATACTTTCAAGAAATCGATAGTATTAATCAATACATCGGTATAGAAGAATTTTTTAATATTGAGTCGAAATTAATATTTGAAATTTACCATTTAGAATCGGCAAAGGCTAAAAAATCTTTGCATGAATTAATTGATATTCTTTCAATACGTTTTGGCAAACAAGTCATTAAAATTGTTCGAAGTTATTTTTCTGTTTTGTCGTCAATTGTTGCTCGTAAATTGCTAGACAATCAAGTTCCTTCGAAGAAAGCATTTGCTTTTAACATTGCTTGTAATGATATGATCGAAAATCAAATGAAAGACGCAGAATTTTTACAATTTGCTGATGATTTAATCGATTTCTTTGTCTATTTTATTGCAGATCGCAAGCAACCGACTTTCCGTCACCAGACAGTTAATAAAGTAATTATGTATATAAATGATGAATTGGAAAATGACTTAACAGTGGAAAGCATCGCAAATAACTTCCATATTAGTACTAGTCACTTATCGCGTATTTTTAGAGAACATGTTGGTATTACACTAGTTGAATATCTAAATGTTCGTCGAGTAGAAGAGTCACAGTACTATCTTAGACACACTAATAAAAGTATTACTTCTATTTCAGATCAATTCCATTTCTGTAACCAAAGTTATTTTACCCGCATCTTTAAAAAATATACTGGGGTAACGCCCAAACATTTCCGAGATGAACTACATCACGAGTTTTATCGTTTTGAGATGGCGGAATCAGAGTTTCAAAACGTCTAAAGCTAGAAGTATATCTAGTATTATTCACAATGGGTTATAAATAAGATTAATAAATAGATGCGGACACATTAGCGATGCTAAAGCTCGCATCTTTTTTATGTTATGGAATTAGTAGCACTTGCTATTTGATAAAGATAGGCCAGATAATGTATACTTCATTTTAGTTGATAAATAATAGTAGGTGGAAAAATGAAAAATTTGAAGCTATTTTCAATGCTTGGACTCGCCGTTTTTGTTCTTAGTGGCTGTCAAGCTGTGCAAAACAAAGAAGGTTTTTTCTATAGTATCTTTGTAAAACCAATGGAATTTTTATTAGAATTTTTCGGTAACACTATGTTTTCAGGTAGCTATGGTTTAGCAATCATTGCTATTACAGTTCTTATTCGTTTAGTCTTAATGCCGATTATGTTAAAAAATTACCGTTCGCAGCAAAAGATGAAAATGAAAATGGATGCGTTTAAGCCTGAAATGGAAGCTGTTCAGAAAAAGATGAAGGAAGCAAAGACAAAAGAAGAGCAAACGAAGTATCAACAAGAAATGATGGCATTATATCAAAAACATGGTATCAATCCACTTAACATGGGCTGTTTACCAATGTTAATTCAAATGCCAATTATCATGGGTCTTTATTTCTCCATTTTATATTCTACAGACGTGAAAGCACACGAATTTTTATGGTTTAGCTTAGGTTCACCTGATATCGCTATGACAATTGTCGCGGGTCTTGTATATTTAGTTCAAGCACGTGTATCATTATGGACAGTACCAGAGCAACAAAAAGCACAAATGAAAATGTTTATTTATATTTCACCAATTATGATTGTCTTTATCTCGATGACATCTATGGCAGCCCTACCACTTTACTGGTCAGTCAGCGGTGCGTTGTTGATTATTCAAACATATATCGGTCGAAAATTTTATTCGGAGCATCCGGAAAAAGTAAACTAATAAAATAATTTTTGTCGAGGCGCCTATGTAGCCTCGATTTTTTTAGGAGGACAGCAAGATGAACATAAAGTTGCTATCATCTATTCTCGTCGCGATTTTTAGTATTGCGGCTATCGTATTTATTATCATGGGTAATTTTAATTTTGCAGTATTGGCAATGACTATTATGTTTGCCGTATCGAATGGTTTTAGGGCAAAAAGTTTTAAAGAGCAAGGTTATGTAAAAGAGGCAAAATGGATGAAGTACATGGCAATATTTTTCTCAATTGCTTCTATAGTAGTGCTTATTATTATTCTCACAGACTAACAGATTAATTTTAAAATCATTGGTGAAAATCTACACCCTAAATTGTGAACAGTGCTAAAATGAGACTATACCAATATAGTGGATCATCACCAAAACGTGTGGTTGATTTCCGTTCCGACTGGGCGCTTTGTCGCTGACGCTTCGCTTTCGCACAGAGCAAAGCTTCCTGGGGGCGTCCGATGAGCCGCTTGGGGCAACAGGATGTTGATCACGAAGGCGTTATCACAGGAAGTGGCTTTTAGCCTTAGTTCCTCTATGTGCTCGCTCCAGGGTCTCATCTGTGACGCTAATCCCCAAGGAGTCGCCCAGTCTCCACTCCAATCAACTTATTCACATAGTAGACGTTTTAACAAAAGTATCCATAACTTTGGGTGATGAACCAATATAGTACAAAATAGTATCGGTACTTACTAGGACTGTTCTTTCTAAATTCTTTGAAAGAGGATCCTTACTATGTAGTACTGGATAACTTTAAAAGGGGTAAAAAATAGTGAAAAAGAAACGTTTACCACTCATCCTTGGTGCTGTAATCTCAGTGGCGCTTATTGTCTCTATTTTCGTAGTGTATAACTATAAAAATAAACAGGTAAGTAATGCATCAGATGAAGAAGAACAACAAACAGCAGAACCAACTAAAAAAGATGCACCTGCAAAAGAAGAGCCGAAAAAAACAACAGATAATCCTGTGAAGCCAGAGCAGAAGACAGATGAAAATGGCTATGTACCAAATCAAACATTACCAACCGAGCCGACATATATTAAGGGGATTTTATTAGCGAATAAAATATATCCGCTACCATCTACCTTTGCGCCTGAAGAAAATCCTGAGGCACGTCAAGCTCTAAACAAAATGTTTGCTGCAGCAAAACAACAAGGTTTTGATTTAGTTGCATTTAGTGGCTATCGATCTTTTGAATATCAAACAACATTATATAATAACTATGCTAAACGTGATGGGCAAGCTGCTGCTGATCGCTATAGTGCTCGACCGGGTTATTCAGAACATCAAACAGGTTTGGCCTTTGATATAGGGGAAAGCGGCAAAGATAGTTTATGGTTAACTGAAGAATTCGGTGAAACACCAGCTGGACAATGGTTATTTACGCATGCTCAAGATTACGGCTTTATTTTACGATTCCCCCAAAATAAAGAAGACATCACAGGTTATATGTATGAGTCATGGCACTATCGTTATGTTGGTGTAGACATAGCAAAAGACATTAAAAAACAAAATATTACGCTAGAAGAATATTTAGGTGTGAAATAAAAAAGGGAAGAGAGTTGTTCATCATTAATGAACTAGCTCTCTTCCTTTTCTACATTCTACAAGATAGGTGTTAATAAACGTGAAACTGATTCTTTAAATTTAATCAGTGTAGAACGATTTTTGTACATTTCCCAAGTTAATTCAGTACAATCAAAAATATCCTTTTCAAACAGCTCAGCAAGCTGATGTGAAATCGTTGAGTCATAGATAAATGCATTAACTTCAAAATTTAAACTGAAACTTCGTACGTCAAGGTTTGCAGTTCCGACTGTAGATGCTTCATCGTCAATAATAATTGCTTTAGCATGAATAAAGCCCTTTTCATAAATATAAACTTTTGCTCCTGCACGCAATAATTGTCCTACGTATGAGTATGTAGCCCAATAAACAAACATATGATCAGGCTTATTCGGAATCATGATCCTTACATCTATACCTGAAAGCGTCGCAATTTTAATAGCTTCTAGAAAACTAACATCGGGTATGAAATATGGCGTTTGGATATATATATATTTTTTCGCCATATTAATAAGCTTTAAATAACCAATTTTAATTTGTTCCCATTCAGAGTCAGGGCCGCTAGACACGATTTGTAAGCCCACATCACCTTTTTTTGGAATAGCAGGGAAGTAACGGTCCGAATAACCCATTTTCTGTTGTGCGCAAGCTTGATTCCAATCAAGTAAAAAGCGTGTTTGTAATGGATGTACCGCACTACCTTCAATACGTAAATGTGTATCTCGCCAATAGCCAAATTTCTTTTGTAGACCAAGGTACTCATCCCCGACATTAAAGCCCCCGATATAACCAATCCGGCCATCAATCACAACAATTTTCCGGTGATTTCTAAAATTTAAACGAGGGTTTATAAGTGGAAAAATAGATGGGAAAAATACTTCGATTTCACCGCCTGCATTAAGCAATTCCTTGAAATGGCGCTTTTTAATGTTGCGTGAGCCCATTTCATCATATAAGATTCTTACCTTAACCCCTTGCTTTGCTTTTTTTATAAGTTTATCAATAATGCGTGTACCTAAGTCATCTAGACGGAAAATATAATATTGAATGTGAATATGATCTTTTGCTACCTCAATATCTTTCAGAAGTTGCTCAAATTTATTTGCACCATCATCAAAAATATCAATGTGGTTGTCCTGCGTTAAAACTGCATTATTTGTTTTAAGATGCATATAAATCATTTCTTTATAATTTTCCGCATTTTCTATACGAAACTCGAATGTGTCGTTTCGGATCGCTTCTGTCTGATAACTAATGAGGTTATCGATACCAATATCCTTGCGTCCTTCCCAACGGAATAAATGCTTTCTCCGTAATTGTCGTCCGAATAGCAAGTATAAAATAAACCCACCTAATGGAATGAAAAATAGTACGAGAATCCATGCCCATGTAGAAGTGGCATCTTTACGCTCTAAAAAAATTATGACCATTGCTGCTAAAATATTGATAAACATAATGAAAGATACTAGAAATCCAAAGTCTGTAAAAATACTCATTCCTACACCTGCCTTTTCTACATTTTTCACAATATATCTAGTATAGCTTACTTTATATGTGGAAAGAAGATACGAAATTTGTTAGTACGCATGGAAAAGGATTACCTCCGAAACTAACGAGGTAATCCAAAATCAATTTCGCCTTTCGTAATTGTTGTAAGCGACCGCTACATTTGTCGAATAAGGATCAATAATGCTCCCATTGAAATAAAATATCAGAAAAATCCTTTTGAAGAAGCTTTTCTCTGTTAATGAAAAATTTCCCAACGCCACTATCTGCCCACATTATACCAATTTCATCATTAGAGTCAATTTGGAGTAGCAATACATCATATCGTTTAAGAAGCTGCGATTCGTGACGGATATCTTCCTCTAAAAAATAGGCATAACCACCGATTTTAGCTCCAGCCCCTAAGAAGTGCTGTAGATAAATTTCTCGTAAATCAACATCTTGTGATGAAGGTATTAAGTTTGGTAAACAATGTATCGCGCGATAATCTAAAGCAGATACAGGTTCTTGGATAGGTTGGAATTGTAATGCTAACTCCTGGTGAATAGGGAACCTGTCATCTGCTGTTTGTACTAAAAACTCCTGTTTAGGGACTGTCGCTTCAAAATTTACAGTAGGATAAAAACGTATTTTATAAAATTGCTGGAAAATATCCTCGTGATAATGATCAACATTCACGAAAATATTAGATGAAATAAAAAATTGTAAAATACCCTGAGATGGGAAATCCTTTAGTGGTGGCATTTCTGCAAAGTTAATTTGAGCTAATAGCCGCATAGGCTCACCTGTAATATCTTTCGGATATGTTTGGGAATAGGGTAAGTAAGGTTCCCCAGCAAATTTACTTTCTGTTAACGTAGTTGATCGTTTATATGGTGTGATAATCATTGCTGAAAGTAGTGTATCTTCAATTTCAAAACGAAACGATTCTAGCTCTTTTGGAAGAAAAAGATTTGTTGTTTTGTTCATGCGGGGCCCTCCGATATTCTGCTTTACATTCTTTCGGCAAATGTCTTTTGTACCGAAAGCGTAGCGTCAGGTACAGAAGTCTCCCACCTCTATAGGTGGTAAATGAATGCGGTTTTAAGCCACTTTTCAGCAGGTGTCCAAATCATTAGAGGAACTTAGTCTAAGAACGCCAAGTCCTGTGGTAACGACTGAGTGACCAACATCTTGCTGTTGCCGCTGCCGCTTCGCTTTCGCACAGATAAAACCCTTTTGCTGTCACTACGCTTTCGCGCAAAAAACATTTGTTGGCCCAAAGCCTCCGGTGGATGTCACGGAAATCGGAAAGGAGTTCTTTGCGTAAGCACAAAGCCGATTCCAGATGAGGCATAATTGATGGATCCAATATCCCTTGTTGTGTTCTATAAACTTCGAATTACTATTAAGTTACGGCTTTTTATCAACAAATTATTCAAGTCGTAAAGATTTATTTGATGCTTTAAAAATAAATATTAAACTTATTGAAACGACGGCTATTGCTGCTGAAGTATAATAGCCTAAACTAGATTGCATTGTAAATAGCCAAGTGAAGAATAGTGGACCTAGAATGCGTCCTAGGTTATCCATTGAATAGGAAAGACCTGCAGCAGTCCCGTATTGACCACCAGATTCTTTAGTTGAAAGAGATACGACGCATGTTCTTGCGAGCGCATTTCCTGCTGTGAAAACACAAAGGGCAAAGCCTGCCATAAATAAGTTAGCTGTTAAAGTGAATAAAAGCATACCCATAGCTGTGACAATTTGTGCACCTATTAACCAAGTTGTCTCGCTTCCATTTTTAATACGTCTAACAACACCGCCTTGAATAGCTGCATCTACAAAGCCACTAAACATAAACAAATAACCAATTTGTAACGGTGTAATTTGAATTCGATCAATTTGGAATAACTGGAACGTTGCTTCTACTCCAGCCAGCATAAAAGTCACTAAAAATGAGAACATAAATAAATATCGCACACGGTACTGCAACATTTTGGCCGCACCCTTTGGCACAATGGCACGTTTATTTGTATCTTTTCGTTTTGTAGGTTCTTTTAAAACGAAACTTGCATAAATAAATAATAGTGCAATTAGTGTTGCAGAAGCGATAAATGGTAGTTGCAGGCTATAGTGTCCGAGCATACCGCCAATTGCAGGACCAAAAATAAAACCGAGCCCGATGGACATACCCATGAAACCCATATATTTATTGCGATCCTCCTCACTTGACATATCTCCTACAAAGCCTGTCACAGATGTGTATAGTGCACCTGAGAATAAACCACCCACAACACGTGAGAAGTACAATATTGCTAAATTATCAATAAATAAAGAGAAAATAACAAAACTTAAGCTAAAACCAACTAGGCCTATTAATATAAGTCGCTTACGACCTACCTTATCGGACAGCATACCCCAAAATGGTGCAGTGAAAAAACTTGCAAGCGAGTACACTGTAAGTAGGCCACCTACGTGTAGTTCATCCCAATTTTGCTGAACTACAACCTCGGGTAAGACCGGTATAATAATTCCAAATCCTAGGTAGACGAGGAATTGAACAGACATTAATAATAAAATTGCCTTTTTCATATAGTACCCTGCTTTCATACGATATTTTAGTATGTATATTCTACCTCTCTTGTTATTGTTATTACAAGAAAGCGGAAGTCAAAACAATTTATGTTTAATGGCTCATTACTAAAAGTAGGGGATGACATTTGCTAAAACGTTAATGCTTGGAGACTTCCCGGGGACAATGCAGTAGAGAAAAGAGGTTAAAACAATGTATAAAAAACTGCAGACTGTTAACAATGAATTATATTGATACTAAAAATTTAATAACGAGTTTAAAGTAACTAAATGGACTCACTCCATTTTAAATTTTTTGTATCGATTGTCGCATAGTGTATTAATTTATCTCTGGGGTATACTACTAGAGGGTATGTCAGTATTTTAATTTTTTATGTTTAACTTTTGCTGTTTAATGGTAAATAAGTTTATAGGAATGACATTTATTAACACGTTATAGTTGATTGGAGTGGAGACTGGAGCGTCAGCACAAAGCGCCCAGCCGGAACGGAAATCAACTTCACGCTTTGATGATGAGATGGTAAATAGTATGTTAAGGAAAAATTTACATTGTAACAAAAATGAAAAATTTTAAAGCGAAGTTAAATGGTATGATAGAAAGAGATTAACTCGTCAGACATCATACGCTTGCAAAAACGAAACTTTTTTGGAAATAAAACGTTATATAAATTCGAGGAAAGATTGAGGTGGAATGTATGAAAAAAGAAGTAGATTTGAAAAAGATTGTTTCGAATTTATCTAAGTTGGGTGTAAAAGCCACTGTAACAAAGTCTCGACTTGAACTTTTAAAAGTGCTCACACCACCAACGCAAACACCGCAAGTTCAAGCTTAACTCGTTTTACAAATAAGAATGGGTAGTCTCTGTAATTGAGACTACCCATTTTTTATGTCCATAATTAATCATCATCATCATGAGTGGTAAACATGTAAGTACGGTAGTGGAAACGCATACTGAAAACAAGACCGAGGGCTAGAGCGTTCCCCATCAATGAACTTCCTCCATAACTGATAAACGGTAGGGGAATACCGGTAATAGGTAATAACTGAATAGTCATACCGATATTTTCAAATACGTGGAATGTAATCATGGCAATAATACCAGCACATACATATGTTGAGTATGGATCTTTCAATAATAGTGTAGTTTTTGTTAAATGATAGATTAATAAAAAGAAAATACAAATAACGATACTAGCACCAATAAAACCCCATTCTTCTCCGATAACTGTAAAAATAAAATCGGTATGATTTTCGGCAACGTAAACTTCACGACTACGGAAACCTTTACCGAAAATTTCACCTGAACCAATGGCGTTTAGGGAAGTAATTAAATGGTATCCATCACTAGAAGAATATGAATATGGATCTAACCAAGAATAGATTCGAGCAAATTGATATGGTTTAAAGCCGAATGTTTTCTCTAAAAAACCCTGCATATAGAGTGCCATCCATACAAGAGAACCACCTACTATAGCGCCACCTAGAAAAGTTGGTAAAATAATTTTCCACGATATACCTGCTACAATGACAACGGCAGCTGTAATGGCAAAGAATACCAATGCTGAACCGAGGTCAGGTTGCTGCATAATAAGAGCTAAAGGTAGTAACAGTGTAACACCGATTTTACCTAACAATATAAAGTCTGTTTTTAATGATCTAAAAGAATAGACTTCGTTGTGCTTACTAATAAGTCGAGCAAGTGCTAAAATGTAAAAGGTTTTCATAAACTCAGAAGGTTGAATATTTCCAAGAGGTGTATGATACCAGCTTTTTGCACCATTAATTTTTGCACCGATTTGTCCTGTTCCTTCTGGCATGAAGATAAGTAGTACTAATAATACGATGCCTGCCCCGTACATATACCAAGACATTTTTTTATATTGGTCAGGTTCAAAAAACATAACTATTCCAATAATTACTGAGCAAATGACGTACCATCGCAATTGTAAAGGAACATAGTTAACACCATACTGACCTGATGTTTGAGCCGACGCAATGGCTAATAAACTTATGACTAGGAAGGTTAAAAGTATAAAAGCGAGCGTCCAGTCAAAACGATTCGCGAAATTTCGTTTATTTTCCATACAAGCCACCTATATTAAAATAGTATCTCTTAATGAGTAAATTTGATTTAAATTAATTCCAATTCAATATACTACCAAATATATTTAAAAAGTGCATCCTCAAGAGGCAAATATCAAACCGAAGTGAGCGTGTGAACAAGGGGGCTCAATACTTGCTTTTGATTTAGAATCCTCTCAGATATTTGTAAGAAATGAATAGAATTATATTCTTTCTAAATGTGCTCATTCCGAGTAGTTAAAAAACATATATGCAATAGCATCTTTAACATTCATATTATAACGTAAAAAACACTTTTACGCCTGTGAATATTGTTATGACGATTATTAGCATTAAATGTTTCAAAAATTCCTGTTTAGTTTTATAATGTAGTGAAGAATGGGGTGATGGTTGTGGGTAAAAAATTGAAGTCAGCTGAAGATTTTATGTTTCATATTTATGTTCATATGAATGAGGTCGATAAATTTGTTGTTTTTAGCGGGCTTAAATTCTCGCAATTTGTGGCTGCACTTGAACCACTTCATCACTTACTGTTATTGAAACATTCCTATGAAGATGGTTCCTTTAATATGCATACACAGTTGGATTATATACCAGAAGAGGAAGTACCTCAGTTTGTAAAAAAATCTACCGAATCCAAAGAATTGTGTTGGATAGACTTTATGGATGAGAAGAGGCTAGACCAACTAACACCGATGGAACAAGGGGAATTACTTTACATAAGTCATAAAAAGGAACCGATTACTTCGCCATTTTTTAATAAATTACAAAATCGATTTGTCTACTATTCTTCAGATTTAGAGAAAATGACTAAAATTTATTTTCGCCATTTAAGCGATTCAGATTTACTCATAGCTAATGTTTTGAACAGTTTGATTCGTGAAAAGGAACGTAGCACTGGTTTTTGGCGAAGAAAGGCGAAATCGAGTATTCCTGCTATTTCACCGGAATTTTTGCGTGCCTATCGTTCATTTGCTAAAGATGGGGCACTGTTATCATTGTATCGAATTGAAAAGCCTAAAGTAGCTTACGGTCTCGAAATTCGCAATCTGTCAGAGTATTCCTTCCCTGATGAGGTGTGGGATGATTTAAAAAATACAATTTTGAAAAATGAGCACGATGAATTGATTTATATTATTTAA
Source organism: Lysinibacillus sp. NPDC056185 (assembly GCF_047737915.1). Classification (NCBI taxonomy): domain Bacteria; kingdom Bacillati; phylum Bacillota; class Bacilli; order Caryophanales; family Bacillaceae; genus Lysinibacillus; species Lysinibacillus sp. NPDC056185. Next base: position 245,573 of record NZ_JBLLLQ010000003.1, read on the forward strand.
CTTCTTTCAGCGGGTATCCAAACACCCGCTGAAATGGAGGAACTCAGTCTAAGAACGCCACATCCTGTGGCAACGACTGAGTGACCAACATCGGTGCTGCTGACGCTACGTTAGCACTACGCTTTCGCGCAAAAAACATCTGTTGGCCTAAAGCCTCCGGCGGATGTCACGGAATCAGAAGGGAGTTCAATAAAGGATGTTAGCCTAAAATCATCGCATCCATGCGATAACGGCTAACTGACCTGCATCGGTAAAAACGCCACGTCCTGTGGCATTACCGAAATGACCGACATCGTGTCGGCCCTTGTGCAGGCCTAAGCACGAAGCTGATTCCTGACGCAATTATGCCTAGGCATAATTGATCTATTCATTTGTACGTAGAATGAATATACACTAAATCTCACCGTCAAAATTACGGTGAGATTTTTATCGTCATTCAGTAATTGTTTTAATGTTTGTAACGAAAGTAAAGAGTTAGCTACAAATGCTTTATGTAGCGACAGCTACAATTACGGCAAGTCGAAATTGATGTCATTTGTCAAGACGTTTCATGATAAACTAATAGTACTCAAGAAGTATGCGGAGGGCACAAAAATGAAAAAAAGAATCGGTTTATTATACGGTGGAAAGTCAGCGGAGCATGAGGTGTCATTATCGACAGCACGTGCAGTCACTGGAGCTTTGAATTTCGAGGAGTATGAAGTATATCCGATTTTCATTACACTTGAAGGGGAATGGCGCCGCGGTGAGCGTCTAAAAAAACCTGCAAGTACAATTGAAGAATTACAATTTGGTGATGATAACACTATTTTAGAAAATAATATTACAAATTTTTTAATGGATAAAGATGGTAAAACTGTACAATTCGATGTAATTTTCCCATTACTTCACGGTACTAATGGTGAAGATGGAACTGTTCAAGGTTTACTTGAAGTTCTAAATTTGCCGTATGTAGGAAACGGTGTGTTAGCATCAGCGACAGGCATGGATAAAGTAATCATGAAGCAATTATTTGAAATTGCCGGCTTACCACAAGTACCGTATACGTACTTCATTCGTAGCGAATGGGCTAATGAACAGGAGGCTATCCTTGCTCGTTGTGAAGAAAAGTTGGCTTGGCCGATGTTTGTGAAACCTGCAAACTTGGGATCAAGTGTCGGAATTAACAGGGCAACAAACCGCGATGAATTAGTGAAGGCTATCGAAATAGCTTTACAGTATGATCGTAAAATTGTAATTGAGCAAGGTATTGTTGCTCGTGAAATTGAACTAGCTGTGCTAGGAAATGACTTCCCGGAAGTTTCTGTACCTGGTGAAATCAAACCAGTAACTGAATTTTATGATTATGATTCTAAATATAAAGATGGCTCGACAGCCCTTATTATTCCAGCAGAGGTTCCTAAAGATACTGTATCAAGCTTACAGGAGCTTGCAAAGCGTGCGTTCAAAGCTATTGATGGAAGCGGTTTAGTTCGTGCGGACTTTTTTGTGACAGCCGATAACAGCATTTATATTAACGAAGTGAATACAATGCCAGGTTTTACACCTGTTAGCATGTATCCTCTTCTATGGCAACATACAAATGTAAGCTACCCAGAGCTGATTAATCGTCTGATTACACTAGCAATTGAGCGTTTTGAAGAAAAACAACAGCTTCACTATAAAAAAGACTGAGTGGGATTATTGTGAAAAAAACATTAAAGCAGTTAGCTACATGGTTAAATGAGGATGTACCAGCTTTTGGTGACTCGGTAGTATCAGGAATTTCCATTGATACACGTACAATTCAACAAGGGGACCTGTTTGTACCATTTCGTGGTGAGACGGCCAATGGTCATAAATTCGTTCAGCAGGCTATTGAAAAAGGAGCAGGTGCTTCTCTTTGGCAGAAAGATGAACCGAATCCACCTCAAGGTGTACCATTACTCTTTGTAGATGATCCAGAAGTGGCGCTTCAGCAAATGGCTCGTGCCTATCGTAGTGAGCATAAAGCGAAATTTATTGGCATTACTGGTTCAAACGGTAAAACATCAACAAAAGATATTTTAGCGGGAACGCTAACACCATTTTTTAAAGTACAAAAGACCATTGGGAATTTTAATAATGAACTAGGTTTACCTATTACGGTTTTACAGCTAGATGAAGATACGGACGTTGCTGTGCTTGAAATGGGTATGAGTGGTTTTGGTGAAATAGAATTTTTAACGAAACTTGCTCGTCCACATATGACGGTGATTACAAACATTGGCGAGGCTCATATGCAAGATTTAGGCTCACGTGCCGGAATCGCTAAAGCCAAGTTTGAAATAATTCAAGGGATGCAACCGGATGGCGTGCTATTTTATGATGGAGATGAACCGCTGCTTCAGGAGCTAGTTGCAAAAGAGCAGCAGTTAAATGCAGTGGCATTTGGCTTAGAGCATGACAATCTATTGTATGCAGACAATATTGAAGCAACTTCTGATGGTAGTGGCTTCTCTACACATGGTGTGATTGAAGGAGATTTCTTTATTTCCGTTCTCGGGAAGCACCAGGTGAAAAATACATTAGTCGCTATGTTAATTTCTCAAAAGTTAGGTTTAAACGATGACCAAATTCGTGCATCCTTAAAACAAGTAGCTCTAACGGATATGCGCATGCAACAAGTGAATGGATCAAACGGGGCATTGTTTATTAATGATGCATACAATGCTGCACCAACCTCTATGAAGGCGGCTATTCAATTTGTAGCATCGACAACGATCCGCCCAGAAAAATGGCTTGTGTTAGGTGATATGCTTGAACTTGGCCCAAATGAAAAACATTTCCATGAAGATTTATCGAAGGATATTCATGCAGAAGAAATTGCTTATGTATGTTTATTTGGCCCAAGAATGGCTTATTTATATGAAGTCTTAAAAGAGCGTTTTGATGAGGAACATTTGCTATACGTTGAGGATGATTATACGCCAATTATCGAAAAACTACAGCAAGCTAACGAGGAGGCTATCGTTTTACTAAAAGGCTCTCGCGGTATGAAATTAGAAACAATCTTACGTGCATTCACGTCATAAAATGAAACAAGGAATCGGTGGGATACTCTCTCACCGATTCTTTAAATTCTTGATTTAAATGAGTTACAATTTAGAGGTGAAAAAAATGTCAGTAGGTGTGTTATGTATACATGGATTTTCAGGCGGGCCTTATGAAGTAGAACCTTTTACTACCTATTTACGTACGCATACAAATTGGCTGATTGAAGAACCTACTTTGTCAGGACATGGGGAGGAATTGCAAATGCGTGGTTTCACTGCCAAGCATTGGCTAATGGATGCCGAGCTCGCTTTTCGTGCTCTTGCTAAAAAAGTAGACGAAGTAATAGTAGTTGGGTTTTCAATGGGTGGCATTATAGCGCTCTATTTAGCTAAACGTTATAAAGTGAAAAAGCTTGTATTACTAAGCGCAGCTGCCAAGTATGTGAGTCCGAAGCAACTAGTCAAAGATTTTAAAATGCTTGCCACTGAGGCGTATCATCGTAATCTGTCTAGTAATGAATTGTTTTTACGGTACCGGCATAAATTTAATCATGTGCCACTATCGTCAACGATAGAATTCATGAAGCTTGTTCGAATGGTGGAGCCGTATTATAAAGATATTAAAATTCCGGTGTATATTGTACAAGGGAAATTAGACGGAATAGTACCATATCACACGGCTCAATTTTTATATGATCAAGTAAACTCAAACGATAAAACTTTGTATTTTTCTGATAAAGGGAAGCATCATATATGTTATGATGAAGATTGTTCTGAATGGTTTTCTTACGTTTTGTCGTTTTTAATGAGTGCGTAAAGTAGTCAGATTATTACGACTCATGCGTTATCGTTGCATACGTTTTAATCCCATGTTAGACTAGTGTAAGCAATGGATACATTTTGTGCGAAGACTCTTCATATTTGATTGAAGAGTACTTTTTTTTGAACACAACGGTTTTATTCTAAAGTGAATAATTACGACAGAATCAAACCGCTCGGTAAAGACCGGGCTTTCCTTTTCATATAAGAGAGCTCTATGTGACCATCATATAGAGAAAAATTTTAAGTAACGGAAACGTTCCAAAACACAGGCTCGAATTTGCCGACAACTTCATCTGAAAATGTAACCATTTGTCAACTTAAAAGCAGAAAAAGGAGATTGAGAAGTTTGACAAATTTTTCAGAATTAAATATTAGCGAATCTACATTACGCTCAGTAAAGCGTATGGGATTTGAAGAAGCAACACCAATCCAAGAAGGTACTATTCGTTTTGCAATTGAAGGCCGTGATGTATTAGGTCAAGCGCAAACAGGTACAGGTAAAACTGCCGCTTTCGGGATTCCACTTATCGAAAAAATTGACCCGAAAAACCCTAATATCCAAGCATTAGTAATTGCTCCAACTCGTGAATTAGCGATTCAAGTTTCAGAAGAGCTATATAAAATTGGTTATGATAAACGTGTAAAATTGTTATCAGTTTACGGTGGTCAAGAAATCGGCCGTCAAATCCGTGCACTGAAAAATAAACCTCAAATTATCGTAGGTACACCTGGTCGTATTATTGACCATATTAATCGTCGTACTTTAAAACTAGAAGATGTTCAAACATTGGTACTTGATGAAGCTGATGAAATGTTAAATATGGGCTTTATCGATGATATTAATTCAATCTTAGAAAATGTGCCTTCTGAACGTCAAACATTATTGTTCTCAGCAACAATGCCACCAGCAATCCGTAAAATTGCTGAAACATTTATGCGTGATCCAGAAATCGTAAAAATTAAAGCGAAGGAACTAACAGTTGATAACATCGATCAATATTTTGTGAAGTCTGCTGAGCGTGAAAAATTCGACATTTTATCTCGTTTATTAAACGTTCACCAACCAGAGCTTGCGATCATCTTTGGACGTACAAAACGTCGGGTGGATGAGCTTGCACAAGCATTATCAATCCGTGGTTATCTTGCTGAAGGAATCCATGGTGACTTAAGCCAAGCAAAACGTATTTCTGTGTTACGTCAATTTAAAGAAAATAAAATTGATATTCTTGTGGCAACAGATGTAGCTGCTCGTGGTCTTGATATTTCTGGTGTAACACATGTTTATAACTTCGATATTCCTCAAGATCCGGAGTCTTATGTTCACCGTATTGGTCGTACAGGTCGTGCAGGTAAATCAGGTCTTGCAGTAACATTTGTAACACCACGCGAAATGGGTTACCTACGTATTGTAGAAGAAACAACGAAAAAACGTATGACACCACTTCGTCCACCAACAACTGACGAAGCTTTAGTTGGTCAACAACGCCTAGCTTTGGAAACACTAGAAGGTCTTATTGCGAACAACAACTTAGGTGATTATCGTACACTTGCGACAGAATTACTTGAAAACCATGATGCAATCGATGTTGTAGCTGCTGCACTTCGTTCATTAACAAAAGAGCCAGATGACTCGCCAGTAACAATTACTGAAGAACGACCATTACCAATGCGTCGTGAGCGTTCTAACAACCGTGGCGGTGGAGATCGTGGACGTGGCGGTAACCGTAGCTTTAACGGACGTCGAGAAGGCGGACGTGGCGGAGATCGTCGTGGAGGAAGTGGCGGAGATCGTCGTGGAGGAAGCGGCGGAGATCGTCGTGGAGGAAGCGGTGGAACTCGTCGAGAAGGCGGACGCCGTGAAGGTGGACAAGGTCGTTCACGCGCACCACGTCGTCACGAAGACTAATTTTATCTTCATGGAAATGATTAAACCTTACAGTCAAAATGGCTGTAAGGTTTTTTTTTAACTTTTTTCAGCAGGTGTCCAAGCACCCGCTGAAATAGAGGGAATCGGTCTAAGAACACCACGTCCAGTGGCAATTCATCTGTGCGAAAGCGAAGCGTCAGCGGCAAATGTTTTCTGTAGCGAAAGCGAAGCGACAGCTACAATTACGCCAAGGCGAAAATTGATATAATTTTGAAACAAAATGATTACTGATTACGTATACGTAGTTAAAGAAAGAGAGGGAACGACTTTGAGAACAGAACCAATGCATATGATTTCTAAGAAAGGGTTAACAGTGTGGCGTTTATATGGTGTATTGCAAACATTATTACTTTTGATTGTAGCGGCGTTTGCATGCTACGGCACATATTATTATGAATGGCCATCATATATTTATTTCATTGCCGTTGCTGTAGTCATACTTAGTGCTGTCCTATCCACTTATTTATTTCCAAAGATAAGATGGGAACGCTGGCGCTATGAGGTGCGTGACAATGAAATCGAGGTGCAACATGGTTTATTCGTTGTTAAACGTACACTTATTCCAATGGTGCGTGTACAGCATGTTGATACGACGCAAGGACCGATATTAAAAAAATATGGTTTAGGTAATATTTCAATATCTACAGCAGCAACTGTACATACAATTCCTGCACTTGTAATGGACGAGGCTGATAGGCTTCGTGCACGTATTTCGGAATTAGCAAGGGTGGCGGAAGATGATGTCTAAGGAAATTAATCGTTTACACCCGATATCGGCTGTTATCGCGAGTGCAAAAGCATTAAAAAGTATGATTTTTCCGTTAGTTGTTATTATCATAACTAATGGTTTTCACTTCTCCTTTAATTTCCATAGTGATAATTTTTGGCGGACGATTTTCTTATTCGGTATATGGGGAGTAGGGGCCTTACTTGCGCTTGTTAGTGGTATTGTTAAGTGGCGTACCTTTGTATATTGGTTTGAAGATGGAGAATTGCGTGTAAAGTATGGTTTATTCGTTAAAAAGAAACGTTATATCCCATTTGAACGTATTCAGAGCTTAAATTATAATGAGGGTATTTTTCATCGATTATTTGGCTTAGTAAAAGTTCAGGTTGAAACTGCGGGGAGTAAGGATAGAAAGCCTGAGGTAGAGTTAACGGCTATACGTAAGGCAGAGGCAGATGTCATAGAGCTGGAAATGCGTCGTGCAAAGAACCAAATAAATGAACAGATGAATGATGAACAGTCGCTAATAGAGGAAGTACCAGTTCCAACTATTTATCATATGTCGATACGTGATTTGCTTATATTGGCCATAACTTCAGGCGGAATTGGGTTCGTTCTGTCCGGGGTAGCAGCATTTATCCCTCAGATTTCAGAAATAATCCCATATGAGGAAATTTTTAACGAGCTAGCTGACTTTGCGAAAATTGGTGCATTTTTAGTTGTACTAACAGTGATATTCAGCCTAATTCTGGCATGGTTTGTGTCATTTGTTATTACACTGTTCAATTATTACCAATATACAGTCCGAATTGAAGATGAAAAGCTTATTATTACAAAAGGGCTAATTGAGAAAAAACGAATTACTTTACCGTTAAATAGAATTCAGGCGATTCGTATTGTAGAGAATCCAGTGCGCCAATTATTTGGCTTCGCCACAGTTGTCGTTGAGAGTGCTGGAGGAAATGGTGGAGAAGGAAATGATAAGAAAATTACTCTGTTCCCACTTATTCAGAAGCAGGATTGTTTGGGAACGCTAGAGCAACTTTTTCCAGATATAAATTGGCGTCCAGAATTTATTTATTCACCAGAACGAGCTCGTCCATTTTTTTACCGAATTGATTTTGTTTGGCTCATACCTATAATTGGTGCATGTAGTTACTTCTTATATCCGTATGGGTTACTTTCGTTATTATTAATTCCATTAACAATAGTAATGGGTGTTTGGCAACATAAATCAGCTGGTTATATGATCGATGGAAAGCAACTAACTATGCAATATCGTGTGTTCAGTCGTACTACATTCTTTATGGAGAAAAAACGCATACAATCTATTGGGACTACTCAAACCTATTTTCAAAAAAGAAAGAAGGTTATGTCTGTAAAAGCAACGGTCATGTCAGGTATGACCGGTATGGCAGGGAATGTACGAAACTTAGAGCAGCAAGATGCTGAAACAATATTATCTTGGTATGAACATTGAAAGCAAGAGTTTGGCTAATCTTTACAATTAATAGAAGGATTAGCCTTTTTTATCTATAAATATGCAAATATACTGTTTATAATAGAATAAATCAAACAAAAGGGGTGGTAATTTTGTTTAAGTATGATATTAATAAGAACACGTATTTAAAATTGTTGGAATTAAGTGACGTAGATGAATTATTCGCGTTGACGGATCGTTCGAGAGATACGTTGCGTGAATGGTTACCTTTTGTAGATGATGTGAAAACAGTAGAGGATACAGAGCGATTTGTAAGAGGTGCGATGCAACAATACGCAGATAATAATGGCCTACAAGCGGGGATCTATTATGAGGGGAAGCTTGCTGGAGTGATTGGCTATCATCAAGTGAATTGGCAACATAAATGGACAAGTATTGGATATTGGTTGGGGGACGAATTTGTTGGTAAGGGCTTAGTCACAAATTCTATGAAAGCATTTATTGATTATGCCTTTAGCTATTTAAAATTAAATCGCATTGAAGTGCGAGTAGCGGTAGGGAATATTCGAAGTCGTACAATTCCAAAAGTGTTAGGGTTTCATGAAGAGGGACGTTTAAGAGATGCTGAGTGGCTTTATGATCATCATGTAGACCAAGTTGTCTATGGCTTAACAGCAGTTGAATGGAAAAAAATAAAGGCAGCGAAAGAGGATACGGTCGCACTTTGAAATTGACGAATTGTATATCACTCTAGTATAAAAATAAGAGGAGCAATCCGTGATGATAGCTTATCACGGAGGATTGCTCCTCTTGTACTTATTACTTACCCGCCATCTTTTGTTTACGCCAGCTTAAAATTCTTTTTGGATGTAAGTAAACGAGTCCAAGAAGGAAACCTGTTACTAAGCCGCCTAAGTGAGCATAGACATTCACATTTGGCTGTAGGAAAGTCATGATAACACTGATCACAATGATGGGCAAAATAAGTTTACGAAGCATCGGCATTGTACGACGTGTATAGTAGACAAGCGCTCCGAAAGCACCGAATATTCCGAAAACAGCTCCGCTTGCACCAAGACTTTGATAGCTACTATCATAAAGTAAATAGGTTGCCATGTTACCTACAATACCAGACATTAAATAAATTGTAGTAAAACGTACCTTGCCAGCAATTCTTTCAAGCTCTGGTCCGAATAAATACAATGAAAACATATTAAAGAAAACGTGCGAAAAGCCAGCATGTAAAAACATTGCAGTAAAAACACGCCACCATTCACCAGATCGTATAAGGAAGTTCGATTGAAATCCGTAATTCAATACATTTTCTCCTACTCCAGGTAAAATAGTTAGTACATAAACAATTAAATTAACCGCTATTAATGTTGAAACAATCGGATAATACTTTGTATATTGCTTAAAATTTTCTGTTCTACTAAACATAACTCCACCTCAATTTACAATTATTATACATGGCTTTTTAGAAATAGGAAAAGGAGAAGTTCAAATGATTAAAGGAATTGGTCTTGACATTGTAGAAATTGACCGTATTGCTAAAGCAATAAGAAGAACAAATAAATTTAAAGATCGCATTTTAACTGAAAAGGAAAGAGTTTTGTTTGATGCACATTCAGAAACTCGTAAAATAGAATTTTTAGCTGGACGATTCGCTGCAAAAGAAGCATTTTCAAAGGCATTGGGAACTGGTATTGGTGAAGAATGTAAGCTTCATGATATTGAAGTTTTAAGAGGGGAAGCTGGAAATCCGGTTTTATATTTCAAAGGACAGCTTGCAAATGGATTTGTAAGTATCACACATTCTAAGCAATACGCTGCGGCACAAGTAATATTATTACAATAAATAAAGATAAACAAAGCTTGCGCCATATAAAATATTAAAAAAGCTCATCACCAAAAGTTGTGGATGACATTTTTAAAACGTATACCATTTAGATAAAGTTAATTGGAGTGAAGACTGACGCCCCCAGCCGGAGCGGAAATCAACCCTACGTTATGGTGATAAGCTAATCAATTATGCCTTGGCATAATTGGGTCTGGAATCGGCTTTGCTTGCACAAAGAACTCCTTGCCGATTCCGTGACGTCCGCCGGAGGCTTTAGGCCAACACGAAGTTGGTCACTCAGTCGTTGCCACAGGACGTGGCGTTCTTAGACTGAGTTCCTCTATTTCAGCGGTTGTCCAAATATCCGCTGAAAGAAGTTAAAAGAAAAATAAATTTCTGAGTGAAGATAAATATATTGCCCTTGTTCAAATGACATAACTGACAAATACGGTTCATATATTGTCGTAGTGGATTTGAAAGAAGGAAAGGGTGAAAGCGTGGGCAACCGAATAGTTAAATGGCTCGTCTTATTTTGTACGATATTACTTTTATCGGCATGTGGTACAGACTCACAGGAAAAAGTGTTGAAGAAAGTTAATGGGAAATGGGCAGAAGCAAATGGTTATGAGTTGAATGCTACGATGGAGATTAAATCTGGTGGAGATCCCAAAAAATATGATGTAACAGTTTGGCATACGAAACCTGATTTTTATCGAGTAGAAGTAGTAGAAAGTGGGAAAGATGTTTCGCAAATGATAGTGCGAAATGCAGATGGAGTTTTTGTTGTGACACCTACATTAAACAAAATGTATAAATTCCAAAGTGATTGGCCCAAGAAAAATAGTCAAGCTTATTTAATAGGTGCACTAGCAGAAGATTTAGCTCAAGATAAAAATTTAGTCATGAAAGAAGAGGACAAAGCATATATATTTGAAGCGGCTACTAGAAATAGCTATAAAAATAGTATGCCTCATCAGGTTATAACAGTTGATAAGAAAACAATGCTTCCTACTTCCGTAGTAATTATGAATGATGTAAAAGAAGAACAAATTCGTATCACATTTAAAAATATTAAATTAGGTGTTCAACACGCTGCTAAAGAGTATGCGGTTGAGCAATTTACAGAATCAGATGAAACAAAAGGTGAACAAGCTACACCATCAGAAAAAGATAAAAAAGATAACAAAGACAACAAAGACAGTAAGGAGAGCAACAATAACCCGAATGGAAATGAAGAGAAAAAGGCAGTAAGTGCAGAAGCCGAAAATAAAGAGTTCCAAACACACTACCCTGTTGTAAATTTAGAAAATACGAAGATGGTGGAAGAGAAAGTTATGCGAGAGGGTGGAATGGACCGTGTCATCTTAACATTTGACGGTGACAAGCCATTTACTGTCATGCAACAGCCAGTTTCGAAAGAGGCTGCTATGTTGCCAGTATCGTCTCCTGGTGATCCGGTAGATTTAGGCTTTACGATTGGTGCTATTACCGATACCTCTATTAGCTGGGAAAAGGACGGCGTTGAATTCTTTGTAGCCTCTAGTAAATTGACTCGTGAAGAAATGGTGCAAGTAGCCACTTCTATGACGATAGGTAGTATGAAATAATTTTTCTAGCTACAGCTTTCTATATGGAAAGCTGTAGCTCGTTAAGTAAAATAGTACAGTTTTGAAGAAAATTAACACTGTTTAGAAGTTGTTAAGTCATATATGATAAAAGTTATGTAGAAGATTAGTCTAAAATAGAACGAATTATGTAAAAATAGTATAAAAAAGGCAATTTATTCAATACATAATGTTTTAATAAAAAATAAAGAGGGTATTCTAATGGAGACACAGCAATATTTTAGACCAACTAAAGCAGTAGTAGACTTACAAGCAATTCAACAAAACGTAAAAAATTTGAAAATGCTACTTCGACCTAATGTTCAAATTATAGCTGTCGTAAAGGCAAATGCATACGGTCACGGAGATGTAGCCGTTGCAAAAGCAGCACTTGAGGCAGGTGCAACAATGCTTGCGGTGGCAACGCCAGATGAAGCATTACATATTCGAGCACATTTTGAAGAGCCAGACATACTAATATTAGGTGCCTCTCCAGTTTCATTTGCACCATATGCTGCCCAACAGCGCATTATTCTTACGGCATTTGCAAGTGAATGGGTACAGCAAGCGGCTCCGTTCATAGCTAATGAAGCAAGTCCTTTACGACTACATATTAAAGTAGATAGTGGAATGGGCAGAATTGGCGTTCGTTCAGAACAAGAATTATTGGATCTATATCAAACAATACAAAATACAGTGAATGTGGAGCTTGATGGGATATTTACACATTTTGCGACTGCGGATGAAGAGGATACTTCATACTTTGATAGACAAGTACAATTTTTTGAGAAATGTGTAACTGCATTGCCCGAAAAACCTAGACTTGTTCATGCATCAAACACGGCTACATCTTTAGTAAAAGATGCACATTTACAATTTGATGCTGTTAGATATGGTATATCGATGTATGGATTATCACCATCTTCTTATGTAGAAAGTATTTTACCATTTCCGTTACAGCCAGCGTTTTCGCTTGAGAGTGAGCTTGTTCATGTGAAACAGTTACAAGCAGGGGATTCAGTAGGCTATGGAGCTACTTTTGAGGCTCCTTCGGATATGTGGATAGGAACAATACCAGTAGGCTATGCTGATGGGGTAATTCGTAAATTAGGTGGACAAGAAGTACTAATTGATGGACAAAGAATGCCGATTGTTGGACGAATTTGTATGGACCAATGTATGGTTGCCTTGCCTAAAGCATATGCTATAGGTGAGAAGGTAACACTCATTGGTCCTCAAGGACATGATGCTATTTCAATAAATGAATGGGCAGCAAAGCTTGAAACCATTAATTATGAAGTACCATGCATTATTACAGCGAGAGTTCCTAGATTATACATTTAATCTGGACTTAACTTAAAAAGTTACTTAAGGATTTTGTTATAGGCGGTCTTAAATGGTTTTGACATTTAAATTTGGATAAATGAATACTATATCTAAACACTAAACAACTTGGTAAATAACAACTATAGAAGATTTACTAAGAAGCTGATTCATTCATATTTTGTAACGAATTGCAAGGTGAATATTCGGCAAATACCTTCGACAACCTACATATTTTTACAACTTGGACTTTAAATTGTCAGATATTTTGTCATTTCGTGTCTTTTCAACAATATCTTTCAATGGTAGAATGGGTAGTAATGAAAAGTGGATGGTTCCGTTGGAGGTGCTTGCTGTGTACGAGAAAAAGTTAAGAGAAGCTACAATTGCTGTTCAGGATAGACTGTTTCTACAAACAAAGGAAGTAATTGAGAGTGAATCTTTTGCGCGTATTTTGTCGCGCAAAGTTTTAATGCAGGAGCAACCAAATCAAATACGGGAAGCTATGATGAAAGGATATGTTGAAATGTCTCATATAAACCTGAGTATTGCAAGTGAATGCTTGCACGCAGAATATGAAGCACAACATACAGTGGAGCGTCTCGTTAGCGGGGGATGACACTTTGAATGTAAAACGTGGTGACGTTTTTTTTGCAGATTTATCGCCGGTAGTTGGGTCCGAGCAAGGGGGCACTAGGCCGGTGCTAATTATTCAAAATGATATTGGCAATCGATTTAGTCCGACTGTCATCATCGCAGCTATCACTGCACAGATTCAAAAAGCAAAATTACCGACGCACGTTGAAATTAATGCTGAAAAGTATGGTTTTGAACGTGATTCGGTTATTCTGCTCGAGCAAGTGCGGACGATTGATAAGTCAAGATTGACAGATCGTATTACGCAACTTGACAATGCGTTGATGGAGAAAGTTGATGGTGCATTGATGATTAGTTTAGGGCTTGTTAAATTTTGATATACATATGTGTATAGTGGCATCGAGATGAATTTTCATCTCGATGCTTTTTTATCTTTATTCAACAATATTTTCTGTGCGAAAGCGAAGCGACAGCAACAAATATTTTCTGTGGCGACAGCTACAATTCCGTCAAGGGGAAATTGATATTGTACTCTCAAATACTTTATTACCATAAATTGAAATCGTTATTCAAAAATGGTATTAATAGATTTAAGATATACTCAAGATCTATATTTTGAATAGATTTTTGAAAAATATCGAGAGGTTTAAGAAAATAAAAATAGAATTTTATCATTGTTCAGTAACAAGATTGTCTGTGCGAAAGCGTAGTGTTAACGTAGCGACAGTTCAATTACGCCAAGGTAAAAGTTGATAAGATGATATGAATTAAAGTGTAAGAGTATAACTCCGAAAGGAATTGGGGGGGCGACAGTGACAATTAAGTCTTCGGTTGAAATTATTACTGAGTGGGATATAGTAGCAGCAAGACAACTGGGGCGTGACGAAGCAAAGGCGCTTGGATTTGACACTGTTGATCAGGCACGAATCACCACAGCTATAAGTGAACTAGCCCGAAATATATATTTATATGCAAGGATAGGTGTCATTGAAATTGAAAAAGTTGAGACAGACACTGAGAAGAAGATAATTGTTATTGCAACTGATCAGGGTCCAGGAATAGAGGATGTTCGGAAAGTGATGGAGGATGGCTATTCCACTTCAGGAGGGCTCGGTGCAGGTTTACCAGGCGTTAATCGATTGATGGACAATATGGTTATTCAATCGATTGTAGGAGAAGGAACAACGATAAGAGCTGAAAAATGGCTGCGTTAGGATGTGGAATTTTTGGAACAATTAGAATCACAATATAAAAAGATTTTGTCAGATTATATGACCGATCAAACTGAAAAGAATTTGTATATTGCTCAAAATTTCATTCGCCAGTTAATCCAAAAGAATATATCTCCAGAGGATGTTGTAAGTGTCCATAAAAACGCAGTTGAGAAACTATTTCCATGTAGAATGAGTGAAGAACAGCTCGCATATGATTTTCTTATCGAAGTTATGGTGCATTATGGAATGGCTCATAGGGAGCACCAAAGTTTATTACAAAAACAAGCAGAGTATGAGATGGAAATGAAAATCGCTACAAACATTCAGAAAACATTACTTAAAACAGACGTACCACAACTTTCAAGTATTGATATAGGAATGATATCTATCCCAAACCGGAAGATGAATGGAGATTATGTACATTTTTTATATAATCGAGAGGATTATTTGAGTGTAGCTGTGACAGATGTGGTAGGTAAAGGTGTTCCCGCTGCATTATGTATGACTATGGTGAAATACGGTCTTGAAACGTTAGAATATGCATATAAAGAACCTTCGTATGTATTAGAGGTCATCAATCGAGTAATTGAAAAGAGTGTAGACGACAGTATGTTTGTTTCTATGTTTTACGGTTGCTTGGATATGCGAAAGAGTATTTTTTCTTATGCTTCTGCAGGTCACGAGCCGGCCCTCCATTATTGCGCTAAACATAATGAATTTTTTCCTTTGGAATCGACAGGATTATTACTGGGGGTGTTGCCAGAAACGAAATATTCGTACAACGAAATTGTTTTGGAAGAAAATGATATCGTAATAATGATGACGGATGGTGTTACGGAATTCAGAACGCATGATGAAATGAATTCACGAGAGGTTATTACATCACTAATATTGGAAAATAAATACTTATCAGCTCAACAATTATGTAATCTCCTTTATAAGCAAATTGAAGAAATGCAGGATTTTAAACTATCAGACGATTTTACAGTTGCGATTATAAAAAAATAGGGTTTTAACCTTTGTAATTACGGGAATAGAAAAACAGTCAAACAAATATGGTGGAGGTGTGCTATATGGATATGGCGATACACTTTAAAGAATTAGATAATAAATTATACGGATTTATTGAGGGCGAAATAGATACTTATACTGCTTCACGTCTTAGGGAGGAGTTAGAGGCAGTGAAAATTATTGAAGGATTAGAAATAGTGCTTAATTTATCGAAAGTTAATTATATGGATAGTACAGGGTTAGGTATTTTTGTAGCCTTTTATAAAAGAACGTTACGTGAAAACGGGAAAGTTAAACTTGTAGGTTTGTCGAATAGATTACAAAGGTTGTTTGAAATTACTGGTTTAAGCGATTTAATGGATATTGAGACTGATAAAAAGGTGGAATTACGAAAATGAAGGAATTTGATTATATTGAGATAAGGGTTCCTGCAAAACCGCAATTTGTCAGTGTGATTCGATTGACGGTTTCTGGCTTAGCTAGTCGGGTTGGGTTTAATTATGATGATATTGAGGACTTAAAAATTGCCGCAAGTGAAGCGGTAACGAATGTTGTACATCATGCATATAAGGACGAAGAAGAAGGAGAAATCGTCATTGGTTGCGCTTTGTATGAAAATAAAATAGAAATGATGATTGCAGATTACGGCAATAGTTTCAATTTTGAGGAAATAAAGTCGAAAGTTGGACCGTATCATCCTGAAGAGGGTATTGCGGGTTTAAGAGAAGGTGGTTTAGGGCTTTATTTAATGGAAACTTTGATGGATGAGGTGATGATAAATAACGATGGTGGCGTTACTGTTTTCATGACAAAGTATGTTGCTAGAGAGCAGGTGGAAAAAAATGTCGAAAGAATCACCACGTAAAACTTCGTCCAAGGAAGATATATTAAGATGGATTGCGTTGTACCAATCAACAGAGGATGATGAAGCACAAACAAATTTAGTGATGCATTATCGATATTTAGTTGAGTCCATTGCACGTAAATATTCGAATGGTAGATCTCATTATGATGATATTGTTCAAGTAGGTATGCTGGGGTTGCTAGGTGCAATTAGACGTTTTAATCCTAATGTTGGTCGGAGCTTTGAAGCATTTGCTGTACCAACGATTGTTGGGGAAATTAAGCGCTTTTTACGTGATAAAACTTGGGATGTTCATGTACCAAGGCGAATAAAAGAATTAGGACCGCGCATTAAAACAACAGTGGAAGCATTGACAATTGAGTTGCAGCGTTCTCCATCTATTAAGGAAATCGCAGATCAATTAGAAGTGGAAGAAGAAGAGGTTTTAGAGGCTATGGAGATGAGCCGTAGTTATCATGCTCTTTCTATGGATCATTCAGTAGAGTCAGATTCTGACGGCAGCACAGTAACGCTATTTGATATTATGGGTAAAGAAGATGACGGCTTTGAAATGACTAATAAAAGAATGATTGTTTCTGACGCTATGAGTATTTTAGATGAGAGAGAAAGAGAAATAATTCAGCTTACATATTTAGAACAACTCACTCAAAATGAAGTTGGGGAACGATTAGGGATTTCTCAAATGCATGTATCAAGAATACAAAGGAAAGCAATAAAAAAGTTACAGGAATTTATCTTAGTAAGTGATAGAGTTTCGCTCTGAAATTTTTGGAGCGAGGGGGTTGTTCCAGACGTAATTATGCCAAGGTATAATTGATTGAATAGTTTACTCTTCTTTTAGAGTAGACTATTTTTTTGCAATTTTAGTAAAGTGTAATGGTAAAATGAAAAGAAAAAAGGTAGTGATGATGTGGAACAAAAGCAAATGTTACAGCTCATTGCAAAGGATGTAGC
Organism: Lysinibacillus sp. NPDC056185; assembly: GCF_047737915.1. Lineage (NCBI taxonomy): Bacteria > Bacillati > Bacillota > Bacilli > Caryophanales > Bacillaceae > Lysinibacillus > Lysinibacillus sp. NPDC056185. The sequence goes on from NZ_JBLLLQ010000003.1 coordinate 262,912, forward strand.
TATTAAGCCAGGCCAAGCTGATGCTGTTATTAAATTATTAGAAGAAGGAAACACCGTGCCATTCATTGCACGTTATCGAAAAGAAGCTACTGGATCCCTTGATGAGGTACAGATTAAAGCTGTAGAGGATCGTTATCACTACATACAGCAGCTTGAACAACGCAAAGAAGAGGTTATACGATTAATTCAGGAGCAAGATAAACTAACACCTGAATTAGAACAAGCTATTCAAGCAGCAACTGTTTTACAGCGTGTAGAGGATTTATATCGACCTTATAAACAAAAACGTCGAACAAAGGCGACTATAGCGAAAGAAAAAGGGTTAGAACCTCTTGGGGATCTTCTATTAGAGTATCGTAGAGATGCTTTAGAACAATTAGCAATGGCTTTCGTAGATGAGGAGAAAGTTGCTAATGTAGAGGATGCGTTAGCTGGGGCTCGAGATATTTTAGCAGAGCGCTTTGCTGATGAAGCGGCAATCCGTGAAAAAATTCGAACGTATTCCTGGAAAGATGGAGTACTCGTAACAAGTGTTAAGAACGCAGAGACAGACGACAAAAACGTTTTCGAAATGTATTACGAATATGAAGAGCCCGTAAATCGTATTGTTCCGCACCGTATTTTAGCTGTAAATCGTGGTGAGAAAGAGGAAATTTTAAAAGTAGCAATTCATGTACCAATAGATCGAGTATTGATGATTATGTGGAAGGAATGGATTCCTGCTACAGGTTCTTCACCAGCAATTGCCGAGGTGAAGCTAGCGATAGAGGATTCGTACAAGCGTTTAATTCAGCCTTCTATAGAACGAGAGTTACGAAATGAACTTACTGAAAAGGCAGAGATGCAAGCTATCCACATTTTCTCTGAGAATTTGCGTAATCTTTTATTACAGCCTCCAATGAAAGGGAAGTATGTATTGGGTGTTGATCCGGCGTACCGTACAGGCTGTAAGTTAGCTGTTGTAGATGCAACCGGGAAAATGCTAGAGGTTACAGCCATTTATCCACATCCGCCAAAGCCAGATGTAGCAAAATCGAAAGCGGTTGTGAAAGAGATTTTAGCAAAATACCCAATAACTATAATTGCTATTGGTAATGGTACTGCCTCACGCGAAACAGAACAGTTTATAGCAGATGTATTGAATGAGCTTGAAACTGATACGGCCTATGTTATTGTCAATGAAGCAGGGGCATCTGTTTATTCAGCGTCTGAAACTGCTCGTGCAGAGTTTCCTGATTTACAGGTAGAACAGCGTAGTGCGGTTTCTATTGCACGTCGTTTACAAGACCCGTTGTCGGAGTTAGTAAAAATTGAGCCCAAAGCAGTTGGAGTAGGTCAGTATCAGCATGATGTCTCTCAAAAGAAATTGACGGAGTCCTTAACATTTATAGTAGAGACAGCTGTTAACCAAGTTGGTGTTGATGTTAATACAGCCTCAGCTTCGCTACTGCAATACGTTTCTGGATTATCTAAAACGGTTGCGGAGAATATTGTGAAGGTACGAGAGGAAAATGGACAATTTACTACACGTATTCAGCTAAAGAAAATTCCGCGACTTGGTGCTAAAACGTATGAACAAGCAATTGGTTTCTTACGTGTTCCAGGAGCAAAAAACGCATTTGATGCTACGGGCATTCACCCCGAAAGTTATAGTGTAGCCGAACAGATTTTAGAGGTAGCGCAAATTGATAAAAAAGAGCTTGGGATGCAGAAGGCAGAGGAGGCCATTGCAAAACTAGATGTAGAAAAATTAAGTGAAGTTTTAGATATTGGAGTTGTCACAATCCAAGATATTGTGGATACATTAATGAAACCAAGTCGCGATCCACGTGATGCATTCCCTCAGCCTCTGCTGAAAACAGATGTTTTAAAAATGGAAGATTTACAAGTTGGGATGGAATTACAAGGTACAGTGAGAAACGTAGTTGATTTCGGGGCGTTTGTAGATATTGGCGTGAAGCAGGACGGACTTGTGCATATTTCAAAATTACAAAAAAGACGGATTAAACATCCATTAGAAGTTGTTGCTCTCGGTGACATTGTGACTGTTTGGGTAGAACAAATAGATGTCAAAAAAGGCCGCATTTCACTAACGATGCTACCTCCTAAAGATCAAACTATTGAAGCGTAATCAATTTCGCATTGGCGCAATTGTATTTGCTTTGCTGCCACTACGCTTTCGGTACAGATAAATTACTATCCGTTAATGCGGGATAAATCAATACCACACTGTCTATACTACGCAGTGTGGTATTCTTATTGTTAGAGGTGATATAGATATGAACAATGAGGAACTACAAAGTCTTGTTAGTCGAATATCATTAGAAAGTTTCCAGAAGCCATTCATGCATCGAGCATATTTTAATTCAAGGCTACGTTCAACAGGTGGACGTTATCTCTTGCAATCGCACAATATTGAAGTTAATCCAAAAGCTTATGAATTGTATGGTATTAGCGAAGTAGAAGGTATAGTTCGACACGAATTATGTCATTATCATTTACACTTGGAAGGCAAAGGGTATCAGCATCGAGACAAAGATTTTCGAGAGCTATTAGTCAAAGTGAACGCTCCTCGTTTTTGCTCAGTATTGCAAATCCCTAAAACATCTCAAAAAAAACAACGCCGACTTTATACATATACATGTGTAAAATGCCAACAATTATATGTAAGGAAAATTAGAATGAATGTGGGGAAATACTGTTGTAGCAAGTGTTTAGGACGTTTAAAACTAGTGGAATGAAAAAATAATAAAAAAAGGGTTGACGTTCGTTATAGATGTCTCTATAATAGTAAAAGTCGACAAGATAACGACGACAAAATATATGAATTATTCCGAAGTAGCTCAGTTGGTAGTAGCACCTGACTGTTAATCAGGTTGTCGCAGGTTCGAGTCCTGCCTTCGGAGCCATGGCCCCTTGGTCAAGTGGTTAAGACACCGCCCTTTCACGGCGGTAACACGGGTTCGAATCCCGTAGGGGTCATTTCATTAGTTTAATTCATAAAAATATAGTAACATTGGTCCCGTGGTGTAGCGGTTAACATGCCTGCCTGTCACGCAGGAGATCGCCGGTTCGATCCCGGTCGGGACCGCCACTTATTGGGGTATAGCCAAGCGGTAAGGCAACGGATTTTGATTCCGTCATGCCTAGGTTCGAATCCTAGTACCCCAGCCATTCATTTCTTAATATGAGCCATTAGCTCAGTTGGTAGAGCATCTGACTTTTAATCAGAGGGTCGAAGGTTCGAGTCCTTCATGGCTCATCTTTTTTAAGAAAAAAGGTTGACTTTTTGAATTATCATAGTATGATAAGAAAGTTCCTAATTGAATGCGGTCGTGGCGGAACGGCAGACGCGCTAGGTTGAGGGCCTAGTGGGGGCAACCCCGTGGAGGTTCAAGTCCTCTCGGCCGCACCAAGTCAATTTATGGATTTATATAATATGCGCCCGTAGCTCAATTGGATAGAGCGTCTGACTACGGATCAGAAGGTTATGGGTTCGACTCCTGTCGGGCGCGCCATTTTAAATAAATACAATTTACCACGCGGGTGTAGTTTAATGGTAAAACCTCAGCCTTCCAAGCTGATGTCGTGAGTTCGATTCTCATCACCCGCTCCAAAAAACTTTAAATAACTTGTTGACATACGAACTTTTATGTTGTACGATATAAAAGCTGTCACTACAAGATAATGACATGAACCTTGAAAACTGAACAAGCAAAACGTAATCAATAAAGTTTTTAGTAGCTAACCTTGAGTTGGTGAACGAAACAAAATTTTGGACATCAAACATGATGCCAGCAAAACAATTTGAGCTAATCAAATTTCTTTTTATGGAGAGTTTGATCCTGGCTCAGGACGAACGCTGGCGGCGTGCCTAATACATGCAAGTCGAGCGAACAGAGAAGGAGCTTGCTCCTTTGACGTTAGCGGCGGACGGGTGAGTAACACGTGGGCAACCTACCTTATAGTTTGGGATAACTCCGGGAAACCGGGGCTA
>NZ_JBLLLQ010000004.1:0-265089 GCF_047737915.1 Lysinibacillus sp. NPDC056185
GTATATAGGATACTGATCTATTAAGTGTATTACTTTGACTCTTTTTAAAAAAATTTAAAGTGTTCCCTTTGTTTTTTATAATCTTATTCGAATCTCCAAAAATATAGTTCTTTAGATTCTAAATATAAAATTGCTCCTGCTTTTTGTAATACTTTATGTGAGGCAATATTATTTTTATCCGTATCGGCAATTACATACTTAACGTTAGATTGACGTAGTAACCAATCTTTCATCATCCTAACAGCTTCCGTCATGTATCCCTTTCCCTGATATAGTGGAAATGTATAGTACCCGATTACGACATCGCCCTGCTCATTCGGTAGACCTTTTAGCATAATGCCACCAACAATACTATTTGTTTCTTTCGATACGATTAACCAATTTGTATGCCAAAAATAATTTTTTTCATCATCTAATACTTTTGATAATCTAAACTTCAAAGCTTGTCTTAGTTCCTCATCAAGATAAACTTCTTTACTACTAACTGACAACTCTATTTTCAATGACTTTTCATCATTGATTAGTAAGTCTAAACATTTTGCATTTAATGGGATTAATCTTAATTTTTTAGTGCTTAATTCAATCATTTTTTCTCTCCTATCATAGATTGTAACTAAACTATTATTAAGAGATATATGTATTGGCAGCGTCTCCCGTTTTTTATTTTTAAATAAAGGATAGCACTCTTCTACCCTTGTATTTAAAGGTGATTAATTTTATCATCCGAGGAATATAATGTAAATAAATTCTTCTTCACTATTATTGTTCCGATAAAAACATAAATCATTCCGATAAATCTCGAAATCTTTCCGATAAATAAAATATCCCTCCTCGAAAAGTTGATAATTTGAGGAGGGTTTATATGATTATTTATTTTCTACTGGTTTCCCGTAAGTTGTGAATCGTTCTAACATATATGTCATTTCTTGATCATCTAAAATAACTGGTGTGCCAATAGATCTAGCACGAACATATACTTCTGCACATAGTTCTATTTCTTCAGCGATATTAAAGGCTTCTTCCACATTCGCACCCGCTGCTAACAAACCATGATTAGCTAACAAAACTGCTTTCGAACCTTCCATTGCTTTAAGTGCATTTTCCCCGAGGTCTGGTGTACCAAAGCTTGCGTAATCAGCGCATTGAACTGCTTTACCTGCTACTGCAACCAGATAAGAGACTGCAGGTAAGGACTCACGCAAACAAGAAAGTGTTTTGGCAAAAATAGAATGTGTATGCACAACCGCTTCAAGTTCAGGGCGCCTTTTATATACCATTGTATGCATCGCCCATTCACTAGAAGGTTTATGATGCCCCTCGATTACATGCCCCTCTAAATCAATCAAAACGATATCAGCAGCAGTTAGCTCATCGTAGGGGATACCACTTGGACTGATGGCGACGCAATTTTCAGTAGGAACATAGATACTAACATTCCCACCAGTACCTTTCGTTAATCCATTTCGAATCATTAATTGACAATGATGAACAACTTTTTCTCGCTCTGTTTGTAGTCTCATCTTATTCCACCTTCCACTTTTGCTCTATCACAACATGGTGATGCTTATTTATTTCGCACAATGCGTAAATCTAAATTACTTTTCAAAAATTCATTAACGACTTCTTGCTGTTCGTCGTTAAACGGTTTAATTTCATCAACGATAATTGTAGAAATAGCATCGGCTGGCATGACTTGGAATAGTTTTTTGACGCCAACCTTGCTCTGATCAATAAGTGCTATTACCTCATTAGATTTGTGAATCATTGCTTGTTTAGCTTCGCCTTCATCAATTGTTGAGTCTGTTAATCCTTCTTGTAATGTCAAGCCCCTTGCAGAGATGAACAGTTTATCGATATTGATAGATTCCATATATTTTTTCAAAGACGTTCCCATCGTTGAAATAGAGTTTGGACGTACATAACCGCCAAGTAAAATCGTCGTCACTTCACTCGAAATTAAATCAAGGGCAACGCTTATATTATTCGTAACAACTGTTATATTCTTAATCCCTTTTATCAATTTTCCTACTTCTGCTGCCGAAGTACTTGCATCGATACCCACTACGTCCCCATCTTGAATTATTGTAACCGCTTCTTGAGCCATTAATTGCTTAGCTTCTAAATTTTCAGATGCGCGTAAATTTAAATTATCTTCAACAAAGGATTTTTGGATAGGCTTTGCACCGCCCAACACACGAATTAATAGCCCTTCACTTTCCATCTTTTCTAAATCGCGTCGAATCGTCATCTCAGACACTTGAAAACGTTCACTTAAATCTGAAATTTCTACGTAATTTTTTTGGTTCACTAGTTTATTAATTTCATCTTGTCTTCGTTTAAGAGAATTTGTCATGCGTGTCATCCTATCTTTGATTAGTTAAAAATTGCACGCACCTTTTCTTCTGTCGGGTGTTCGATAATCCCTTTTTCTGTAACAATCGCTGTTATGAGTGCAGCAGGTGTCACATCAAAGGACGGATTGTACACCTTTACATCAGCTGGCGCGATGTATTGTCCTGTTGGTTTTAACACTTCATCTACACTACGCTCTTCAATCGGGATATTTGCACCAGTTGGGCAATGTAAATCAATCGTTGGTGTAGGTGTCGCTACATAAAAGGGAATATTATAGTATTTTGCTAAAATGGCCACCCCGAGTGTACCAATCTTGTTAGCAACATCGCCATTTGCAGCTACACGATCACAGCCAACAATGACTCCCTGCACTTTGCCCTGTGCCATCACCGTCGCTGCCATATTATCCGTAATCAACGTAACATCAATACCAGCATTAAAGAGTTCAAAAGAGGTAAGCATGGCACCTTGGAAACGAGGTCTAGTCTCGTCAGCAAATACTTTAAAACTCATCCCCCGCTCCTTTGCCAAATAAAAAGGAGAAGTTGCTGTGCCATATTTTGTCGTAGCCAAAGCGCCGGCATTACAATGAGTTAGTACCCCTTGGCCATCTTCCAATAGCGTCAATAAATGTTCACCTATGGAACGATTAATCTCGATATCTTCAGTATGAATAGCAATTGCCTCTTGTAATAAAATGTCTTGGAACGTTGCTAAATCACTCGTCTCTATTTGCAAAGCTTTCTGTTCCATTCTTTCTAAAGCCCAGAATAAATTGACAGCTGTAGGACGAGACGTTGCTAAATACTGTACTTGCTTTTGTACTTCTTCCTTTGCCGCACTAACGGAACCTTCATAGTGCTGAATCGCCACATATACCCCGTAAGCTGCTGTTACACCTATGGCGGGAGCCCCTCGTACTATCATTGTATGAATAGCATTCCATACTTTTTCTACAGTTTGGACTTCTACATACACAATGTCATTTGGCAATTTTGTTTGATCTAGTAGAATGAGTGTATCTTTTTTCCATTCTATTGTATTTAATTCCATTAAATCAACACCCCATTCTTATATTTTAGTAATAGCTTTATATAGCCCTGAATATGGCTGATTTCCTTATTTAAAATACACTCTTTCGCAATCTTTAAACAACGTCTTTCGGCTGTTATACGAGCGTCTTTTGGTTCAATGGTCGTAATATCTGCTACTTTGGCTAAGCCAATTATTCGACGGTTCATCTCAATCCCTGCAATTGCAAATGCATCTCGACTGATTCGTTCCATATAGTCATCGAGTAAGGTTGCATAAACAGCAAACTGCTCCGTTGATGTTGCTAAGATATTTCGTGCCTTCTTGTGGAATAATTGAATAGTAGATAGTAATGTTTCTTCAATCCACGAAACAAATTCGTCTTCTTCGTAAGCTAATCCTCTTGCCCAGGAAAATGTTAGGTTGGCGATTAAATTCCCCACATCATAACCTATAGGTCCATAAAAGGCGAATTCTGGATCAATAACCTTCAATGTTTTCTCATTAATAAAAATAGAGCCTGTGTGCAAATCACCATGTAAAAGCGCTTGTGCCTCTGTTAAAAACTGTATTTTCCGTTTAGCAACTTCTAAATGTAAATCTGTATCCTCGTATACATACGAATGTATCCACTCTTCATTTCCAGCCGTTAGAATATTTTGCTTTTTGAAATCAATATAAGGCTCTGTATAAACTAGATGTTCTGTAATTTCACACAGCTCAGGGTTGATGAATCGCTTTTGACATTCTTTTTTCTTTTTTGGATCTAATAAAAAATCCGTTGTTCGAATAAGATTTTCCGCCATAAAAGTAGAGATTAACTCGGCGAAATGATCAAACGTTTTAAATTCGTTCAATTGCTTTCTCATAATCTCAAAATCTTTTAAATCTTCCATTACGCAACAACTCATAACTTCATCAAACAATAAAATTTCTGGTACAAGGGAAGGTGTCAGTTCCCCTTCAATTATTAAAGCTTCTGTTTCTATTCGATTCCGATCTGTCGAGAGCACGAAATCATCAGAGATACGAGCTTGTGGACCAGCTTGTTTGACGATGACAGAGTCACCTTGCTCATTTTTCACACGAAATACATAATTTAAATTGCCATCACCAATTTCGTCACTATGTAGCGTTCCACTAAAACCTTTAATTTTTGCTTGTACATAGCTTTTAACATCTTCTTCGTTCATTAAAAAATATTTGGAATACATAACAATAACCTCCTATTTTTTTCTGCTGTAGTACGTTGAAGCTAGCGCAAATGCTAAAACAAGTCCTTTAATAATATTTAAAGAATAGTAAGGAACTGATAACATTACTAATCCATTTTCTAAAATACCGACTAATGCGGCTCCGAATAATGTTCCAATGGCATTTGGTTTACCATGACCAGCGAATGATTGCCCTATAAAAGCAGCAGCAACAGCTGGCATTAAATACCCTGCACCTGCATTAATTTGCGCAGACCCGATTTGAGATGCGAGTAATAACCCACCAATCCCAGCTAAAACTGCTGAGAAAATATAAGCTAACATTTTATAACGGTTGACAGGAATTCCCGATAATTTTGCTGCTTCTTCATTGCCTCCAACAGCGTATAAAAAACGTCCATGTTTGGTATATGTTAAAAATACATGTACTAACATAACGATGACCACCATGATTAAAATGATCCAAGGTGTCTTACTTAACAATAAGAAGAAATCCGAAATTCTACCTTCTGTTGGTGTCCCATCTAAACGAGGCATACCAACAGAGATTGAACCACCTCCTGTATATGTCATAGCAACACCTTCAACAATAAACATAGTTGCTAATGTGGCAAACAAATCGGGTATTTTCACTTTTACGATTAAAAACGCATTAAATAGTGCTACACAAAGCACGGCTAAAATAGCAACCAAGATGGATACACTTGTTGGCATGCTAAACCATACAAACATAGATACAACAACTGAGTTCGCCAATGTGGCTGTCGAACCAATCGATAAGTCGAAACCATTAACAGATAAAGAAACTGTTAATCCAACTGCTATAATCGTAACGATTGAAATACTTCTTAAAATATTTAAGACATTATTTGTTTGCATAAAATTAGGGATAGAAACAGTAAAAACAATAATCAATAAAATAACAGCTAATACAATTGCCCAATCCTTTATAAATAATAGCGTTTGATTATTTTTACGCTCTTGCATACGCTTCCCCTCCAGTAGCATAGAACATAACTTCATCTTCTGTCGTTTCGCTTGTGACTAACTCTTTCACAATTTTCCCATCGTACATCACATAGATTCGATCGGTAATTAACAAAATTTCACTTAATTCACTTGTCGCATAAATAACGCTCTTTCCTTCTTTTGCCTGCTCATCAATTAGATTAAAAATATCGCTTTTAGCTCCAACATCGACACCTTTTGTAGGTTCATCAAAAAGAAGAATTTCTGCATCGGTCATTAACCATTTACCAATTGCGATTTTTTGTTGGTTACCACCAGAAAGATTCGCTACCTTTTGAAGTTCGTTCGGTGTTTTAGCGCCTATTTTTTGAATCATTGATCGAGCAGCCTCTCGTTCATTCGCTTCTTTAATAAAACTACCTAAACGTGTGAATGGCCGTAAATTGACCATCGATAAATTTTTGAATATCGGCTCTTCAACAAATATCCCTTCTTTCCGGCGTTCTTCAGGAATTAAACCGAAACGGTTTTTAACAGCATGGTAGGGACTTAGGTTTTTAATAGGTTTCCCATACAATTCCATAGAACCAGATTTAATATTAGACATACCAAATATCGCTTTGCATAATTCTGTTTTACCAGCTCCAACTAAACCAGCCAGACCAATAATCTCATGTTTATTGACATGAAAAGATACGTCATTTACTAAGCCTGAATCGTCGACAAGATGGTTGATCTGTAAGGCTATTTGTCCTTTTTCTTTTAATTGTTTGTGATGAACTAAATCAAAAGTTTTACCAAGCATTTGCTCGATAACTTGATTTTGAGTAATCCCTTCAATTAAGCTTTCTTTTACAATTTTGCCGTCTTTCATAATGGTAATTTTTTCGCAGATTTCAAATAGCTCTGGTAATCGGTGAGAGATAAAGACAATTCCAAGATGATGATTTTTAACTAAATCTCGAACTAGAGAAAACAATTTCTCAGTTTCTGCTTGGCTTAAAGGGGCGGTAGGTTCATCTAATATAAGAAATTTTCTCTCATGAATTAATGCCCGCGCTATTAACACCATTTGTTTATCCGCTAAAGAAATATCCTGCACCTTTTTTTCAATATTTAACTTAATACCAATCCGATCTAACACATCTTTTGTACTCTGACGGATTTTTCGCCAATTGATAATTGACTTTTTATCGAATATCAGTTGATCTAGCATAATATTCTCTGCAACACTTAAATAGGGTATTAACGCTGTATCTACTTCTTGATAAACAATATCTATACCTAATTCCTTTGATTTTTTCGCATCAGTAATAGAAACTAGTTCATCGTTTATAAAAATATCACCCGTATAATGCGGATAGGCTCCTGAAAGAATTTTCATTAGAGTCGATTTACCAGCCCCATTAGCACCAATGACAGCGTGAATTGTGCCTGATTCTAGTTGAAAATCGACATCACTTAAGGCTTTCACACCGGGAAATTCGATTGAAATTTTTTTCATCTCAATGACTGTCTTGGCTTTCATAGCTAACACGCCTTTCACTTTTAGGTAAAAGAAAACGTCTTATTGAAAACAAGACGTCATCTTTGTATTATTTTGAATAGTGTTCACGTAATGTTTTCATCCATTCCTCATCAAAATCAGTAGATACGCCCCAACCATCAATAATTTCATTTAAATTGAGCATCGTTGTATTATCTTTTAAATCACTTTGTTTAATTAGCTTTGCTTCTAAATCATACTCTGCTGGAGTTTCTTCACCCGCTAATTTTTTCGCCATTAAACGCATATTCATACGACCGATTAGCGCTGGGTCTACAGCAGCTGTGGAAATCCATTGACTATTATTTTCTTTCATTAAGTTAATATCTTGATTTGATACATCGATTGAAACCAATTTAATGTCTGAACGATTGTTATCTACTAATGATTTATAAGCCCCTTTTGCTAACTCATCCCATGAACCCCAAATAGCATCTACTGTACCTTCTGGATATTTTGCTAAAACGGCATTCACTTTTGCAGCAATATCACCTTGAATATCTTGGAAATTAGTAGGTCCAATTGTTTCTAAAGTGACAATTTCACCTTTATCTTCAAACTCTTTATATATTTCCTGACGTCTATCTAAAGGAGATAATCCCCCAAACCATAGTTTAATAACCTTTACAGGCTCCTTACTTAAATCCGCAATTTCTTGAAGAGATAAACGTGCTAACTCATAATCATCTTGGAATGTAGCAGTAACACCATCTAAACTCTGACCATTCTTTTTAGCGACAGTATCAAATAATGTCACTTTAATCCCTTTATCAACAGCAGGCTTAATCATGTCATATGAATAATCTTCTTTACCGTGTGAAATAATAATACCGTCATAGTCTTGCTGTATAATTTGCGAAACTAATTCTTGGAACTTAGCATCATTATTTTCAACTATCTGCGTATCCACTTTGAACCCCAGCGCTTCGCCTTCCTTACGTGCACCATCTAAAAATTGTTTCGTATGATCATCTGATGCTAGATTACGTAATACAGCAATTTTTTTACCGTTTTGTACACCTTCAGGAACACCTTCAATAATTTCGTTTGTGTCACTTTTAGCATTATTTCCGCTATTGTTACTACAAGCTGCCAAAACAAGTATTCCCACAAGCAACATCAACGAGACTCCAAATCTTTTCATGAAAATCCCCCTTTTCTATTAAAAAATGATATGAAACTCTCGACTAAGCATCAATTTCAAATAATCATATTATTCAGAATACTTTTTGTCAACTTAAAATGTTAAATAAAATCATTTTTTAGTTATTTTTTTTCATCAATAATTACATTTTGTTTATTTTAAACGGAATTATTAATCGAAACGTTTATTATTTCACAATACAGAAGAATATATAAAATCAAATCTTTTATCCTCGTGAGTAAGACAAATCTATTTGGTAGTTTTCACGATTCTCAAATTAAATAATAAAAAAACTGTTTTTAAAAATAGTATTTGGCAACAATTTTTTTTCTAATTGTTCCGATAAATCTCGAAATCTTTCCGATAAAACATAAAAAACAGTGAATCCACATTTGGATTCACTGTTTCTCTTTAAAATTTTGAGCCTTTATCGCCGTATTCGTTTAGTAGTTCCTCAAACGATTTGTTTTTTTCGCGTTGTTTGCGCTCAAAGGCTAGTTTTGCTTGGCGCTCTTCTTCTGCGGCCTGCTCTTTCGCTGTTAAATCTTGCTTGGCCGCTTTTAATTTGGCAAGCACGTCACCGCCTAGCTGATCGGCTAATGTAACTGCCTCCTGCTTTGGTAGACTAGCTGTTACGCTACTATCCACGTGTTGCTGTTGTTTTCGTTTCTTTCCCATTGCAATTCACCTTCTTATTCACTTCAAGGGCGCTTGACTACAGTTGCTACACCTTGTCCACCACCGATACATAGTGTTGCGAGACCTGTCTTTGCATCACGCTTTTCCATCTCATGTAAAAGTGTTACTAAAATACGTGCTCCACTTGCACCAATCGGGTGGCCAAGGGCAATTGCGCCCCCGTTCACATTTAGTTTATCATGATTAAAGCCTAGTTCGCGATCTACAGCGATTGATTGAGCTGCAAAAGCTTCATTTGCTTCAATTAAATCTATATTATCTAACGTTACATCAGCTTTTGCCAATGCTTTCTTTACGGCCGTTACAGGGCCAGTTCCCATTATAGCTGGGTCAACACCCGCGCTTGCATTCGCTGTAATTAGTGCGAGAGGTCGAATGCCTAACTCGTCCGCTTTTTCTTTCGACATAACAACGACAGCCGCTGCACCATCGTTGATGCCTGATGCGTTTGCTGCTGTTACGGAGCCATCCTTTTTAAAGGCAGGTCGTAGTTTTGATAGCGACTCAGCTGTAACGCCTTGACGCGGGAATTCATCTTTATCAAAAATAATAGGATCGCCCTTACGTTGAGGAATTTCCACCGCAACGATTTCCTCGTTAAACTTCCCTGCTGCCATTGCCGCTTCTGCGCGCTGTTGTGAACGTGCTGCAAAGGCATCTTGTTCCTCTCGGGAAATCTCATAGGCATCACATAAATTTTCAGCTGTAACGCCCATATGATAGTCATTGAATGCACACCATAATCCGTCATGAATCATCGTATCGACTACTTTTTGATCTCCCATGCGGAAGCCTTCTCGTGCATTTCTTAATACATACGGTGCTTGGCTCATATTTTCAAAGCCACCTGCAACGACAATATCCGCATCACCTGCTAAAATGGCTTGTGTCGCTAAGTGAACCGATTTTAGTCCTGATCCACAAACTTTATTAATCGTTAATGCAGATACTTCATGTGGCAAGCCTGCTGCAATCGCTGCTTGACGAGCTGGATTTTGTCCAAGTCCAGCTGATAAAACATTCCCCATAATAACCTCGTCAACTTGTTCACCTGCTACACCAGCACGTGCTAATGCTTCTTTAATAACAATACTCCCTAATTTTGTCGCTGGTACGTCCTTTAATGTTCCTTGGAATGAACCAATAGCTGTACGTACAGCACTTACTATTACTACTTCTTTCGTCATAAACATTCTCCCCTTTTCCCCGTTCAAAAATGAACACTGCATGCATATGCTACTAGCAGATATATCTATTTTAACAAATATTTTGACGATTTTCGATAATAGAAATAATCGCAGTTTTGCTAAAGATAATGTAAAATGTTGACGTGTTTTAAACAATCTCAGTTGGGAACATTACAATTAAGAAAAGTGCATACATACAAAAGATGTCGCTTGTATGCCAAGACAACAAAAGAAACAGGACGTGGAGGTGCTAATAATGAAAAAGAAAATGCTTTTATTTTCAGGTATAACAACGACGATTGCCGCAGCAGCAACTGGTCTATTCGGCTTCGCGCTCTCCAATAAATTAATGTACATTAAGCAAAAGGATCCTGAATTTGTTCGTGAACGTGAAACCACTGCTAAACGTTTTGATGAAGCTTGGTACAATAAAAATTTAAAATGTGAATTAAATATTGACTCGCCAAATGGCTATACGATTCGCGGCATTATGTTTCAGCCATTGGAAACAAATAATACCATCATTATTTGCCATGGCGTAACAGAAAATAAAATCAACTCCGTCAAATATGCTCGACTTTTTGAACGACTTGGCTACAATTCCGTTATTTTTGACCATCGTAGACATGGGGAGACAGGTGGAAAAACGACTAGCTACGGCTATTATGAAAAAAATGACCTTGACGCAGTAGTCAAAACGATAAAGGCAATGATTGGAGAAGACGCCATTCTTGGTATTCACGGTGAATCGATGGGTGCCGCAACAATGCTACTATATGCAGGAACTGTAGAGGATGGTGCAGATTTCTATATTTCTGATTGCGCGTTTTCTGATTTTTCAATGCTGCTGAAACAAATTGCGAAGACGGAATTTAAATACGGCTCGATTATTCCAATTCGTTTTGCAGATTTTTTTGTCCGCTTACGAGACGGTTATTCGTTTAAAAGCGTGACACCTTCTGAGGCTGTGACAAATATCGAAAAGCCTGTGCTTTTTATCCATAGTATACCTGACACATTTATCCCAGCTTCCATGTCACTGGATTTATACAATAAAAAAAGTGGTCCTAAGAAACTGAAGCTTTTTGATAAAGGTGCTCATGCACAGTCCTTTAATGAAAATATGGCTGAATATGAGGATTTAATCCATGACTTTTTAGAAAACTTCATCTATCAAAAAATTAATCGTGATTCTTCTTCATCTAATGTCATTCCATTTCATTTTTAGGACAAATGAAAACAATGTGTCAACATTAAATAAAATGTAGCTCTTCTGCAAAACGAGGGGTTGATTTCCGTTCCGACTGGGCGCTTTGCCGCTGACGCTTTGCTTTCGCTACAGAAAACATTTGTTGCTTTCGCACAGAGCAAAGTTTCCTGGGGGCGTCCGATGAGTCGCTTAGACCAACACGATGTTGGTCACGAAGGCGTTATCACAGGACGTGATGGTTTTAGCCTTCGTTCCCCTAGCGCTATTTCCCAAGGAGTCGCCCAGTCTCCACTCCAATCAACCAATTCACATAGCATGTACCTTCTGACATGTCAGCGGCATCATAAAAGACGGAAAGCGAGTAGCCTAGGATTGAATTCACCCTCATTTTAAGCTCCATAACATTCATAAAAATTTCCTTGACCATTTTATTTTTCAATGAAATGAAAGTGGCATATTAAATAAAGTATGGCTCTTCCTCAAAATGTATCTGTGGAAAAGCAAAGTGGCACGACTCTCACAGATAACATAAAAAACCTTGCAATACTGAACTACACTTCCAATTGTTAGATGGTGTTAACAATTGGGTGCAGCTCGATACGCAAGGTTTTTAAATTTTTTATTCTGCAAAAACGATATGCCATTCATCACGTTTTGCTAAAAATTCTTTAGCTAACGCTTGTGCACCTTCTAGACTATGGCTAGCTGCCCAGCCGCATTGTACTTCATTGCACGCAGGGACTGCAGTGGCCTTTGTTACATCCATAAATGTTTTTTCTAAAATATTTAATAAGTCTTCATAATCATTGTGATTTATTAGCGATACATAGAAGCCTGTTTGGCAACCCATTGGACTGAAATCAACAATATGATCAGAGTAATTGCGAATAATGTCTGCCGATAAATGCTCTAAGGAATGTAATGCAGGCATTTCCATATGCTCTTTATTTGGCTGTTTAAATCGAATATCATATTTGTACACTTCATCGCCTTTTTTTCCTGTTTTAACACCTGCTAAACGTACATATGGCGCTTTTACTTTCGTATGATCTAAATCAAAACTTTCAACATTTGTTTTTTCTTTCTGCAATACAAACAACTCCTTTATATAGAATATTTTTATTATAACGAGTTTTCCGATAGATTTATATGCTTTTTATAAATTATTCAAATAATTTATAAAATTCAATTTTACATTGGCGTAATTGTTGTTGCTGTCGCTTCGCTTTCGCACAGTAAACAATTGCTATAAGAAGTAAAAAAACAACCAGCCCGGCTTGGACTAGTTGTTCTTTAAAAATTCCAATTATTTTTGGAATTTATTCATTTGTGACATCATTTGACGTACTTGCTTTTCAGACGGAGTACGACCCATTTGCGCCATCATCATACGAATCATTTGTTCGTTAATTGGTGGGTTTTCTTTTAAATATTTCATCATAGCTTGACGAGCTAAAAAGAAACCAAGTGCTGCGCCCGCTGCTAATGCGATAATTACGATAATAATCCAGCCCCATGTAGGCATACAACCAACCTCCTCCACTACAATATATACCGAGAAAAAAACTCTCCACGCTCCATTATACACCAAATATTAGCGTGTTACTATATATTGTAGTGAAAATTCCTAATGCATTGTATACTTCATTGGCTTTAGCCACCCACACTCATTATCTTGTTTATTAAATGCAATAAAGCGCTCGCTCATCTTCGCAAGCATTTGGAATAGATCCAAATCAAGCATTCGTGAACCCTCACAATAAACACAAATTTTGCGTTCCACTAAATAAATAGCCATTTTTCCTTTTATAGGATGTTCTAAAAATAAAGCATTACGAGCTCTCTCTAAATGTGCATACTTAGAATCTAGTTGCGCCTCAAGCATCGTAGCAATCTCATCGAAGCGTACGGTTTCACATATATATGCAAGCTCTTTTAAGGATTTCTCGTTAGCGTCTTCACAGCCCTGCATCATTTCTAATAACTTACGCTCTCTGCCGAAAATAAACGTTAAATGCTCTTCTTTTATTTTATATATGGAATAGGTTCTCACTAGAAATCCTCCTTCGCTCATTTCTTTTTCATAAGTATAGCTCATCCAAACTTTTTAATTTGTCAAACGAAGGAGGCATTCATCTTCTATTTTTGTCGAAAACTTTCTACTTTCCGTTCTATCAAATGCTTTATGGCTAATTAAGTTTTTTACAATTTTAAGCTTCTTCTATAGTACTTAGAATATTCTCAGCCTCAAGACCTAGAGTAAAATCAATTTCCAGTCCGTTTTAGCAAAGCTTTCTAATAGGTAATATAAAGGTATCAACGAAAGGAGCTAAAACATATGAGAAAATTTTTTCTACTAATCGGAGGCTTTATCGCAGGATGTGTTGCACTCGCTTTAACTGGACCACTTGCAGGTCTACTATTTTCTGGATTGTTTGTAGCACTCGGTATGCACTTCTACACTTCAAGTAAATCGACATTCGGTAAAATCTTATGGTTTACAGTGGGTCTGATTGGTGTGCTATCAGCAATATCTAATATCCCTGCAATGGTTGGTTTAGCAGCAATCGCTGTCATCTATGTTATCTATAAAAAATGGAATGGCGAAGATGTAAAAATCCCAACAATTGAAGCTAAAAAAGAAGATCCATTTACAAACTTTGAAAAAGAGTGGTCTAACTTAACAAAATAAAAGGAGCGAATTTACATGAACTTATTTCAACGTTTTAAATATACAATAGAGGCAGATTTACATCAGTTATTTGATAAGAAGGAACAAAAAAATCCAATTGCGATGTTAAACCAATATATTCGTGAAGCAGAAAAACAAACAGAGCAAACTGGAAAATTATTAGAGCGTCAAGGTCAGTTAAAAGAAAAACTAGAGCAAGAATTTAAGCAAAATGCAGAATTACTAGCTAAACGTGAGTCTCAACTAACATTAGCTACTACTAGCGGCGAACAAGATTTAATCGATTTTGCTTCTGATGAAGTTGCTGCTTACACAGCACGTAACAATACATTACAAGCTAGTATCGAAGCTAGTACACGTGAATACTTCGAGCTTGAACGCAAATTTGAAACGATGAAGCACAAAATTAAAGACATGAAAGTGCGTCAATTACAGCTTATGGGCAAAGAAAACGTCACACGCGCTCACCATCAAATGGACGGAATGATTGCTAAAAACAACAAAACCAACTTTGAAGATTTAGAATCGTATATCGATAAGCTTGCTTACCAAATCGACAAAGATCATGAAGTAACATCTTTCGAGTCTCGTCTAGCGCAGCTAGAAAAAAATGTCGCAGAAGACGCACCACTGCTAATTGAAAATAAATAACAATAACTGCTAATTGAAAAAAATAACATGTTATAATAAAAGAAATAAGGGATGCCTCAATTATTGAAGCATCCCATTTCTTTGAAGAAAAACCTTTGCACTTATTGAAGGTGACCAAAAAGAGATAAAGGAAATTGTAATAATGAAAATAATAGTAAACAGAAAGTGGTTTAGTCCTATGATTAAAATATGTCTTTTTGTAATTTTTATTCTTATATTACTTATATTCATGTTATTAGGTTATCGCTTCATAGTACAACAACAAATTAAACAAAAAAGTGCTGAAATCATCGAAAATGGTGGTATTAGCGAGTTAAAGGAAATCAATGTAAATGGAGATAAACAATATATATTGGTAGAAGGAAAAGATAAGGAGAAACCATTTTGTTTATTCTTACATGGTGGGCCAGGATCACCATTCCCCTATGGCGTGAGTGCGCGAACATTGTATCCTGAAATAACCGAAAATTGCGTTGCCGTTTATTATGATCAAAGAGGTTCCGGAAAAAGTTTTAACAAGAAAATAACGAATGATACACTGACCCTTTCTCAATTTACAAAAGATGCTAATATAATAGTGGATTATATTAGAGAACACTATCAGCAGGAAAAAATATTTGTCATTGGTCAGTCCTTCGGTACAGTCATTGGAACTCAATTAGTATCTAATTATCCTGAGAAGTTCCATGCCTACTTAGGAATTTCTCAATTAACCAGTACTATTAAAGGCCAAGAACTTGGATACAATTGGTTACAGAGTGAAGCTAGAGCTAATAGAGATAAAAAAACACTCCGAATTTTAGAAGATATAGGAAAAGGTCCTTATTTAGCAAAAGATGAGGATCAATTTAGCGATCTTATCAATCAATATAAAGGCATGAATTATTTTGATGATACGATCAAGAAAGTGAATATCTTTGAATTGGTAAAAGGGGCTTTTACTTCCCCTGATTACTCTTTACAGGATCTGTATAAAGCATTTATTTCAGGACCACAATTTAGCCTTATAAAAAGCCAAGAGCTAAAAAAAGAAATCATCCTTACTAATTTTTTTGATTCTGTAAAAAGTATAGATATACCCGTTTATTTTATACAAGGTAAATATGATAAACAGACAAATTATGAACTAGCAAAGCAATATTATGAGTTATTAGATGCACCAAATGGTAAGGAGTTTATCACTTTAGAGCACTCTGCTCATTATCCAAATACACTGGATTCAACGTTGATGAATGACACAATCATAAAAATGCTTGAAGATAATTAAAAGGCTCATCACCAAAAATTGGGAAGACATTTGTAAAAACGCATGCCATATATTTAAGTTGATTGGAGTGGAGGCTGGGCGACTCCTTGGGGATTAGCGTCACAGATGAGACCCTGGAGCGAGCAGCGCGAGTGAAGCGGCTCATCGGACGCCCCCAGGAAAGCGCACAGCCGGAACGGAAATCAACCCTACGTTATGGTAATGAGATAATCAAAAACACTTTTACATGAAATATCTTATTTTAGGAGAAGTTCGTCTTCTCTCATCAATTTGTAGAAAGAAGGTTGACCCTCTTGCAAAATTTCACAACTAATAAGCTCACATTTGGGGTACTATGCTTCTTTTTACTCGTTTTTGTGGAGCTCACAATTTTTAATAACGGTGGCGCCTTTTGTCTATTGATTGGAGTAGGACTTCTTTATTTAAGCTTCTCGAAAAAAAATCGTTTCTTTAAATGGACAGGAATTTTCTTTATCTCCATTGCACTCTTTACGATGTGGAGTTTACGCTTATTTATCGTCATCATTCTCTTATATATGCTCTATCAATACTTACAAAGAGAAAACTCAGCAAAAGTTGTTGGTTTGGAGCTTTTCGAAAAGCTTCCCACTACGAAAAACGAATTATTCGGTACATTGCCTGCGCCAGTGGAAGCCTATAAATGGCAAGATGTCCAAATACAGCGACTTGCAGGTGATATTACGATTGACACAACACAAACAATTTTACCTGCCGGCACAAGCATCATTACGATTCGACAAGGCATTGGTAAAGTACAAATTTATATCCCCTATGAAATTCCATTCCGCTTACACTATACGACATTGTTTGGTGAAATAAAATGCCTACATGTTGGACCACAACGCTTACTGAATGAGAGTGTAAGTTTTTCAGATGGGAACCCTGAGGATGCAAAACGTACACTTGTCATACACGTTGCAACATGGCTTGGGGACTTGGAGGTGCTACGTAAATGATTGCCTTTATCTCAAGAATATTTACTTTACTTTTTATGTTGATGAGCGCTACATTCGGTCTCCTTGTCGCTGTTTGGGGCGAGCCAAACGAGAAAACATGGGAGCCATTATGGCAGCAGAATTATAATAATATCCCACTCGGTGGTTTTATTGTCATCACTCTTT
The DNA here is from genome assembly GCF_047737915.1 of Lysinibacillus sp. NPDC056185. NCBI lineage: Bacteria > Bacillati > Bacillota > Bacilli > Caryophanales > Bacillaceae > Lysinibacillus > Lysinibacillus sp. NPDC056185. The sequence continues at coordinate 17,109 of NZ_JBLLLQ010000004.1, forward strand.
TTGCAATTAGTTTACTGGTTGCAAGCTGGATTAGTATGACTGCCCGTGCAAGAGAAGCTCAGGCAACCCGCATCGTGAAACAGCTAGTTGAACCTGATTTTGTATTACCAAAAAAGCAGCCTTTACCAAAGCCTTTGAAAAAAGCTTTAGTTCAAACAAGCGAGCTAATTGATACTCAACGAAAAAGCCTACAGCGCTTATCCAATGAACGTGCAGAAGCTAACGATAAAATTATTCAAGAGCGCATTATTGCTGAACGTCAACGCCTTGCTCGTGAGCTCCATGATTCTGTATCACAGCAATTATTCGCCGCTTCGATGTTACTGTCCGCATTAACCGAAACCGATGAAAATGCTACAAGCTTAAAGCAGGTCGAAAAAATTGTGCAACAGGCACAGCTTGAAATGCGCGCATTATTATTACATTTACGTCCAGTAGCTCTGCATAATAAAACGCTAGCACAAGGTCTTGAGGAGCTCATTATTGAGCTACAACAAAAAGTATTCTTTCATATTGAATATGAGCTTGAGGAAATGGCATTATCCAAAGCGGAGGAGGATCATTTATTCCGTATTGCACAGGAGGCGTTATCGAATACGCTACGCCATGCCAAAGCGAGTGATGTTGAATTACTGCTCGTTGCCCGCGATGATTTAGCTATTTTACGTATTCAGGACAATGGCCTCGGCTTTGATGTCGAAGCCGATAAATCTACTTCTTACGGACTGCAAAACATTGCTGAACGTGCTGTAGAGATTGGCTGTACGTACAAAATTGTATCAGTGCCTGGAGAAGGTACAATTGTAGAGGTTAAAGTTCCTCTACAAAAGGAGGTTGAAGTGAATGATTCAAGTGTTAATAGTGGATGACCACGAAATGGTGCGGATTGGTGTTTCTGCCTATCTATCAGCACAACCAGATATCACTGTTGTAGGTGAAGCTGAAAATGGTAAAGAGGCAGTGGAACGTGCTCTTGAGCTGCGTCCTGACATTATTTTAATGGACAATGTAATGCCAGTCATGACAGGAGCTGAAGCGACAGCTGAAATTTTAGCAGCATGGCCAGAAGCAAAAATTATGATGGTAACAAGTTTTTTAGATGATGATAAAGTTTACCCTGCATTAGAGGCTGGTGCAGTCAGCTATATTTTAAAAACATCAAATGCAAAGCAAATCGCTGATGCCATTCGTAAAACAATGGGCGGTGAAACTGTTTTAGAGCCAGAAGTAACATCAAAAATGATGCATCGCATGCGCCACGGCAATAGTACACCACTGTATGAGCAACTTACCGAGCGTGAAATGGAAGTATTATTGCTAATGGCTAAAGGCAAAGCAAATCAGGAAATTGCCGACGATTTATACATTGCATTAAAAACCGTGAAAACACATGTCAGCAACATTTTAGCGAAGCTCGATGTTCAAGATCGCACACAAGCAGTTGTCTACGCTTTTCAAAACGGGCTGGCGAAGTAGTTTTTCTTGAGTCGTTTGGTTTATCAGCGATTTTGCTGGGTTTATCAGCGATTTTACCCGGGCTATCAGCGATTTTCGCGCTTTTATCAGCGATTCTACCCGGGCTATCAGCGATTTTTGCACTTTTATCAGCGATTCTATCTGTTTTCCAAAAAAAATACGAAACTGCATTGATAGAAATGCAGCTTCGTATTTGTTTAACCTAATCTATTAAAAAGTTCTTGCAGCTCGTTTACACTGTTCACTATGTATGTTGCTTGTGCATCCTTTAATTCTTCGAGTGAGCCATAACCATAAGTAACACCGATAGAATCAATTTGATTTTCATGTGCTCCAACAATATCGTATTTACGATCTCCAATCATTATAAATTGATCGATATTAACCTCATTATAATGTTCACGTGCAAATGTGATAACTTCTCCTTTAGCTGACCGTGTACCATCTAAATTACTACCAGCGACAAAGTCAAAAAAATGTTCAAGGTTGAAATATTGTATAATTTGTTCTGCAAATACAGTTGGCTTAGATGTGGCTATTGCTAACTGATAACCCTCCTTTTGTAAATACTCTAATAAAGATGATATATTTTGATACAATTTATTCTCATACATGCCGGTTTGGATAAACCGTTCACGGTAATCAGCAATCGCTTGCTGTATTTGAACATCATCCATTCCATATATTTCTCTAAATGATACTTGCAGCGGTGGCCCAATAAATGTTTCAAGATGATCTAGGTCTTCTTCAACTATACCGATTTTTTCCAAAGCATATTGAACAGATTTCGTTATCCCTATTTTAGGATCAGATATTGTACCGTCTAAATCAAATAACACTACGCTATACTTTTTCATCACTAGCTCCTTTTTTATTATCCCTTTATTGAATTGATTGATATACGCTAGAACCAAAATCATGAATATCCTTGATGTAATCAAACCCTTCAGGTGAACCAAAGCTATTAAATCCATGAACTGCCACAATATTTTCTTTAGGAATTACCAATAGAGCAACACTTGTGAAACCAAGTAGTTGAAAGCTTCCTTGTGGTAATATTGGGCTTAACTCTGTAATCCCTTCTCTCTGTTGTGGCTGAACAAACCAGAAAAAACCATTAGTTGGCAAGTTCTTTGGTTTAGTATTCGGGGATTGAATTGTCGTTAATAACTGTATGATTTCTTCAGGTATTATTTGTTTTCCGTGTAATCTCCCTTTATCAAGATGCACTTGTCCCCACTTGGCTAGCTCTCTTAAGGTGCTATACATATTCATTTTGCTGCCATCACATACGTCGCTTTCATACCAAAATGGACTATCATTATGTATTACTTCAATATGCTGTTCGTTTTTTTCACTGAACCAATTTGTTTCAGTAATAGACAATGGCTGAAATATTTGCTCATCCACAATTTCTGCAATAGTTTTTCCAGTTGCTTAAAAAATGACTTTAGCAAGTAGTTCTACATTGATATCTCGGTATGCCCAGTTATATCCTGCTTTGAATTCCTTCATTACTTTTTCATTTTGCCTACGTAAACCGTGAGAATGGGTGAGTAGATGTCTAATTGATACATCAGCAAATATTTTTTCATTCTCTAAATAATCACTTAGTTTATCATCTATTGAAGCAATATAGTTATGATAAAGCGCATATGCTACAGCAAATCCTACATATGTTTTACGAACAGAAGCAAGATGAAAAAGAGTATGTGGTCCTACACTTTTGGCGTCTTTTTGTTGTCCTTGCACACCAAAATATTCTTCTAGTACGGTTTGACCATGCTTATTAATAATAACTCCGCCACCTGTACAATCTAATTGCGAGAAAGTTTTCTTTACTTGTGTAAGTATAGCTTGTGAATTCATTTAAATACCCCACAACATTTCTAGGTCGATGCCTACATTTATTATTGTATATCAAATGGAAATTAATACTAGATGAGTTTTGAGAAACCTTTTATTACCAAAAACGTTATTAATTTTAAGGAGGGGTTGTGTGGATACTCAATTTACTTATAAGCATTTCGTAAATGAAAATACGTTTTCACTTCTTGATCCGATTTTTGAAGCTACCCTACTTTTTGCTGTTTTACTACTTATTATTGTGATTGTAAAAAAAGTATCTATTTGGTTTTGTATACTTTTTGCAAGCCTCTCAGTAATTGTCACAGGTCAGCTTCTTTGGTTTAGTGGCATTATAGCTGATGAGCTAAACCTAGGAGGAGGTACCAAGGGCTTTTACTGTTTTGTCATTATGCTACTAATTCATTGTGCAGCTATTTGGATTTCTTTATTGAAGTCCTCTAAACATGAAAAAATACCGCAGTACTCAGAGGAGATTTAACCTACTGAGTATTGCGGTATTTTATAAATTATAGCGCTTTTACCTTCGCTACAACATTTTCTACTGTGAATCCGTATTTTTCCATTACTAATTCACCTGGTGCAGAAGCGCCGAACTTGTCAATTGCAAGAACGTCCCCTTCAAAACCAGTGTATTTATGCCAGCCGAATGATGAGCCCATTTCGATTGCAAGACGTTTTGTTACAGCTTTTGGAAGAACAGATTCTTTGTAAGCTGCATCTTGTTTTTCGAAGCGATCCATAGAAGGCATTGAAACAACTGCCACATCTACACCATCAGCTTTTAATGCTTTTTGTGCTTCTACTGCAAGTGAAACCTCAGAGCCTGTTGCAATTAAAATGGCATCTGCCACTTCTTTTGTAGCAGGAGATACTGTATAAGCACCTTTAGTAACACCTTCACGTACTGTATCAATAGATGCGTCAAGCACAGGTAAGTTTTGACGAGATAATACTAAAACAGTTGGTGTTTTTTCAGATGCTACTGCTAGTTCCCATGCAACTGCTGATTCATTTGCATCAGCTGGGCGAACAACAGATAAATTTGGCATTGCACGTAAAGATGAAAGGTGTTCGATTGGTTCATGTGTCGGACCATCTTCCCCTACAGCAATTGAGTCATGTGTAAATACATAAGTAACAGGAAGACCCATTAGTGCAGAAAGACGTACAGCTGGACGAACATAGTCAGAGAATACGAAGAATGTACCACCGAATACGTTAACACCACCGTGTAGTGCCATACCGTTCATAGCAGCACCCATTGCAAACTCACGTACACCGAACCAAATATTACGGCCAGCATAATCGTCAGCTGAGAAATCTCCAGCGTCTTTCATCGTTGTTTTATTTGAGCCAGCAAGGTCAGCTGAACCACCGAAGAATGATGGAGTTTTCTTCGCAATGGCATTGATTGCATCTCCAGAAGATGAACGAGTTGCTACTGATTTACCTGCTTCATAAACTGGTAATTCTGAAGCGAAATCCTCTGGTAATTGACCATTCATTGCGTTTTCAAATTGTGCTGCTAATTCTGGGAACTCTTGCTTATATGCTTCAAACTTAGCATTCCAAGCTTCTTCAGGTTGTGCCCCTTGAACTTCAGCAGCTGCTGCGAATGTATCATATGCTTCAGCAGGAATTTGGAATGGCTCGTGCGCCCATTCATATGCTGCTTTTGTTAAAACGACTTCATCTTGACCAAGTGGTGCGCCGTGAGAAGCAGCTTTACCTGATTTGTTTGGTGAACCAAAACCGATAACAGTTTTCACTTCAATAAGTGTTGGCTTGCCAGTTGATTTTTTAGCTTCTTCGATTGCTGCGTTAATTGATGCAACATCTGTACCATCTGCAACTTTTAAATAGTTCCAGCCATAAGATTCAAAACGTTTTTGAACATTTTCTGAGAATGATTTTTCTAAATCGCCATCTAAAGAAATATCGTTTGAATCATATAAAACGATTAACTTTTCAAGTTTTAAGTGACCTGCTAAAGAGATAGCTTCAGCTGCTACACCTTCCATTAAATCGCCATCGCCACAAAGTGCAAATGTATAGTGATCAACGATGTCATGTCCTGGTTTATTGTAAGTAGCTGCTAAATGGCGTTCAGCCATTGCCATACCAACTGTCATAGCAATACCTTGACCTAGAGGACCTGTTGTTGCCTCTACCCCAACAGTATGACCGTATTCAGGATGTCCTGGAGTTAATGAATCCCATTGACGGAAGTTTTGAATTTCTTCCATTGGTAAGCCGTAGCCACCTAGATGAAGTAGGCTATATAAAAGCATAGAGCCATGACCTGCAGAAAGTACAAAACGATCGCGGTTAAACCATTTTGGATTAGCCGGATTATGGCGAAGTTGTTTTGTCCAAAGCGTATAAGCCATTGGCGCTGCCCCCATCGGTAAACCTGGGTGACCTGAGTTTGCTTTTTCAATTGCATCGATTGACAAAGTTCGGATAGCATTAATCGCTAGTTGATCCGCATGTTGAGTCATTATTTTGTGACATCCTTTCTCGTCCTATATATTGTTCTTATACAGTTTAGTCAACATTACTTCAGAAAACAATGGTTTTGTTATACTATTAACGTTTTATTACATACTTTATAGAAATGTGACACATTAATTTAGAAATTTATTTTTTTTCGCTTGTTTAACTTTTTCTGGTGTTACATCATTTCCTTCAGCATCTACCACTTTTACGTTTTCAATTGTATCACGCATTGTTGATCTAAATGTATCTAGATATTCTTTACGAAGCGCTGATCGTTCCTTAGCTTCTGCCTCTGTTAATGTACCACTTTTAGCCTTAGCAGAAAGTTCATTGATTCGGTTAATTTTTTCTTTTGATAACATAGTTACACACCTTTCAATACATATCTTAATGAATATGGTATGCAAAGTATAGCATGTTTTCCCTTGAAATGCAGTTATACCAACCTTTCTAGCACTAGTTTATTCTTTAAGATAGTGCAAAAAAAGCTTATTTTTGGGGCTAGTGGGCTGATTTGGGGCTAATACATACGACGAGCGTGTGCCAGAATGTGTAAGATAAAAGATTGGGGTTAATGCTGCAATCTCTTTTTAATCGGTATGATGATCAATCCTGGAGCCGGATTTTATATCCTTGTACAGCATGATCCAATGCTTCAACAACCAGATCTCGTTCATTTTTCGTCCGAATTGAACCTGGGAACTAATTTTTAAAAAAGAACTTAGATAACGGGAAAAGGTGTTAGTCATTGGAGGGAATAGAATTTGGTTTAGCGATTTAGAAAAAGTCCATAGTAATAAAATATACCCAAAACTAAAATTTATATTCACAAGATGATTTAACAGAAGATAAGCAGCCAAAAAGTATTTATAAAGACATATAAAAGATTCAGATGATATTATAATTTCCACATTTTGATTATGAATAAAATTCTTGAATATACTATGCAAAAGAGTCTTTTAAGATTATAAGGTGAATAAACACAAAAAAAACAGGTGCCCACCACTCATGAACGCCTGGTTATTTTGGTAGCTTAATAACTTGTAAGTAGTATCTATGATCACTAGTTTCTTTATTTTAATATTAGTTCATGCCATACCTCGTTCGCGCAATATTTCGATCTTTTCAGCAACTACTAATAAAACAAGCTAGAAACCTTGATATAATACATACAAAATCAATTTATTCTTTATTTACCATCCCATTTTCCAGAAACTGCAGATAACATTAGCCATGGTTCAATAAACATATTAATTAAAATATGAGCTACAATTGGTGCAAAGGTACTTCGTCCAGCTACAATATAAAGCGTTGCGAGAAGACTTCCTAATATTGTGGTACTTATAATAGCAGGTAATGCAAACTTCCAATCCCCTTTCAAAAGTACCCATACACCATGAGCAATTCCAAAGAGTATCCCTGAAATTAGTATTTGTGTCACGTCTGACAATGCAAGAGTTAATAAGTATTCCATAAGTAAATGTCTGAAAACAACTTCTTCTACTATTCCTGTCACAATGGCAACCCATATTCCAATTACCTTAAGCCAAGAAATAGTCAATAAATGAGCTTTTACAAAAGGTATTGCAATGAGTGTATAAGCAATGTATCCCGTTATGATAAAAAGCGTAAAAATCCAAATAAATATATTCGAAAATACATCTGTCCTAAAGCCAATTCCATTTTCAATAAAACCTTCAGGATTATTATAGAACCAAAGGAATATACTCGCTGTGAGCATAGTTGAAATACTTGCTAATATCCAACCAGTTTTATTTCTTTCACTTGAAGTAGTTAATTCATTCATAATATCCATAGCCCCCTTTTACCTGAACTCAATATATCGAACGAAATGTACCCCAACAATACGTTTGGAGTAACATGTTGTTATGATTGTGTAAGATGCCTTTTTCAAAGAATGACCTGCATTTTCCAAAACGATGTATATGCTATAATTTTTTGAGAGGTGATAAAGCTGAAAATAGAGGTGAAAATAAATTCAGAGTATGAAGAGCCACATATAACAATTTGTACAGCAAAACTTACTCCTACGATACAAGCTGCTATTTCTTTATTACAACAAGAGCAAGAAGAACAAATTTTAACAGGGATAGCAAATAATAAAACATATATCATTGATCCAAATTCAATAATTGTTATTCGAACGGAAGGAAGAGAATTAGCTTTATATGATGTAGATAATAATCGTCTCATATTGAATAAACCTTTATATGAATTAGAGCGACAATTAGGGAATGATTTTATACGGATTTCTAAATCCGCAATTATAAATCTAACAAAAGTTAAAAATATTGAAGCCTCATTTAATGGAACAATGGAAATTGAGTTAGTTTTAGGCATTAAAGAAGTAATTTCTCGTAATTATCGAAAGCAATTTAAAAACCGTTTGGGGGTTTAATATAGGTGCATTTTTTAAAAAATGTAGCGTTTGGCGTAAGTATGGGCTGTACAGTTTTTGTTTTTATTAATCTTTTTGGTTCTTGGATTTTTGGAGATATTTTTTTAGAAGCTATTACGGCAGACTTTATACAACAATCTCTAGGTTCAATTATTGTGGGGCTTGCTTGTGTATTACCATCATATATTTATCAAGTAGAACGTTTAACGTTTTTACTACAAACAGCTATCCATTTTGCAATTTCTTTAGGTACTTTTATTGTTGTTGCACTATTTTTAAATTGGCTTCCTACATCATCTATAGGAATAACTATGTTAATGCTATTCTTTAGTGTTTTGCTATTTACTCTAATTTGGCTGTTATTTTATCTATATAACAAATCAGAAGTAAAAAAAATGAATAAAAAGATTGATGAGCTGATAAATAAATAGAAAGTAAAACAAATGTGAAATTTCTTGACTTGGGGGAAAAATGAAATGTTTATCAAAACAAAAAGACTATTAATAAGAGAATTTGAGGTCCAAGATTGGCAAGCTGTCTATGAATATACTTCGAATCCAAATGTGATGGAGTATATTCCCGAGGGCGTTTTTAATGAGGAAGAAGCTAAAAAGTTCGTTTCAGAAAATAGAGGTGAAAAAGCAAAATACTTCCCTATTATTTTAGTAAGCGAAAATATTGTTATTGGTCATATTGTTTTCCATCAATATTTTGGTGACCATACATATGAAATTGGCTGGGTATTGAATCCGAACTATTACAATAATGGATATGCCTCTGAAGCAGCAAAAGCTGTACTGGATTACGGATTTAAAGAAATGAAACTTCATAGAATTATTGCAACATGCCAACCAGAAAACATCCCATCCTATCGAGTAATGGAGAAAATCGGCATGAGGCGCGAGGGTTATTTTAAAAAATGCATACCAAACGGAGATGAGTGGTGGGACGAATACTATTATGCTGTCTTAGATGAGGAATGGGCATAAGATCCTTTTAGGGATTAAAAAATCAACCTTTACTACTATGTCTATTTCGATTTCTAGAGGAGAGATTTATATGAAAAAGACCGCTGTATTATTGTATCCCCAATTTAGTGAATATGAATTGAGTGTGGCATTATCTATATTAATGCAAGGAAATAAACCTATTGTAACTGTTGGATTAAACGGTGAAAAAATTAAAGGAGAATCTGGTTTATCTTGTATAGCCGATAAACAAATAAGTGAAGTTAATCTTGACGATATCGATAGCCTGATATTACCTGGGTGTATGGATATAGCTTTACTAATACATGAGCAAAAATTAATTGATTTTATTGGAAATGCAAATGCCAAAGGTGCGATCATTGCAAGCATCTCTAGCAGCCCAACTCTTTTAGCAAAAGCTGGAGTATTAAAGAACAAAAAATATACTGTAGGATTATCACCAGAAGGTATGGATAAGTTAGGTTTCTTTGATTTTAATCATTTCTCTGAAGAACTAGTTGTACAAGACGGCAACATAATAACTGCGAGAGGTAGAGGTTTTATAAAGTTTGGCATTACTGTGGGTAAAGCCCTCCATCTCCCTTTTGATGAAAATTGGTACCTGGAATAACGAAATAGAGCTAATTAAAATGAAAACTTAGTTATAGTAATAGATGATATAAATGTTTTTCAACATTATAGAGAATTTATGAGGAAGAGAAGTAGAATTCGCTACTTCTCTTCTTTCATTCCCAAAATGTCCAATATGTTGGACATTTGTGAATTTATTTCTTATAATGGTGTCCAATACTTTAGATAAAAGAGGGATAAATCTGAAAAACATTATTAAAGCTTTAAGAAAAAAATTAGGAATGACTCAAGAGGCACTAGCAAGGGAGTGTGGCGTCGTAAGACAAACCATTAATTGTATTGAAAATGATAAGTATGACCCTACTCTTGAATTAGCCTTTAAAATTGCTAAAGCTCTTAATAGAAAAGTAGATGAGGTGTTTATATATGAGTAAGTTCCGTCCAGCATATATGATAACAATGAAAGATTTCGTTAAAGAGAGTGCTGCAATATTACGTAAGAATACCCAAGAGGTTACGTTACCTGTATCAGAAGATGATAAAGATAGTTTATTATGCATGCTTCAATACTTGAAAAATAGCCAAGATCCGGATCTTTCCAAAAAACACAAATTGCGTCCTGGATCAGGGTTATCGGCTAATCAAATTGGTCTAAATAAACGAATGTTTGCTGCATTTTTTCAAGATGGAGATAAAAGTCATGAATATATGTTAATTAACCCAAAAATCATTAGTCACTCTTTAAACATGATTTATTTACCTGAGGGGGAAGGATGTCTTTCGGTTAATAGAAGAGTTAGTGGATTTGTTCCAAGATATGAGAGAATTAAAGTCAAAGCATACGATATACATGGGCAAGAAGCCATATTTCAATTTAATGGATACGGTTCAATCTTAATGCAACATGAAATAGATCATTTAAATGGGATCATGTTTTATGACAGAATAAATAAAGAAAATCCATTCAAACTACCAGACAATGTGACTATTGAAAGTTTGTATTAATTTATTACTTAAGGATAGATGGAACTTAGTTTTTCCTTGTACCTATCATTTTGATGGTAAAACCCGTCTCTACGGTTCTTCTATCCTTTACTTCGGTGGCTGTATCCGTCACTTCGGATTCTATCCACCTCTTCTCCAATTCTATCCATCACTTCTCGGCCCTTCACCAACATCTAGTGCCTTAAAAAAAAACAGCGGGACGATAAAACTCCCACTGATTAAAACGTCACTTTATTTTGCCCGCTTCCCTCTTGATGTTCCCGATATCTCCTATGGACTGTAGCTTTGCTTACTTCAAAGCCTAGACCTCTAAGAGTCATAGCGATTTCCTCAAAGGTGAAGCCTCGATTACGTAGGTTGACAATTTCGTCTACAGGGACTTCCTTACGTTCTTGACCATTTGGATTTCCACGATTAGATAAATTGTTTTCTGGGCGATAGCCATTTTCAACGGCACGACGCATGCCACGACGTATTTTAGCATTATGGATTCTGCGCTGGTACTCCTCCACGATTGCTAAGATTTCTAGGAGCATCGTATCCATTTCATTTAATTGTATTGGCCCCTCGTCTCGCATAGAAAAAACATCAGTTTCAGTTTTCTGCAATAAATGCAATACTGCCATTCGAGCATTCCCACGTCCTAAGCGTGTTTCATCCTGTACAAATAATGCTTCTATCTCTTTTTCTTTAATGAAATCGAGCATTTCTAGTAAACCTTCACGTTCCACATCATAACCGCTATGCTTGTCCTTAAAAACATGCTTGACTTCGTAGCCCTGTTCTTTAGCATAGCGCATCAACTCCTCTTGCTGACGCTCCAACGAGGAACTTTGTGTCTCTTTTTCTGTACTCACACGGCAATAGACAACAGCCGATTGTTGATTCATCATCATTTTTCGTTTCTCGCAATTTCAATTGAATTTATAGGATAGGATTGGTCACCCACTACTGGAATCACTAGGGATTTGCCTGCAATAATTTGTATGTTCGATAATTCATTTTCTGTTTTCACAAGCTTAATCCATTCATCCGTTTTCATTTTACCACGGTATTGATCGGCTAACGACCATAAGCTATCACCATGTGCGATTTCAATTTCTGTGTACGTTACATCGCCTGGGTCTGTTATAAAAAGGTATGCCGCAAAAAGTAGACAAGCTCCTAATAAAGTTGTAATATGTGGATTTTTCTTTAACCAGTTCATGTTTAAAACCCCTTTTCTAGAATGTTTGTTCGGAATATATGTTCTCATATTAATACGAACAAACGTTTTTGTCAAACACTTTTCGAACCTATGTTTGCTTAAGTGTTCGCATTCTGTTATACTATTAATAAGTAGAATGATTAAAAAAAGAGGTGAGCCATTATGAAAAAAGTTTCGAAAAGACAAGAGGCCATATTAGATTTCATTAAAGAAGAAGTACGAGCAAAGGGGTATCCACCTTCTGTACGTGAGATTGGTGAGGCAGTTGGACTTGCTTCAAGCTCAACAGTTCATGGGCATTTAGCTCGTTTAGAACAAAAAGGCTTGATTCGACGCGATCCAACTAAACCACGTGCTATTGAAATTTTAGAGCCAGAGGATTCTATTCAAAAGCAACATGTTATTCATGTCCCATTAGTTGGGAAGGTTACTGCAGGTTCTCCAATAACTGCTGTTGAAAATATCGATGAATATTTCCCACTACCAGATATTTATGGTACAAGTGAAGATCAATTATTTATGCTAGAAATTATGGGTGAATCAATGATTGAAGCTGGCATTTTAGACGGAGATTTAGTAATTGTTAAACAAAAAGCAACAGCTGATAATGGTGATATTGTCGTAGCAATGACTGAAGAGAATGAAGCAACCGTAAAACGTTTCTTTAAGGAAAAAAGTCATTTTCGTTTACAGCCTGAAAACTCAACAATGGAGCCAATTATCGTAGATCAAGTTTCTATTTTGGGACATGTTGTAGGTCTATACCGTCGTGTACATTAAAAGTATCTCAATTTTAAAATATAAAAAGAGGATATTATGTTCACAAATGAGCATATACCTCTTTTTCTTATGTTTTGAGTGCTATTTTATACACTAAAAAAGAACCCACTTTACAATGGATTCCTTACACCTAGCATTGTATTCATGTTCATCACGAAGGTTATCTTAGCCTTGGATAAAAAATAATGCTTATAAAGTTTTATGCCTCTACTTTAAACTTTAAACTTGCCTTTACAAATGCAGCAAATAGTTTCTTTGATACTTCATCTCCTGCAATGGCTAGCTCTTCAGGATGCCATTGTACTGCTAGACAAAATGGTAAATCAACATGCTCTACCGCTTCAATGATACCATCACTTGATTTTGCTACCACTTTCAACTTTTCTGCTACTACATTTATTGCCTGATGATGAAATGAATTCACAGCAATTTTTTCTTCCTCAATAATCGTTTTTAATAATGTATCCGGTGTTAAATTTACATAATGTGTTGCAACACCTCGCGCTGCTTGTTGCACATGCTTTATTAATTTTTTACTATGATACTCACTTTCAATATCCTGATAGACTGTGCCTCCAAACGCAACATTTAGTATTTGAAGCCCTCGACAGATTCCGAGAATCGGCATTTTCCGAATATTGGCTGCATTAATTAAAGCAAGCTCCACTGAATCTCGTTCAGGATGAACCTTCCCTAATTTCGGTGTAGGTTCTGCGTCAAAGAGGAATGGATGTATATCATAGCCACCCGAAAGTAATAATCCGTCCGTCAATGATAAAATTTGTGCTACATCCTCTTCAACGCCAAGTGGAATTATAAGTGGAACTCCCCCTGCTTCAATTATACTTTTGCTATATGCAGCATTTAATCTTGAGGACAAATCATCCTCCGCAAAAGCCGTTATTCCGATAATTGGTTTCACCCTATCCCCTCCATGATCTTTATCTTGCAATAACTGCCTGTAAAAGCCAAATTGGTGAAGACTATTAATCATTGAAGGAATCCATCACTGATTAATTACCAAAACCCAAGATACCAATTCATCAACGCATCCCCATAGAAATAGATGATAATAGCTGCAAGAGCAATAGAAGGTCCGAATGGTATAGGCGTTTTCCTTCCCTGTCCGCGTACCTTTAATACAATTATGCCAACAATCATGCCAATTACCGCCGCTACAAATAGCGTCAGAATTGTATGTATTGTCCCGAGTACGAGACCAAGTAAAAAGAATAATTTAATATCACCACCACCCATTCCACCTCTTGATAGAACAGCTATACAATATAATATGCCAAAACCTACGACAGCACCAACTATACTGTCCCACCACGGTGACAAAGGAGATATCACGCGTCCAAAAACTAGCAATGGTAAAAAGAATAATAGCACCTTATCGGGAATAAGCATATACGCAAAATCCGACACAACAATAATGACTAATAATGAAATAAATAATAGCGCTACAAAAAATTCTGCACTAAAGCCTAATTTCCAATAAGCGAAAGCAAATAATAGGCCTGTTATAAGTTCCATCAGTGGATAAATCCAAGAAATTTTTTGCCCACAGCTACGGCATTTTCCACCTAAAAATAAATAAGAAAAAACAGGCACCAAATCAAGCGCCGTCAACTGTCTCTTACAAGAAGTGCAATGCGAGGGTGGACGCACAATGGACTCCTTCAAAGGCACCCGTAAGCCAACCACATTAAAAAATGAGCCAAGAACAAGCCCAAATATTAAAACTGTAATTGTATAAGCAATTTCCATTTTATGTCCTCCTATACTAATAGACGCCCATACATTTAAGTATGCGCGCCATTTAGATTATTGTTGTCCTTCATAATAGAACGTCGTTACTTGTATGGTTGCTTTTAAGGTTGAATCAGCGTCCTCCTTGAATTTCGCTTCTTCACCCGTTAATGTGAAATCGATCGCATCAATTTTCATCACACGATCAATTTTTTCAATCTCTTTTATAAACTCAACCATTGCTTTATTATCCATTGCGACAACATCAATATCAAATGTTACTAGTTTTAATTCCGTTGGTAAGGAATCTTTAGTAAAAGTAGCAGTTGGTATTTTATCTTTCACTTCAGGAGTTTCATCATTCTTAGCAACAGCTTGTTCATCCGCTTCAGTCGCAGATTGCTCTGTATCAGCCTGTTCCTCAGAATTTGTCGAGTTGGGATCTGTAATAGTAGAATCCGCTACGAGGGAATCATAATTATTAAAGTCCATAGCTTCTACCCGTGTTCCCGTCACCACTTCTATCTCTTCAATATTTCGAATGACTTCATCAATAGCTCGAGTTTGAGGTACTTTTTTACGCAATGTTAAGTTACTTGTACTATTAGATTTGCCATTCTTTTCAAGTAAAGCAATCTGCTCCTGAATAGTAGATATTTCTTGTTGAATGGCATTATTTGAGCTTTCTTTCGCATCTACTTCTTCTAATTGAGGTGTTACTATATAGTAATATAACGCAAATAAAATGGCTGCAATGAATGCTGTTAAGATAAGAATCGTTGAATTTTTACTACTTGTCATGATTCTCTACCTCCAGCAAGAAATTTAAAATCAATTCCTAATGTAATAGTTGCCGAATAACGTGGTACGTCCTTAAACTTGTTCTTTGCACTTTTTTCCTCTTGGTTTCCAATAGCAACATCAAAATTAGAAATAGTATCAACCTGTATATCATTGAAATAGAGGCTTGCAGTTAGCTTTTCTAAATAAGATGATATAGCTGACATCGTTTCAAAATCAGCTGTAATTTCAACCTTTTTCTCACCAAATACATAGTTCCTTAAATACGTTTGCTCTGGTAATAATACTTGTGTTTCATCCATTAAAGGTGTCACAGGATAGGATACATTTTCCACAAATTGTACGGATTGCTCCAATGAGCCTTGGTTCGCATTTTGCTTACCATCTAACTCCATTTGAATTTGTTCTCGTTGCGATGAAAGCTCCACTTCCTGTGCACTTAATTTTGTAAGATCACTTTTTGCTTGGAAAAACAAGAAAATCATATATCCTACTATCATACCAATAAGAATAATAAATACTACATATATTAAAGTAGGTGTTGAATGCTTCTTCTCCAAATTCGGCAAGAGGTTAATTTCTGGTACCATCAGTTAACCTCCTTTAATGCAAGTCCAATTAAGCTTGCAAATTTCTCTGAAAATTGAGGGAAAGATTTTTGAATAACTGAATCATTTAACATAATAATTGGTGTCGAAAAATTATTTTCTAAAAACTCTTTAATGGTAGGAAGTAGTGGATTATCTCCTAAAATGATAATCTCATCTACACTTTTCTCACCTTTATGTAAGGAAAACTTAAAAAAATTCATAATACGATCGATTTCAAGCATTTGATCGGTAAGAATCATACGATACTCATCTTCGACTTCTGAATGATAAGAAAAACGATACTCTTCAATCTCTTCATGCTTCCATTCCGATAAATCTGTATCAAATGATTGGTATCGTAAAAACTCCAGTTGACCAAATGAAAAAATACTTATCGACAATTCATTGATTGACCAATCCGCTATTAAATAAGTTCGATTGTCCTTTATTAACTGCAAATACTCTAACAGACGAATATTACACAATGCTCGAATATCAGCTGCTTGTGGTTCTAATGTAGCATCGAGTAAAAGTCCAATCATTTTAGAAACTTCTTCTGAAGGTGCTGCAAATAGCATGGCCTGTCCATCACTAGGATTTGGGTCATACACATCAATAAGAGGCTCTTGAAATGGAAGATGAATGGAATGACCAAGTTCCATCTCTACATAACCTTTTAATTCATTCCACTCTATATCATCAGGATGCTCAAAGCTCTTTAACAAAACGGAAGTATCCGGTACAAAAATACGCGCATTTTGCTTTTTACCAGCCCATTTTGCCACATCATTTTTCATTACATCAAACAATTCCATTTCATCATGAATAACAGATCCTTCAACAATTCCCTGTGCTAACGGCATTTCATAGCCTTTCCATTGCGACGGATCAGCACCTTTTGCCACAATCGCACGCAATATATAATCTTTTATTTCAATCGACACATGCGATTTTTTCTTTTTTGTAAACATATGAAAAGATGCCTCCTTTTGAACTTAAGCTCTAATAATTAACCATCCATTTCCCAACCAGAAGCGTAAATTAAACTGCGCTTCTGAGTAGGTTGGGAGGGTTACTTACCCTCTAGTTTTTCTTTCAATTTTTCCTCTGTTTTTTCAGTATCTTTTATTTGATATTTAGTTCCCTTAATTTTATCGAATTTATTGAATGATGCTAATTTCCATTCTTTTCCATCATAAGTGACTGAATATGCTACACTAGCTCCTCCAGTAACTCCATCTACATAATCTGCTATTTTTGTTTGATCACAAGGGTTAGTTGCAGTACCATCACAAACGCCATCCATTTTAGCAATTTTTGCTCCTGAGATAATATTTAATCCCTCTGAAATTATTGCTTTGTCTCGAGAATTATTAATAATATTCCCAATCGCAGGAATTGCTATAGCTGCAATTATTGCTAGGATAACAATTACAGCTAATAACTCGATAAGCGTTAAACCTTTTTGATTTTTTAATAATTTTTTGTTTAAGATTTTTTTGAACATCACTGTTCCTCCTTATAAATTGTTATGATTAGTCCGAAAACATGTACACCTATTACTACTGCAGTCTTTTCTATACCACCCCCTTTAAAGTTAGTACGCTTACATATTTTCGTATAATGCGAACATTGGTAGGAAAATTGCTGCGACAATTACACCAACAACCGCTGCTAAAACTAGTATCATCAATGGTTCAATGAGCGATTTTAATGTATCAACGGAACGATCTACCTCATCCTCATAGAAATCGGCGATCTTCTCGAGCATATAATCAAGAGAACCTGTTTTTTCCCCGATAGATGTCATTTGGGTTACTAACGGAGGAAATAGCCAACTTTTTTCTAATGGCTCAGATAAGGTACCGCCTTTTTCTAGGTTATCTCTTGCCTCCAGTACAACTTTCCCTACAACTGGATTCCCTACAACCTTTTCGACAATTGTAAGTGCCTGTAGAATTGGCACTGAACTACTGAACAAAGAAGATAAGGTTCTAGTCATACGAGCAATTACATTTTTTTGCATTAAAATACCAAATACAGGCATTCTTAATAATACATAATTTACATTGTAATGAAATTGCTTATTATTTTTATAGAAAAATCTAAATAGAAGAATGGATAATAAGAGAATCCCAATTGCAAAATACCAGTATGCTATTAACCAATCCGAAATACTGACAACAATGACAGTTAAGATCGGCATTTCTATGTCCATTTCATTAAAAGTAGCCATAAATGTCGGAACGATAAATACCATTAGAAACATACCTACTGCGATTGTCAGCACCGATAAAATAGCCGGATATGCCAATGCTGATTGTACTTTCTTCTTAATTTTAAATTGTTTTTCCAGTGTCCCTGCTAAACGCTCTAAAGTCTCATCGATATTCCCTGTTGCCTCACCTGAACGCATCATATTAACAAACATTACAGGAAAAACCTTTGGATGTTTGGCCGCTGCGTCTGAAAACGCTGTCCCCCCACGTATATCCTCTTCCACTTGTTCTAACGCTTTTTTCAATGCTTTACTTTTCGTTTGACCACTTAAAATATGTGTTGCCTCTACAATTGAAACTCCAGCACGGATTAGTGTTGCATATTGGCGACAGTAAATAACGAAATCCTGGTGCTTTACTTTACCGCCAATATTTAAGTCTCTGTGTAAAATGCTTTTAGACTCTTCAAGTTCACGAGCATTAATACCTTGTGCTCTTAATTTTTCAAGTGCTACTTTTTTGTTAGTCGCGTCAATGATTCCTTTTTTGTGTGCACCAGTTTTTGTGCGTCCACTATATCGAAAAACGGTCAATTATAATCCCCCGCATTCATATAAGGCCTTGCGTCTTCCAAAGAAATTTTCCCCATTGCTATTAGCTGCTGCATAGAAGATTCCAAAGTATGCATACCTAAAGCTTTACTCGTCTGCATAACAGTAGGAATTTGGTGAACTTTTTCATTTCGAATTAAATTTGATATAGATGGTGCTTGTACTAATATTTCAGTTGCAGCAATACGTCCCTTGGCATCCTTACGTACAAATAAACGCTGTGAAATAATGCCCACTAAAACATTTGCTAGTTGTACACGAATTTGTCCTTGCTGATGTGGTGGAAAAACATCTATAATACGATCAATCGTAGTCGGAGCACTACTTGTATGTAATGTCGCCATCACTAAATGGCCCGTTTCTGCCGCTGTAATGGCTGTTGAAATCGTTTCATAGTCCCGCATCTCACCTACTAAAATAATGTCGGGGTCCTGACGAAGAGCAGCACGCAAACCATTGGAAAAGCTCTGAGTATCAACCCCTACTTCACGTTGATTGATAATTGACTTTTTGTGTGTATGTAAATATTCAATCGGGTCCTCAAGCGTGATAATATGCTTTGATTTTGTTTCATTAATATGATCAATCATTGCAGCAAGCGTTGTAGATTTTCCCGAACCTGTTGGACCAGTCACTAAAATAAGTCCCTGTGGTTTTTCTGCTAATTGATACAGTACCTGTGGCATATTTAACGATTCAATGGAAGGAATTTTTGCTTCTATTAAACGGGCAGCTATTGTCACTTCATTGCGTTGATGATATGCATTTACACGAAAACGACATTTCCCGGGCAATGAATAGTTGAAATCAGTTTCCCCTTTATCGTGAAATTCTTGTAATTTATGCTCAGGTAAAATAGTTTTCACCATAGTATGTAATTCTTCGGAATTTAGTAATTCACTCCCATAATGTTCTAGTTGTCCATGGATACGATAAACAGGCGGGATCCCATTAGTTAAATGAAGGTCAGACGCTTTTACTTCAAATGCACGCGTTAATAGCTCATCAATATTTCTACATGTTGTCATGAACAATTCACATCCTAATCTACATTTGCTACACGCAATACTTCTGAAGTAGTTGTTAGTCCTTCTACTACTTTTAACAACCCATCTACTAGTAATGTGTAATAGCCTTCTTGTTTCATATAATCACGGATCACACTATCGCTACTTCGACTTAAAATCATTTCTTTAATATTGCGGTCGATTGGTAAAATTTCATGAATAGCCATCCGTCCACGATACCCTGTTTGATTACACGAAGGGCAGCCTCTTCCGCGTCTACCATGTGTGAAACCTTCAATGCCGTTATTACGCATTATTTCTAATTCATGGTTAGTAAAAGTATAATCTTCTCCACAATCTCGACAAATTCGTCGTACTAAGCGCTGTGCCATAATTCCTACAAGTGAGGAGGATAATAAAAATGGCTCTACCCCCATATCCTGAAGTCGAGAAATCGACTCGACTGCACTATTTGTATGTAAAGTACTTAAGACTAAATGCCCTGTTAACGAAGCACGTACTGCTATTTGCGCCGTTTCGAAATCCCTAACTTCACCTATCATTACAATATCTGGATCCTGGCGCAAAATTGAACGCAATCCAGTGGCAAAAGTTAAGCCTACTTCTTCTTTCACTTGAATTTGGTTTATCCCATCAAGCTGATATTCAACCGGATCCTCAACTGTAATAATGTTGACACCCTCTTCATTCAAGTTAGTTAAGGCAGCATATAATGTTGATGATTTCCCTGATCCTGTAGGGCCGGTAATGAGCAGAATCCCATTCGGATTGGCAATCATGTTTCGGAAAAGGACCTCGTTTTGCTCTGTAAAACCAAGCTTATCAATAGAATTGGCAACACTACTTAAGTCTAAAATACGCATTACCACTTTTTCTCCATAAACAGTTGGAAGTGTCGAAAGTCGAATATCTACTGGCCTGAAATTAACATTCGTTTTAATACGTCCATCTTGAGGAATTCGATTTTCCGTAATATTTAAATTCCCCATAATCTTAATACGTGCTAACACTATATTTTGCATATGTTTCGGTAACGAGCGCTCTGTTCTCAAAACGCCATCCACTCGATAACGAACCCTTAACTCCGTCTCCTGTGGGTCAAAGTGGATATCGCTCGCACGTTGGGCAACTCCGTTTGCGATGATCTGGTTAACTAGGCGAACAATTGGAGAATCCTCTCGTTCAATTTCCTCCTGAGTTTCAGCAACTGTCGCACCTATATCGAGCAATGCAGCATCCATAGATTCTTGCAGATCATAGTATTTCGTTAGCGTACGATATAAATCATCCTTAGCCGCAATACTTGTTTCGATTTGGCAGCCCGTCGCCATACGTACTTCTTCAATTGCAAAATAATCCATCGGGTCAGCCATCGCTATGAACAGTTTATTTTTTTCACGACGAATCGGAATAATATTTGTTCGTTTAGCGAGTTCAGCCGGAACTAGTTGAAGCAAATCTGGGCTGATTGAATATTGATTCAAATGAATATGTGGAATTCCTAGCTGAAACTCTAGTACTTCGATTAACTGTTGTTCGGTTAGAATATTTTCTTTTATAAGAAAATCTCCTAATTTCTCTTCTTTTGTTTTATTTGTAAGAGCAAATTCTAATTGCACATTTGTAATAACACCAGATTCGACAAGTAAATCACCTAAGCGTTTTCGTCCAGTTTTTACGACCATTCGCGTTTGCTCCTCTCTTTACGGGCTAGTTTGTATAAAATTCCCACCTTTATCGTAGTAGCCGTATACAATTTCAGGGTCATTCGGGTCTGTTGAAGTATTTGTACTATCTGTAGATGTATCTTTATTCGTTTTCGCATTATTGCCGGATTTTTTATTTTCAGATTGTGTATCCGGTAATCCATCTCCGTCTAAATCCATTTGTAAGTCTGGATCACTCGAGTCGGAGTTTCCGCTACTATTTTCAGTAACAACGGGCTGTCTTGACGATTTCACAATAATTTTATTAACTGGTGGATAATAGTCACGGCTAACAAGTTCATCCGTAGTGCTACCATTTTCTGAAATCGAGCGATAAACTTCGACCCGTACGCCTTCTTGACCTTTTTGAATAACTTCTTCCCTACCTATTGGTAAATCTTTAGAATAACGAGTAATCACTCTAGGTTGAATGATTTTATCTTTACTAACGCGAACTGAGATTTCTTTTTCTTTCTTTTGAGCTAGTAATTCCATTTTTAAAGAATCGCCTTCTACTGTGAGTTTTAATTTATTCGGTTGATCCGAATGGTTTATAAATTGCAGATCCTTATCTAACGCTCGATTTACCCTCGCATCCAAACCTTGCTGTAAATAATTTGGCTTCTCTCCTTGGGAATGTCTCTCTGAAATCTCATAATCGGTTTGAAGAGCAACATGATAAAGCATAGAGGCTACGAAATTAATCGCTTCACTATCTGATTCTTCATATTTTTCTTCTATCATTGCTAAAAAAGAAAACGGTTCATTCGGTAAAACAATAGATTCATTTAACAAATTCGCTAATTTATCAACACCCCTTGCATTTGTAGGGATTTCCTCAATTGATAGAGCTAAACGCTCCGATTCTATTAAATGAGTATCTGCAACTGTTGCAGCGACTTCGTGACTTTTTAAATTGGAAGCTTCGGTGATAATCGTATTTAAAGTCTTTTCAACTTCCCATACACCAGTAGCCTCAAGCTGTTTCTTCACTTGATCATCAACTACCACATGTAAGGGTATATGTACTACTTGTCTTTGCTTCCAGAAAGCAAGCCAAGACCTGTCAGTTAAACTATGATATTCAGCCATCGTACTCTCTACATCAAATACAAACAGTTTAGGGTCAAGTGAAATCATAACCTTAGCACCTTCTACATCGATAGGAGCCTCTTGCCAAGTATTTATGGCCTCTCGTAAAGCATTTTCAATAGCATCATCTTCTAAGTCCTTAACTGATATTCCACCGATTGTAGATTCATCACCTTTAGCTAATACTCTATCAATAATTAAATTTGGTACCCAGACTGTTAATAAAATGATTAGAACAGCTACTGCTGAACCTATCTTCAAATGTAATTTCATAGCCTTACCACCTTTACAAATATACCCAAAAATAAAATGCCTAATTACTCATATATCTCCATTACTTTTTATTCATATTTTTACCATACAGCATACTAGATATTATTTAATGAGTCTTTTTAACTAAAAAAAGTTAAAATTTTATGAACTAAAAATTATTAATGTGTAATTAAAATCATTAATAATACATTGTCAATAAGGTAAACACCCTATATAATGAGGTTATATTTACCTACATATTTCCGAATCAAGCCTATTAAATCAACTTTTCTAGATAAAAAAAACTATTAGATCGGAGGTTAGTTTTTTATGTTGATAAAATCACAGAGAGGATTTTCTTTAATCGAAGTAGTTGCATCACTTGTATTAATATCCATTATTCTCATATCCTTTGCCCAAATATTTATATCTACTAATAAAACAGCCACAGTAAATACCGAAAAATTAGTCACTGTAAATTTAGCCGATGCTGCATTAGCTAAATTAAAATCTGACCCACTTACCAAAATAGCTACAAAAGACTTAAATGATTATTTTAAAGATACCGGTGAACCACCAGATGCCAAAAAGAAAAACCCACCTCTCGAGATAGATTTAAACGGAAAAACATATACAATTACATATACCCCTAGTCAAAATTCTAATAAATATGTAAATTCAGATTTCACAGAAAAAGATTTAAATCTAATAAAAGTAGTTGTAACAGTAACTTCTCAAAATGGAAAAACAAAAGGCTCGTCGGAAGGATATGTTTCAATTGAATAAATATATTAAGAATCAAAATGGTTTAACACTAATTGAATTACTCGCAACGATTGTTATTCTAGCAATCGTCTCCACCCTTATCTTTTCAATCCTTGTGAAAACTTTAGAAACTAATCAAAATATTCAACAAGAAACTATGCTTAGAGATGAAGCAGATATAATCATAAGTAAATTTATTAAAACCCTCTATACAACAAACCAAAGTCATATTGTAAGGAATATCAGTAATCAATATATTGAAGTAACCAATGATCTGTCTAAATGTAAAAAAAACGATGATGGTAAATGGACTATTACTAGCGAATGCGAAAAGACTCTTGAGCCTATAGGATTTAAAACTGAAAATAGCACTACCTATATCTATTTTAAAAAGGAGAAATATAAAGTTCAAAACAGCAACATTGAAATTTCTAAAAATTCAGAAATAATAGGAAACCCTGCAGTTGAATCCATTTACACAATCAATTTAAAGCTTGAGATTATAAAAAAACGTTCAGGTAATGACCAAACAAAAACTATGGAATTTAAAAATCAGATTCAACCTATTGTAAGCTCAAAATAGTTTAAATAAAGGAGATTGTCATATGAAAATTTTCCGGCAAAATGAAAATGGCTATTCATTGTTAATAACATTTGCAGTCATCATCATCTTCACTATACTCGGTTTGAGTCTTATCACTTTAACGTCAAGCGGTATTACAAAAAACAACACTCGAGAGGAAGTAGTACAAGCTCAAGATTTATCAGATAAAGGGATAGACTATGCCGTTAATGATATTCAAGCTGTTCTAAAAAAAGAAATTAAAGATAAACCAATGGGAAAGACTGCATTCGAAACCTTCCTCGTTACTACCTTGACTGCTACAAAGCTAAGTTGCTCGCAAGGCATTAACATCCCTGCAGAAAATGCTAATCAAACAAACGTCTGCATCGAGAAAGTAGAACTAATTTCAAATGAAGAGAAGGATCGTTATAAACGCCTAGTAACATTTAAAAGTACTGGAAAAGTAAATAGTAAAGAGCATATTACATATTCACAGATTATTATCGGTACAGATGCAATTCCAGATCAATTACGCTACGCTGTTTCAACGAATGACGAGGGGAATCTTTATTTACATGGTGGTGTTGAAATTCAGGGAGATATTAAAACAGATGGTCATTTAATTATCTCTGAAAAAGCCCATTGGCTAAAAAATAATATTGCACAATGGCCAGATAGCGTTTTTCCCAGAATAATTCCAGACTCTAAAAGTGTTACCCCAAAAATAATTATGAGGGAATCAGAAAAAAATATATATTATGTAAATAATACTGTTGATTATCCTTCACACATATCTGGCAATACAAACTATTTAAACGGTTCTAAATATATAAAATTCACCCCTTCAAATCCTGCTACAAAAAGCGAATTACAGAATCGTTTGTTTTTAACGAAAAATGTATCCCTTGTAACAAAAAGCCTACCAGGAGATAATCTTGAAATAACAGAGAAAGTTATACCTTTGTATACAAATAAAAATTATAATAAAAACTATCCTACTGGCTTAAGTGTCTCGAACACAAATCACGAAACATCTAAATTTAATAGAGACAATATCATTTTCATACATGGAGAAAAAGAAGAATGTAATACTTGGGGTTTATTTGGATGCAAGAAAACCCTCGATAGAGGAAATTTTAATATTAATGGAAGTGGAAAAACCTTAAATTTGTCGGGCACCTATTTTATTAATGGAGATTTCATTGTAAACAATACTAATTTACGTAGCGATGCCATGCTATATGTAAATGGTAACGTTGATATTAAGGATAGTACTTTAAATGGAATAAATTCAAATAGCACCCTCTTTATTTTCGCAACAGGGGACATTTCAATTAGTAATATTTCTGTTGATAGTGCTACGCCTAGTATGCTTAAAGGCTTTTTCTATTCAAAACAAAATATGATTATGTATGGCGTTGGCTCGAATATTAACTTGTATGGAGGAATTTCAGCAAGACGAACAATTCTAACTGCAGTACGTGGTAATAGTCAAAACTATACTTATGAAAGCTCTAAAAACCAAAAAGAAACCGTTATTACAAATGGTGTTGAAGTACCTAAAAGGAATTCCAGATTGAAAATAACCTATGACGAAAATTTAATAGCTCAATACACATCCTTTAAACGTGATGAAGAAGAAGAATTTATTACTGAATTGAACGAACCCGAGACAATTAATCGTTATTAAAATAAGGGTTGTTTAGAAAGTCTGATTTCACACAGTCATTTTAAACAACCCTTTTCCAATATTTCCTCAAGAACAGTCCTGACAAATCGAAGAGTATAAGTTTTTTAAAAGCTATACAGTTAGGCTTAATGCGCGTTTATTTATACGTGATATTTAGTCTACTTCAAGCATACCATTAGAAATTGTTAAATTGTTATTTTCTTCAAAAATTAAGCCACCATTTGATATTGTATCTTCAATCGTTTTCTGTTTGTAAGTAACAGCTGGATCTCCACTAGTCTTTACTGTATGAGCCATTATTCCGCCTATAACTGTTCCTGATCCCCCCAATAAGACTCTTGCGTTAGGGGCATATATATATAAGTTGTGATTATAAGACCCTCCTTCAATAGTGATATTTGTTCCACCTGCATATATATTTCCTTGTACACTACCAGAACCATCAATTTCTATATTGGCTGATTTAGCATATATAGAGGCTTTTGTTCTTGTATTACCAGTAAAATTCATCGACGAAGTGCCTGCATAATATATACTTAATTGGCCTATGTCCCCTGTATTATTCATACTTGAATCCCCCTCTAAATCAAAAGCATTCTTTATGTACAAAGTTAATTTACCACTTCCTATAATATTTAAATGACCTTGAGAGAAGTCAAAGTTATCTATAAATAAATTTTTGTCTGAATTACCGACATCAATCGTTAATGTATTATTCGAAGCAACCATAAGCGTCTTTACGTACATATCCTGAGAAATCGGAAGAATACCACTGAAATTTGGAGTACCATTTATCTTTCTATCCCCATCAATCTTAATTGAATTTTTATCTAATGAGAGTTGTCTTTGCTCCCCATCGATTGTAACTTGTATTGAATTCGTATAGGGTCTTGTGCTTAAATTAGTAAATTGATTATCTGGGAAAGGTGGTAATATATCTTCAGGAAATGCAACATTCCCTATAATCTCATTTGTAATATTGATCCAGTCTGGTTTTGAAAACTTATCTGAAGTTGTTCCAATTTTTCCATTAATTTTTGTTTCATCTTGTGTAATATCAATATTCCCACTTTCAGATACAACATCCCCATTAAACTTACCGCCCCCAAGTTCGATGTTTTCAATAGCGTGGATAGCAGCGGCATTTGAAAAAGTAGGGCCAGTTTCCGTTCCACTTCCTAAATTAAATGTAATTGTTTGCACTACGGTTCTTGTTTTCTTTCCAATATAACCAACAGATGTTATTTTATATTGCAAAGGTTCTGTATTTTCTTGAACAATTGTTACATTCGCAATAGGCTTTTCTTTAAATTGTTCATCAAAGGTGACTGTAGCAGTATATGATGATTGAGTATTCTCTTCAAAGATTTTTTTTAAGCTACTTTCAAATGCATCTATAAAATCTAACTTAAATTTTTCCGGCTTTCTTTTATCAAGAGGTAGCTTATTGAAATCCTTTCTATTTTGATCATATGTAATTTTAGCTAATTGTTCTACTTTGCTTTTTGTACTGTTTAAACCACCTTCTGCAATGAAAAATACAGATTGGTCATCTCGCTCACTAGTAGAAATCTTTAATGAATTTGCAGTAAGTGTTAAAAGCATAATTCCAAGAACTGATAGTAAAGCAATTGCCAAAATTGCTAAAAGTAACGAATACCCATTTTCTTGTTTTAGATATTTAAACATCTAGCTACCTCCTCTGAAATATATAGTTGATGAAAAGGGCTTATTATTTGGCGTTGTAATATCAATAATTATATGACTCCGTTTATCTTTAATTTTAAAATCAAGTACATTCACTGCAATTATTTCATCATCCCTTGCAATTGTCTGATTATTTCGATGAAATACGTAGTTATATTTTTGATTATTTTGATTATTCGTTAATATATATTCTGTACAATCATCAAAGTCTTTCGTAATAATTTCTGTAGACTTACGAGTATCTTTAGTGACAACTTTCAAAATATAGGTTGCATCAGATAATTGTACACTCGATTTCATTTGTTTATCGCTAGTATTCATCCCATTCGTTAAGATCGACATTAGAACAATAGAAACGAGCGTAACTATTATGGTAACAGCCAAAACTTCTAGTAAGGTCACGCCTCTCTCATTATGAAATTTAGACATACGCACCACCTCTTTCCTTATAAGCTAAAGATATTTTGCACTTTTGCTTTTAATATCTTCCCTCTTGAATCATAGACTTCGATAGTAATCCTAACTGTTTTTTCCGGCGACATATCTTCAGCTTTCACTATTATGATTTCCTTATTTTTAGCATTTACGGGTGTTACTTTATACTGAGTTGTATTACCGCTCGATTTCTCTTCATCCTTTTCGTATGGAAAATCAGATTCCCAAGTTTCGATTTTGGTGGATTTGAAGTAGTTATACATTTTCTCCATTTCCTTTTGCGCTAAATAGGTTGCATCAATAATTTGTTCAGAGCTTTTTCCTGTTTTATTCGATTGAATGAGTAAGCCAAAAAAGGATAATAAGATGATAGTTATTATAACTAAAGAAGCAATAACCTCAATTAAAGTGAATCCCCCTTGACTGTTAAATAATTCTCTATTTTTACGCTTCATTTCCGCCCTCCTTCTGCCGATAATACTTTTATTTATATAAGATATCAATAAAAGTCTATTAGTCTTAAACACTATAATAACAGTGCTTACAGTAACTAAAGTTTCCTAGTTATTTAATTAAATACTATTTTATGATAATTACACTATTCCATATATAAACAATATTTACAAGACCACTTCTTCATATGAATATATATATTTTTCAAAATTTTCCATTCCCAATAATATGTAAAGCGAACTACGTTCAAATTACAATAAAAAGCAATACGATGTAAAAAAAACGTTTACCCCAAATTAAGGTAAACGTTTTTTGTGAAAACATACTTAGTGTCTAAATAATTTATTCATTTCCTCAACAACCTACCCGACAACAGCAACCCAATCCCACCAATTGTAATAAACAGGACAGCTCGAATTAGTAAGTCTAACGCGGACAAATCAAAGAATATAAGCTTAATAAACGCAATAACTAAGATGATAAAACCTGTTATGCGTAATGTTCGTAAGTTGCGCACATTGCTAAGCCAAAGCGAGATACTTGCTGTCAGGAATAATGTAATCGTTGAGAAGGCGATGCTTAGCTTCCAATCAAGCAAACTGTTGTAGGAAAGTTGGGATATGAGACCCCAAACAGATATCATCGTAAGCACCACACCTGCACTTACAATTGGATCAAGAAGTTTCTCTATTTGCTCTTGATAGCTTTGATAAATGCGCCCTTTCATCAGTAAATCGATCATAATTGCTACGATAACAGCAATATATACGATTCTTGTTACTATATTTAACCACTCAACACCTTGCATATTGTACGGAATTATTTCAAGCATTATTGTGAAGAGAATGAAAAATACACTAAGGACTGGCGTTAATGCGCGCCCTTTGTATTTTGTTGGTACTAAAAGTGATCCCACGAAAAGTAAAGCGAGGATCATACACATTAGATGCGGAATATTACCAGCACCTGCAAAGTACGTTCCATCCAGCTTTCCGATATAAGCTAAGAAATAACCAGTCGTTATTACTGCTAAAAAATCAATCACATATAGTTCCTTCATTACCTTTTCAAATGCAGTCTGTGTCTCTTTTGGACGTCTTGCATATAGATAAATAATTAGGAGATATATTCCCGGCATAATCAAGCTAATATGGTCTATGCTGAAGAATGGTGTTGGCTCATGAATTATAAAACTTAAAGCGAGTGTAATCATAAATGAAAATGAGCTGACAACCTTCATCATACTAACTCGTAATCGTAAACTCATCATTACGCCTGCAAAGGTAATGAACGGGATGAGCAAATGATCTACTTTCTCCGGGAAATTCATAACTAGTAGCGTATTACATAGTGTAATAAATGCGAGTGTTACGGCACTATCAAATGCCTCCTGCCATTTTTGCTTATAGCCATAACCCGCTAAAGCTGCAAACAAGAAAACTAATATGAGTAATAGTGCTTCACTATATTCAATAGGACTAATGATAAAGTTCAAGAGCAATAAACTAAAGGCTCCTAGGCTAAATTGAAGTCCAACGTGAATATATTTCAATTTAGACTCTGCATTATATAAACGGCACCAACTCGTGTAAAAAATAGATAAAACAACAAGGAAACCTATTGCAAAAACAGCTCGATTGTCATGATTCATAAACGCTATAATGCTGACCGCTAGCACTGAGAAAAAGGTTGCTATATAGAGCGCCAATTTCTGCTTGTGTTGATGAATGACAAATTGCAGCATCGTAAATAGGGTAACCACATAGATTAAAATAATTATAGGACTAAAATCCATATATTCTAGTAAATAAGGTAGTAATAACGAGGTAAACGCTACAAATATTGTTAGTACTTCGTTTTTCTTTAAATAGCTAATAGCAATACCGTATCCGATATAAACGACGGCAATAACAAATGCCATCGTTAAACCGATGATTTCATACAATATCGCACTAGCCGCTGTAGTTAATATGCCAACAATAAACGCCCCACCGTATAAAGATATCGTGATGGCTGAGGATCCTATTTTTTTATGCTCCAACACATAAGCTGTTGCTGCTAAAGCAAGCGATAATGCGTAGGCGAGGATGATTTTAACCTCGTTCGATAAATAGCCATAATCACTCACAAGCTTAAGGCCCCAAAGCACCCCCATCACTAAAATTACCATAAATACTTTTGGAAGTGCCCACATAATACGCTCTTCCAACGTTCGCTGTGGCTCCATCTTTTTTTCTGGGGCTGGCATTGTTTTTGGCTTTGGTTCCAAGTTTGAATTTGGCTTTAGGTTTTGTGCTAGTTTTGGCGTAGATTGTTCAATAATGGATTTTCTGGCGTCCAATGTACTTGTTTTAGCAACAGATTGCTGACGCTTTAAGCCCTCTAATTCCTGCCGTAGATCCATCATTTCCTGCTCGAGCGTGGCAACCCTCCGCTCCATTTCAAGCGACATTCAATCATCCTCCCTGCATTATCAATTTTTTAACATTATAACATATTTATCCTTATTGTAAAATTACACTTTTGATTTATTTTTACTCCCCTGTTTATCTAGGTCTTCGATACATTAAAGCACGTTGACTATCACTGGTTCCCCGCGTTGTTGGATCTACAACAACTCCTAATAAAACGAAAATTGATAATACGATATTTAAGATGGTCATTGCCTGATCACTCATTGCACTCGTTAAATCGTAGCCAAAAATAGCTGCTACTTGTTGTGCGAGTAATAAAATCAACGAAAATAGCGCAAGTAAAAATGGTTTATGCTGAAAACGGATCATCCAGTTAATTCTCATATATACTCACCTCCTCCCTTCTCATACACAGTATATGCTCCGCCGCATTACTGCACATATGCAAAAATGGAGCTATAAACGTAGAATAAGAGGGATTTTTATACCACAAATATTATGAAGTACAAATTTGCAACGCTAGTTTTCGCAAAGTATACATTAAAAAGCCACCTCAGGAATGAGATGGCTTCGAGTTGTTGAAAATCTATTATGTTAATGAAATTAAGTATAGCTCTTCGGCAAAACGAGGGGTTGATTTTCGTTCCGACTGGGCGCTGTTATTGCTAAAGCAGAGAGTTACGAAGTGTAAGCGACACAACACGTCTTATATCCCCATTTTTGTTTTTCATCACTTTGAATCATCTCAATAATGAGATGGTTCAAAGCCTTTACGTTTATCAAATCTTCGCGCAACGAAAACTAACCCATAAACAAGTGGTGTTGCTACAATGGACGCAAAAAATTTAAACAAATACTGTGTTATAAATAATGTCAGTAACACTTTAATTGGCATTATTCCATAAAAGGCTATCGCAATAAATAATGCCGTATCGATGAGTTGGCTTAACATCGTAGAAGCATTGTTTCGAAGCCAAAGCTTACCATTTCCATGCTTTTCCTTAAATTTATTAAATATCACTACATCCAAATTAACACTGACCGTATAGGCTATAAGACTTGCAATAATGACGCGCATACTGCCGCCGAGAATTGTCTCAAACTCCTGTTGATGACCAAAGGCTTCTGCAGGTGGTAGTGCAATGGCAATCGCGATAAAGCATGCCGCAAACACCTGTGCCATAAGCCCTGTTCTTACCGTGCGACCGCCCGCTTCCTTGCCATATACTTCACAAATTACATCAATAAGAGGATACGTAAAAATAATTAAAATCGCTGCTGCGGGAAGCATTATCCATTCGCCTATACTAAACACTTTAACAGCTAAAACATTTGCTAAAATTAAAAACCCTACAAACAATCCATTTAAATAGTAAAGCATCAGCGATTATCTACCTTTTCAGGATACAAATCGTGGTTCATCAAACGATGCTCCGCCATTTTTTCATATTTTGTGCCCGGGCGACCATAGTTACACCATGGATCAATGGATAGGCCACCACGTGGCGTAAACTTGCCCCATACTTCAATATAGCGTGGCTCGATCAGCTTAATTAAATCATTCATGATGATGTTAACACAATCCTCATGGAAATCCCCGTGATTACGGAAGCTAAATAAATAGAGCTTTAAAGATTTACTCTCTACTAGTTTTTTATCTGGAATAAAAGATATATACATTGTCGCAAAATCAGGCTGCCCTGTCATAGGACATAGGCTCGTGAATTCTGGGCAATTAAATTTCACAAAGAAATCATTTTTCGTATGTAAATTGTCAACTGCCTCAAGTATCTCCGGAGAGTATTCAAATAAATACTTTGTGTTTTGGTTACCAAGTAGGGTTAAATCCTGTAATCCTTGTTCTTCATTTCTTCCTGCCATAAAAATGCCTCCTCAAGTTGTGAGAAGTCCATTACGCATTAAATCTAATAAAAAAAAACGCCATATCCGCATTTTTGGGATATGGCGTAAATGACGTCATCCATAGTTTTTTATAGAGGGTATGCGCTATGAACCTCTTTCTTATTCGCTAGTAATATTAACTTAATGAATGCATTCCGTCAACTAAATTTTTCATAATTTGGCATTGACAAAAATATCCTATCGTTATATGGTTAGTTACATAAGTAATTAACCAGTTAACACAAGGAGGTGGATTGTAATTCACTCTTTAAATAGCGAAAAGCCCATTTTCCAGCAAATACGCGAACGAATAGAGGATGGGATTTTAGATGGCCACCTACAACCAGAAGATCGCATTCCATCTACAAATGAGTTTGCAAAGGAATATCAAATTAATCCCGCAACAGCTGGAAAGGGCGTGAACGAATTAGTGGACAAAGGCGTAATTTATAAAAAAAGAGGCGTCGGCATGTTTGTTAGTGCTGACGCTCGCGAAATATTAATTGCGGAGCGTAGAGAAAATTTTTTTAATCAACATATAGAGCCATTAAAGAAAGAAGCAATAAGATTAGGTATTTCAGATGTAGAATTACAAAATATGTTACAAAGGAGTTAACGTATGAAAATTGAAGTGAGAAATGTTAGTAAATCATATAGACATAAGGAAGCTTTAAAAAATATCTCTTTTACAATTGAAGGACCTAAAATCATTGGGTTTTTGGGCCATAATGGCGCTGGCAAAACTACATTCTTAAATTTATTATCAGGACTCATTGCTACAACTAACGGGAACATCACTGTTAATGGAGAAAATGTATTTAATGTACCTTTAACTCTACGTGATATTTGTTTTGTTGCAGAGAGTGGAAACTTTCAAGAGGAAATGAGCATTGCACAAACGTTAAAGGCGAATAGCTTCTTTTATCCAAAATGGGATGAGAATCTTGCAACGGAGCTACTAGAAGTTTTTGCTCTAAATCCAAAAGATAAGGTTCGCAGTTTATCAAAAGGAATGGTGTCTGCGTTAGGCATAATTACAGGTTTTGCGAGTAATGCAGATATTACGATCTTCGATGAACCATATATAGGACTTGATGTAGCTGCCAGAAATACTTTTTATGATTTATTGATTGAACAACAAACCGAAAATCCAAGACTTTTTATTTTGTCTACACATTTAATTGATGAGGCAAGTAAGCTATTTGAAGAAATACTTATTTTACACGAAGGACAATTACTGCTTCAGAAAACATCCGAAGAATGGCATGAGCATATTGTTGCAGTAAAAGGTAGTGCTTCTGATGTCGAGCAAGCAATACGTGGTCTAGAAGTTATTTACAAACATACATTTATGCAGGAGCTAACTGCAATTGTATTCGCTGATGGTCAATCCATTGAAGGACAGAATATTATGCTTGAACGTGTTTCATTACAGGATATGTTGGTGTATTTAAGTAAACAGCAGAAAGCGAGGGCTATTAAATGAATACAGTAAAGGGTAGTTTGTATGTATTATTTCAAAGCTATAAAAAACAAATTATAACTTTTTGGTGCATTTTATTTTCAATCGTCCTATTTTCGCTTTTCATAGATACTTTTTTTGAACTTCATATGTATTCTTTTTTCATCATGATTTCTATACCTGTTTATATCTTTTCCAGTGTCATGGCAGCAAAGTTACTAAATAAAACCTTGTCTTATTTTTTAAGGCTTGGTTTATGTCGCTTGCAATTTATGTTCAATGTGGGGCTCTTTTTCATTTACTGGAGCTTAGTAGGTGCCTTCATAATTGGTTGTACACAAAAAATAATTACTTTCGTTTCTAACATATTCATTATTCATCCTATTTTATTTTTTAATAATTCCCCATCATTTTTACAAACGATGGCATTGGATACTGTTTTACTGCTCTTCTTCCTAACAGCTGGTCTTTTATTGAATGTTGTCTTTTATCGCTTAGGAACTGTTGGTGGTTACAGTTTTATCGGGTTACTAGTCTTAATTCCCATTGTTACAATTATCTTCAAGTGGTATTCTTCTTTGTTTGACCTACTATCAAATATATCTACCTTTACTTTATTAAGTAGTTTATTAATTTTTAGTATATTACTTTACTCAATCATAACAATGGCAATCCGAAATGCTTCGGTCAATCCAGCAGCATAATTCTAGAAGCATTTCGGCAATGCTGTTTATTACGATAACTATAAGCTGTTATACTATGAGAATTTATATTACTTTAAGAAGGAGACAATAATATGAGGATACCATTTGTACCTAATAATGTTATGGTTCATAGGGATAGGTTCGATTTTATACAGCAATATCGCGGCGGTGGTTTTATGCTCATAGCTGGTTCTATATATTGGCTGTTGGCATTTGCATTAACTTACGTTCTTGATGAAACTTTATTAACCAAGGTTTACATATGGGGTGGTTTATTAGTCCCGATAATAGGAAGCCTATTTTATAAATTGTTGAAAATGAAAGCAAATCCAAGCCAGTATACATCATTGGTCGGATTTGCTTCAGCGATAACTGTTTGTTGTTTTCCAGTACTGTTATTAGTTAATCAATTAGATTCGACAAAGATATTGCCAATCCTTTGCATTATTAACGCCACACATTTAATCATTCTTTGTTGGGTTCATCTAGAGTATCTATATTTCATTATGGTGATGGTGGGTGTGTGCCTCAGTATGGCGTTCATCTATTCCATCCCAAGTGTATACGTACACTTTATTTGTTTGATATGGGGGTTAATCTCCCTAATATTTGGAGTAATCATTCATATTAATTCAAAAATACCTCTCAAAGGCTATGATTATCAAATTATAGATGAAAAAGTGTATGGTATATAAAAAGTATGAGCATTTGACTTAACAAGTAGGAGAAGGCCTTATTGCTAGATGTTTTTGTCAAATACCATTAAAAAGTATCGCCTAATTTTATATAATTTGTAACACCAAATAAAAAGCATTGGGAAATCAATAGCCAATGCTTTTTCGATGTTTTTAAGTTTATTGAGTAAAATCACATCTTGAAGTAAAGGTCTTGGCATTTTTATATTATCCATGTTCATCCTCTTGCGTTGTGTAGTCAATAGAATTGGCTATGTCAACTAAAACTTCAGGTGTTACCTTATTTGAAACCCTTTTATCAATCCACAGCATATATTGCCAATCTTCTCTTTTAAATGCAAGTACATTGAAACCTGAAATTTCCATATAATTTGAAGTCGTTCCGTTTTTCAACTTGTATGTCTTTACTATATTTTCTTTTTTAGATGGATACTTAAACTGAATAGGTCGAACCGTTATTTTATAATGATGCTCAGGAAGTTGATGATTAATAAATGTCGCTTCAAAAAAATCGTTCATGTCACCATCAAGATCATTAAACCGACCAAAATGATGTGTAAAACTAATAGAAGGTACTCGAAGTGGTAGCTTTAGCCCTTGATGATAGTGCCGTTCAAAATCGGAGGCAGCTGCTTCAACCGTTTTATAGCCTATTTCAGGATAAATTTCTTCATAAGGACTGAGCGAATCATTGATATAGGCATCACTTGGTTGAGAAAATAATAAATAACAGGAACTTAAGCAGAGAGAAAAAATTCTGTCCATTTTATCACCTCAGTATCACTTTAAGTGTAGTTTTTCCCAACTCAATGAAATTATGTGTCAAGTTGTATTCTATTCAATTTATTCTTTTAACACGCATTTAGATAAAGAAAAAAGCAATTGTTCGCGTTAGTAAATTCGAACAATTGCCTTTTTAGTCTAAAAGAGTATATGTGCAACTAATGCTGCGATTGGTAGTGAAATAATCGTACGTATTAAGAAAATTACAATTAGATCTAAAAATTTAAGTGGAATCTTTGTACCTAAAATAAGTCCACCGACTTCAGACATATAAATAAGCTGTGTCACAGAAACGACAGCAATTACAAATCGAGTAGAGTCAGCCTCAATTCCTGCCCCTAAAATTGAAGGTAGGAACATGTCAGCAAAGCCAACAACCATCGTTTGTGCTGCCTCAGCTGCTTCTGGTAAACCAAGTACTGTTAAAATAGGTTCAAACGGCTTTCCTAAAAATGCAAAAATATTAGTGAATTCAGCAAGCATTAGAGCAACCGTACCAAATGCCATAACAATCGGTGCTACACCAACCCATAAATCCAAGACATTTCTAGTTCCATCTTTCAAAAATTGGCGTGGGTCACGATTGGCGTGCGCAACGGCTAAAGCATTTTCTAAGCCATGAGACACAGAATTATAGCCTTCTGGTAATTCCTCACGTGATGGATCTACTGGTGTACCGTCGATATAAGTATCTTCTTTGTTAGAAAGTGGGAAAATTCGTGGCATTACTATCGCTAATACAAGACCACAAAGGACAACCGTTAAGTAATATGGAATAAAATAGCGTGACAAATGCACTGTATCTAACACTACGATGCAGAATGTGATGGATACTACCGAAAAGCTCGTTGCAATAATGGCAGACTCTTTTTTCGTGTAGTTCCCCATTTCATATTGCTTACTCGTCATAAGAACACCAATTGTTCCATCTCCAACCCACGATGTAAGTGCATCAACCGATGAGCGACCAGGGCTTTTAAAGAGAGGACGCATGATTTTTACCATCATCGTTCCGAAAAATTCAAGCAGGCCGAAGTTTGTTAAAAATGGTAATAGAATGCCTGCAAATAAGAAAATCGTGAATAAAAATGTTACTAAACCATCGTCTGGGTTCATTAATAATCCACCAGTATTTTCATTATTAATCGCCGATGGTCCAAAATCAAAGACAACCATTGAGGCAAATACTAAACCAATGACTCTTATAATTGTCCAAAACCAATTTACATAAAATAATGTCTCTAAAATACTAGGCTCTTTTGAATTATTTCGTGGAATAAATTTGGCAATAAGTGAACCAATTGCCGAAATCGCGAATATAATTATAGTAAAATAACTAATAACCGGAGCAACAAAACCTGCTAGTAAATTTGCTAAAATAGCAATTGGAACTTTCCATCCATCTTCCGTTAAGACTGGTGTCATAAATAACAGGACACCAATAAGAGACGGAATTATGAAGAAAAAGTATGTAGAAAAAGGATATTTTTTCATCATTTAAAGCCTCATTTCTCTAGGTTTTTTCGAAGTTTTATACATCAAGCTTGTTAGTTATGTCCTTTTAAACCACCAAGAAATGTATATCTATACTTTAATCAGCGGGAATTTCTTGATTCCTCACTGATCATTAATCTTTACCTCTCAGGCATTTACGAGCCGTTAATCTCCCACCTATATTCTTTACTTTCGCTGAATTTCGATGCGGGATTCTTGTACCTGACACTTCGCTTTTGATACAGATCAATTACTGTCGTTAATGCGAGATAAAGATAGAATACGGATAAAATAAAAAAACATCCCTCTAAAAAGTAATAAAGGAATGCCCAAACATACTTTTTTATAATTAACATCCGCAATGCAAAATCTCTATTCATTAAGTCATAGCTATAAAATATCATAAACCAACAATACATCGGTTAATTCTACAACAAAATGCATTTTTATTCAATCCATAAAAATTTGTTATTGTTATAATTCTCTTCTAATTATCCACACTTCTTCTTAGTATCATTATCTTTCGACAAAGATCAATTAAGCCTTGCATAATTGCATCCGGAGGCTTTAACTTCTCTCAGCAGGTGTCTAAACATCCGCTGAGAGAAGTTAAAGCTTGGTGAAACTCTCCATTAATCATACCTATTTTGATTGCCTAAGAGATTTAACTAGCCCTTAATAGGCATACAAATAGACCATACTGTCTTTCATCTCATATGTTAATTATGAACCACAACTTATCAAAACAGGAGGTTTTACCATGCATAGACGTATGCATCATCATCATCATCACGCAGGTCCACATTGTTGTCCACCGCAGCATTGCCCAACTCAATTTGAACAACCACATTGTTGTCCACCAGAGGAATATGTACGCACTAATTACATCCATACGGTCGTACCTCATGTACAACCAGCACATATTACAACAGTTAACAAACATATAATTGATCATCAATATCATTTCCCTTGCACTGAATGTGTAGTGGAAGAATGTTGCGAAACTCATACACTTTGCGAGATGCCACCTGAGCCTTGCCATATGCCACATCATCATATGGGACATCATCATATGGGGCACCATCACATGGGCCATCATCATATGGGTCATCATATGTGCCATCCTATGGATCATCATATGGGTCATCATCATATGGGCTATTAAAAAATATGCGATGAGGTTAGTAATACCTCATCGCTTCATTTTTTTATAGCATACTCCTATGAAAATACCTATTTCTATCTTTACTATCGATCTCTTAATTTCATAAGAAAAACCGAGCACCTATACTAGGCACTCGGTTAATATTTTTAGTACATTTTTAAATATTGATCGCGTTCCCATTGGTGTACTGTTGTACGATACATGTCAAACTCGATTTCTTTTGCTTCTTTAAAGTTTGCATAAATATGCTCACCTAAAGCTGCTTGAGCTACTTCATCTTTAGCAAGTAATGCTAAAGCATCATCAAGTGCTGGTGGTAAGTTTGCGATACCATTCGCTTTACGCTCTTCATCAGACATCACGTAGATGTTTCGATTAATAGCAGCTGGTGGTGTTAAGTTTCGACGGATCCCTTCAAGACCAGCTTCTAAAATAACAGCCATCGCTAAATACGGATTAGCAGATGGGTCCACAGAGCGTACTTCTACACGAGTTGAAAGACCACGTGCTGATGGGATACGGATAAGTGGTGAACGGTTTTGAGCTGACCATGCTACATAACATGGCGCTTCATAACCTGGTACAAGACGTTTATAAGAGTTAACTGTTGGATTTGTCACAGCTGTGAAGCCTTGAACGTGGCCAAGCACACCTGCCATGAATTGCATTGCTGTTTCAGAAAGGCCTAATTCAGTAGATTCATCGTAGAATGCATTCTCTTTACCTTTAAATAACGAAACATTAAAGTGCATACCAGAACCCGCTTCACCGAATAATGGCTTCGGCATGAATGTAGCATGTAGACCGTGTTTACGTGCAATTGTTTTAACAACTAATTTGAACGTTTGAATATTGTCACAAGCTGTGATTGCGTTTGCATATTTGAAGTCGATTTCATGTTGTCCAGGAGCTACCTCATGGTGAGACGCTTCAATTTCAAAGCCCATTTCTTCTAGCTCTAATACGATATCACGACGGCAGTTTTCGCCAAGATCAGTTGGTGCTAAGTCGAAGTAACCACCGTGGTCGTTCACTTCTAATGTCGGTTCACCTTTTGCATCTAATTTAAATAAGAAGAATTCTGGCTCAGGTCCTAAATTGAAGCTTGAGAATCCCATATCTTCCATTTTCTTAAGGATACGTTTTAAGTTGTTTCGTGGGTCACCAGCAAATGGCTCGCCTTTAGCAGTGTATACATCACAGATGAAACGTGCTACTTTCCCTTTTTCAGAAGTCCAAGGGAACACTACGAAAGAATCTAGATCAGGATATAAATACATATCTGATTCTTCGATACGTACGAAGCCTTCAATGGATGAGCCATCAAACATCATTTTGTTTTCTAGTGCTTTGTCTAGTTGGCTTACAGGAATCTCAACGTTTTTGATTGTGCCAAGAATATCTGTAAATTGTAGACGTATAAAGCTTACGTTTTTTTCTTCGATTAGACGTTTAATGTCCTCTTTAGTGTATTTACCCACAGTTTTCCACACTCCTATAAATTGTCTAGCTTTTTATTATTACCCTACTCT
Source organism: Lysinibacillus sp. NPDC056185 (assembly GCF_047737915.1). NCBI lineage: Bacteria > Bacillati > Bacillota > Bacilli > Caryophanales > Bacillaceae > Lysinibacillus > Lysinibacillus sp. NPDC056185. The sequence goes on from NZ_JBLLLQ010000004.1 coordinate 57,740, forward strand.
ATTAATAAAGAAATGAATGATGTTGCTTTTTATTAATAGAATCGAGATAAATCCCCACGTCGGATGGATGATTTTTGCATGCGCTGCGCTTGACGCACTTCTTCACGCATGATGTGACGTAATTCTGAGTCACTTAAATCACGTTCATCTGTTGAAACAGGTTCATTCTTTTTAGCGAACAGCTTTTTAATTTTCGCCATGTTCATACCCTGATCCAAATAATCTTTAATTTCCAGCAGTGTATCGACGTCATTTAATGAAAACATTCGACGGTTGCCTTCTGTTCGGTGCGGCTCAATTAAATGGTGTTCTTCATAATAACGAATCTGACGTGCCGAAAGCTCTGTCAATTGCATTACGATATTCATAGATAATAACGGCATAGTTCGTCTAATTTCACGACTCATTTAAGTCCCCTCCAATACCTGCTAATAATATAACGAAAAATTTACACTGTCAACCACTCATGTAAGGTTTCCTAACATGAGATAAAATAATTTTTTTGAACTGACGAAAAATTGTAAAAAACTAAGTTTATGATCCTAACGTAGGAGTGATTTCTGCTAATATACGTTTTAACAAAGGTCACCTTCAACTTTTCGTCCATCAATAAAAAAACTATTCAAAATGGAAGTTTTGAATAGTTTTTCGTTACCTATTTTTGGATTTTTTGAACAGCACTACAAATTGCAAATTTTACGTGCTCGTATGTTAACCCACCTTGAATAAATGCTGTAAATGGCGGACGAATAGGACCGTCTGCTGTCAGCTCAATACTTGAACCTTGAATGAATGTTCCAGCTGCCATGATGACATCATCCTCATAGCCAGGCATATACGCCGGTTCTGGTGCATAATGCGCATTAATTGGTGAGTTCGCTTGAATTTCACGGCAAAAAGCAATCATTTGTTCCGCGGTTTGGAAAGAAACCGATTGAATTAAATCTGTACGATTAGCATCATAGCTTGGTGATGTATTCATGCCAATTTCCCCTAGCATAGCAGCTGTGAAAATGGCACCTTTTAACGCTTGAGATACAACATGTGGTGCAAGGAAAAATCCTTGATAGAAGTCACCAAGCGTATTTAATGTTGCTCCTGCTTCAGCACCAATACCTGGTGATGTCATTCGATAAGCACATTTTTCTACTAAATCTGCACGCCCCGCAATGTAACCACCAATTTTCGCTAAGCCTCCGCCAGGATTTTTAATGAGCGAGCCTGCTATTAAATCAGCCCCAACCTCGGTCGGTTCCTGTGCCTCAACAAATTCACCGTAGCAATTATCAACGAAAATAACCGCATTTGGTGCTAATTCACGGATTTTTGCACACATTTCTGTAATTTGCGAAATGGTAAAGGATGGGCGTGTTGCATAGCCTTTCGAACGTTGGATAGCAATCATTTTTGTGTTTGGTGTAATTGCAGCTGCAACACCTTCCCAATCGATCTCTTGATTATCGATTAAATCCACATGGCTATAACCGATTTTATAATCTTTTAACGAGCCAGTATCCTTATCGCCACCATCAACTATTGATTGCAATGTATCATACGGCTGACCCGAAATATAAAGTAATTCATCACCTGGACGTAGTACTCCGAATAAGCTAAGTGTAATTGCATGTGTACCAGAAATAATTTGCGGACGTACAATGGCAGCCTCCGCTCCAAAGACCTCTGCATAAACTCGTTCTAGATTGTCACGCCCCTCATCATCATAGCCATAACCATTAGACGGGTGCAGATGATAATCACTAACTTGATGCTTTCGGAACGCAGCAAGCACTTTTTGTTGATTGAAGAATGCCATGTCTTCTACCTTTGCATGAAAAGGGCGTACCTTTTCTTCTATTTTAGCAGCTAATGCTAGTGTTTCTTCTGATAAATTGGTTGTAAAAGTCATTATGTTCTTCTCCATTTCACATTTGTTCAAATCTTATCTTATCAATTTGTGAGCTTGCCTGCAAAGCTTGCTAATTTCATTAGGCACTAAGTTAAATGACCAACTAAATCTATTTAATTCTGTTATAATAAGGTATTTGATATCTGATAATTCCGAATCAAAAGTCGATGCTTTTCTTTGCAAAAACTTCTAGATACAAAAAAAGGTAACTTTAATATTTTCTAGTAACTAATCTACAACAACATGAAATGATTTATTCACATAAGGGGTGAAAGGGTTGGCTTGGGAGGTTTTTAGTATCATCGGAACAATTGCCTTCGCAATTTCTGGGGCAATAATAGCAATGGAGGAAGAATACGATTTATTCGGTGTATATATACTCGGTATCGTAACTGCTTTCGGCGGTGGAGCTATACGAAATCTACTCATAGGTTTACCTGTAACAACATTGTGGGGGCAAGATATGATGTTTCAAATTGCCATTGCAGCCATTACAATTTTTTTCTTATTTCCACATCGTCTCATTCAGCATTGGCATCGCTGGGGCAATTTCACTGATGCTATCGGATTATCGGCATTTGCGATTCAAGGTGCCCTTTATGCTGTGAAGCTCGACATGCCTATTAGTGCCGTTATTGTAGCTGCTGTCTTAACAGGGTCAGGTGGTGGAATTGTTCGTGATTTATTAGCTAGACGTAAACCGTTAGTTCTTCGTGATGAAATCTATGGTGTTTGGGCAGCGCTAGCCGGGCTTATCATCGGACTTCAACTATTTTCAGGGGATATCTTTTTATATGTATTATTTGGAGTGATCACAGTACTAAGAATACTTTCATACATGAAGAAATGGCGTTTACCGTTACGGAGGTTGAATCGAGCATAGTTATACTGTTGCATAATTAAAAAGCCCAAATATCAGATTTGGGCTTTTTTGAATTTATAAATTCCTTATTTATCACAAACTCCGTGCATCCACAGCAGCGGCTAAAGTTAATTTTTCAACAGCAACATAGCTTCTTCTAAAGTAGCCATATTTTTCATCATAGAGCATGCTGCGTCTAAAATAGGAAAGGCTAAAGCTGCACCAGAGCCCTCACCCAATCGCATATTCATCTGCAACATCGGTTCAACTCCGAGCATTTCAGCAGCAATTTTTGCACCTGGTTCTTCAGAGGCATGAGATGGAATGATATAGTCTTTTACGTTTGGTTCGAGTTCGTATGCGATAAGGGCAGCGATGGTAGAAATAAAACCATCAATAACAACAGGTTTACGATGTGCGGCGGCGGCAAGTATTACTCCAGCCATAGCGCCTATTTCTAATCCACCGACCTTTGCAAGAATATCAATAGCATCATCGCGATTTGGTTTATTTAATGCAATAGCATTGTGAATGACTTCTACTTTATGTGCTATCCCCCCTGGTCCTACTCCTGCACCAAAGCCTGTCACTTCATTTGGATGACATTCGTGAAGAACCGATAATATTGCAGCACTTGGAGTCGTATTACCGATCCCCATTTCGCCTGTCCCGAGTACATTGATTCCTTTTTTAATTTCTTCCGTTGCTACCTCAATTCCTACTTCAATGGATTGAATGGCTTCTTCCCTTGACATAGCAGGACCTTTTGCCATATTGTCCGTGCCATATTTAATTTTTTTCATGATAACACCAGCATCATGTGGAATATCCTCTTTTACACCAACGTCTACTGTAACAATTTTTGCATCTGTGATTTTTGCGATAGCACAGACACCTGTTCCTCCTCTAGGAAAATTTAATGTTTGAAAGACCGTCACATTTTGTGGATTAGGTGTTACCCCTTCATCACAAACACCATGGTCTGCTGCACAGACAATTATCGCCTTTTTATCAATCGCAGGAAATAGGTCTCCTGTAATTCCAGATAGTTGTACAGCAAGAGCCTCCAGTTTCCCCAAGCTTCCAGGAGGCTTGCAAAGTGCATCTATGCGTTCCCTTGCCTTCTCCATCATTTTGTTGTCAGCACTTTGAATGTTTTGAATCGTCTGTTGTAATAATTGCATGAAAATTTCCCCTTTCTTTTTTGCCCTTGTCACTCGAAGAATGATTTAGAGAAAAAAATAAAAAGCCTGTAGTTTATTCCATAACAAATAAACTACAGACTTTTCCATCGTCTATATAACCGAAGCAGATAGGCAGGTCTCCTGGCTCAATTTCAACATTTCATAGAACCTTCCCAGCAAGACGCTAGTGGCATTCTCTATGAAACTCCCTTTTACAGTGGTGGGACCGCTAAAGCTTTTCACTTTATTCCCTATTCTCCCGCAATGGGCACCTAATGCTTTTATGCAATTACTTTAAATCTACGTCAAAGTGGTTTTTGTGTCAATATATTTGATTAAACGGAAAATTGTTCCAGGCATTCCTTCGAAAATTGATTCATATCGCGCCTACCCAACCATAATCCATTTTTTCTAGGTAAATCCCTATTCGTTCACAAGTAACGGATGCAATTAAGTTTCTTCTTTCCTAAAATTATAGTAGGGAAAGTAATTTTTTGATGTAAGTCTATTGAATAGAAATATGCTGATGACTAACATGAAAAATAACTACATTTCAAACTTAGCCTTCATTTTGCATTTTCCTAATCTCAACAATATTCTTCCAGATCGCCCTATCAACTTTGGCAAAACTACGTATGCTTGGCGTTGTATTTACTTCAAATAATATAGGTTTTCCTTCAAGATTTATTCCAAAATCAATGCCATATTCTCTACAAGGAAAGTGGGATGCTATTACTTCAGATGCTAAAATTGAATCTTCTTTTAGAGAGTCTATTGTTTGATCTTTCTTTGTATTATCCATCATCAAATAACCTGATAATAATTCTTCAATCGATATTGCTTGAGAACCCCGATTTGAATTGACAATCCCATGATCCTCAGTTGCAAGCCTTCCGTAAATTCCACCAATTATCCATTTTCCCTTTAGATTTTGAACATGAACACGAATGGATATTGAATCCCCATCAGGGGTTAGACTTTTAACCCCCTCCTGTATAATATAAATTCCGCTTAATCTACCGTGTTTCTCATATGGATGTAGAACTTGGTGGAAATCCTCAATTGCTGCCACACATTTACTTATTTCTTCACCTTGCATGGTAAATCCGTTAAAACAATAGTGTCCATCTTTTCTTTTGCAGACTTTATAAATTGCTCTTCCTTGTCCAGCGCTATTATGTTTCACATAAACATACTCATACCTATTTAATAAATAGATTAGATTTTCTAGACTGTAAAGTGTTGTTTCTGGAATGCAGTCAGTTGTTAAAGGATTTTGTTTTAAAAGTAAGAATTGTTCCCATTTTCCAAGTCCATTTTTCAATAAACTCACCTCATTTAGTTAGATATTTTTATTTCTTTTGTATTAATAGTGTAGTCCTCCCCACTTATGGAGGTTACTGTATTGTATGTAAATAGATTTATCTTGCATGGGTGAGTGAGACTTGGTAACGCGACTAATATCTCCTATTTTTCTGTTAGAGTCATAATAAATTTTCTACACTAGAAAAGTAGCATTATGATTGTTCTCAATGCATCCATTTTATTGATTTCAAAATCATTAGCTTCTAATATATTTGCCCTGCTAATCTTTACTTTTAGTCATATAGACATGTCGAGTATGGGGAGATGGGAGATATTGAAAAAAAGGACGAATTTTTTTAAAAAAATATATTCAGACAAACTTGAATTTTTAATGGAATCCCATAACGGTCTTTCCGCAAAAGTTGTAGAGGAAGTCGGTTTTAAAGGGATTTGGGCGAGTGGTCTATCGATATAAGGATCATTAGGTGTAAGAGATAATAATGAATGTTGGCATTCGGTACTCCGAAATGTAAATCAAAAGAGCCTTTTCCTCTTAATAACAACAAATAACTATTTGAAGAAATGTACTTAAACGAACGAAGCAGTTTTGTTGAAAAAGGTATGGACCATGTTGACAATCCGAAATTTTTCTATTATCATATTGAAAATCACAAATGAATTCAATAATATATTTCGTATAACCCCAATAATATGGTTTGGGGGTCTCTACCAGGAACCGAAATTCCTGATTACGAAGAAAGTACAAAACTTGTATTTTCTTTGTAGTCAGGAATTTTTTTGTATTTTAATCTAAAAATTTATTTCAGGAGGTCAAAAATGAACTTTTTAGCATTGCCCAAAATTGAACTACACTGTCATTTGGATGGAAGCCTTAGGGCTGAAACTATTATCGATATTGCACAGAAGGAAGGCATTCAGTTACCCTCTTTTGATAAGGATGTACTGCAAAAGGAGCTGATTGCTCCGTTAGAATGTGAATCCCTTGACGAATATTTAAAAAGATTTTCTCTTCCTAATTTAGTAATGCAGTCTAAGGAGAACTTAAGAAGAATTACTTTTGAGCTATTTGAGAATGCAACAAGGGAAAATGTGAAATATTTAGAAGTCAGATTTGCCCCGTTACTTCACACATTACAAGGTCTTGGTGTTGAAGAAGTTATTCAAGCTGTTATAGATGGGATGAGAGACGCCGAAAGCTGCTACGAAATAAAGGGAAATATAATCCTGTCTTGCATGAGGACTATGTCTGTAGAAAGCGCATTTGAGGTGGTTGAAAAGGGGAAAAAGTTCCTTGGAAAAGGTGTGGTGGCAATTGACCTATGTGCATCCGAAGAAGAAGGCTTTTGTGAAAAATTCGTAGATCCAATTGCTTTAGCCAAAGAATATGGCTACAGAGTCACTATTCATGCCGGTGAAACAGGAATTGGTAAAAATGTTCTAGAGGCTGTTGAACTGTTGGGTGCTGAAAGAATAGGACACGGAGTATTTATTAAAGATTGTGCCGAGGCATATAAGATTGTGAAAGAAAGACAGGTAGTGCTTGAAATGTGTCCAACTAGTAATGTCCAAACGAAAGCTGTTCATCATTATTCTGAACATCCGATTTATAAGTTTCATAAAGATGGAATAAAAGTGACATTTAATACGGATAACAGAACAGTATCTGATACTACAATGGCAAAAGAAATCCATTTAGTTAACAATGAATTTAATCTAAGCGAAGAAGATTATCGACAAATTTATATAAATAGTGTAGAAGCATCCTTTGCCGACCAAGAAACTAAAGAATGGTGCTTGGCACAATATTAAAGAAAATTAATAAATTATGCAGAATATATTCAAAGTGCTTCTATTACAGAAAAAGATCAAGGTTGCTAACGTCGTGGAACTGAGAAGCTACAACATCAAGCTTTGCTAAGTGGCGAGTAGTTCACTTCTTTATTCTTCATAATTCTATTCCCTATGCTAGAAAAAGCTCCCTAATGCCAAATAGGCTTTTGGGAGCTTTCTGTCCGTTTATTGCTGTGATATCAACTTTGTTTTATCTATTTCACTCAGAAATGTTGCGCCGAGTAAAAGGATAGCGCCTAGTATTTGTAGGGTCGCCATTTTCTCTCCTATAATCATCGTCGAAATTACTAATGATGTCAGTGGATCAATATAGCTTAAAATAGCTATACTTTGCCCTTTTAGATGACGCATTCCCAAAAAGAACAGATAGAAGCCTATTCCAGCATGGACAATGCCCAACGCTATAAGTAAACTAATTGATTTTATATCGATTTTCATTATTTGGAACCCATTAGTCCCAAAAAGGTAAAGAGCAAGGAATAACGCTGCTAAAGCAAGTTGAATAATCGTATTATCGGGCTCTTTTAATCCATGAATATACTTATTGGTGAATGTAACTATTGTATAGAAACAAGCTGCAATAAGCCCATATACAATACCGATATAATGTTCGCTCGTTTCGGTAGTTTGGCTTTGAACGATAAAATACAGACCTACAAGCGCAACACAAACATAAAAAATTTTTCTTAATATTATTTTCTCTTTCAAAACTATAGGTGACAAACAAATCACTAGTACTGGCGCAAAATAGTAGCTTAGAGCTGCATTTGCGATAGTTGTTTCCTTGTACGCTTGGAAAAGGAAAATCCAATTTCCGCATAAGGCAAAGCTCGAAAGTACCAATGGCCATTTATTTTGCAAAATAGTTGTTTTCGTAAACCTTTCTTTTTTTGATAGGAAAATCAAAAGTAAAAAACAAGAGCCAATGAGACTCATCCAAAAGGCTATTTCACTTGAAGGTAACTTAATATATTTTGCAAAAACACCGACAGCTCCAAAAATAATCATTGATAAAATAAAAGATAGTTTCCCGCTCATTTCTAATTCCTACTTTCTACATGTATATAGTCTTTATATACAGTAGAATCTATTGAGAATTAGCAAGCTTTTATTGAATGCCTAAACAGCAGATTCTACTGTAAAGACATTGTTGGGGGTGCTATTGTTCGATACATACTAATCCCTCCTTACATGTTGCAATTATAACACATTTTACCAAACGATAATGAATTGCTTCAATCTTATATCAACTCGAATGTATAAGAAAAACCCTCGCCTAAACGAGGGTTTTAAACGACAATTATTTAAATTCTAACTCTCCATCATAAGCAAGCATGCCGCCTTCAAGGTTTGTTACGTCAAAGCCTTGAGCTTCTAGGTATGCACAAGCATTTGCTGAACGACCGCCTGCCTTACAAACGATAATGTATGGCTTAGAAGCATTTAATTCATTTAAGCGCTCAGGGATTGTCCCAAGAGCAATGTGTTGCGCACCAGGGATCATGCCTTGTGCTACCTCATCATCTTCACGAACATCAATAATGTATAGATCTTCGTTCGCATCTAATAGTTCTAATATTTCTGTTGTATCCATAGTTTTCATCTGTGTAGTCCTCCAATATGTCGATTTCCTCTTACATTATAGCCTGAAGGCAAAAAAACAGCTAGTGTCATGAACACTAACTGTTTTACTTCTAATGTTTCTATTCTTCTGTTTCTAAAAAATCTACTTGCTTTGCTGGAACAAATGTAGAAATAGCGTGTTTGTAAATAAGATGTTGCTTGCTTTCAGCATCTAGTAATAAAATTGTAAAATTATCATAGGATTTCACAGTTCCTTTTAACTGAAATCCGTTTAACAAAAACACAGTGACAAAAACATTGTTTTTACGTAGATGGTTTAAGAATGTATCTTGCAAGTTAATTGATTTCATCAAATATGCCTCCCTATGCTCTCTTTCTACCTCTTCATTCCTATATTAGCACGTTCTACCAATTTAGCAATTAGTGATTTTTAAGAATTAGTTAAAGTTTTTCGTCATTATTAACAAAATATACATCCATTTTGTTTCGGAAGTAAGTTAGTTGTCTTTTCGCATAGCGGCGAGAATTTTGCTTTAAGCTGTCAATAGCTTCATCTAAAGAACATTTTCCATCTAGGTAATCATATAATTCCTTGTAGCCGATTGCTTGTATTGACTGTACACCTCGTATATTTTGCTGCCATAAGCCTTTTACTTCTTCTAAAAGCCCTTTTTCCATCATTATATCGACACGACGGTTAATACGATCATAGAGCACTTCACGTGACATATTTTGCCCAAGCCCTATAATCACATGATTGTAAAGTGGAACTTCTCCACGATTTTGGGCTTCGGATGCCTTTGAAACGCCACTAAGCTCAATCATCTCTAACGCACGTATAACACGGCGAGTATTATTTGGATGAATTGTCTCAGCTGTTTGTGGATCAAGTTTTTTAAGCTTAGCATGCATTGCCTCTGGACCTAATTTCTCCAGTTCTGCATAATAGGCTTTTCGTGCCTCTTCATCTACCTGCTCCTCTGTAAATTGAAAATCAAAGAGTACTGCCTGCACATATAAACCTGAGCCTCCTACAATAATCGGTAGCTTACCACTCGCTTGAATTTCTGCAATTTTAGCTCGCACTAATTTTTGATAGTCTGCTACTGAAAAGGACTCTGTCGGCTCTTTGAAGCTTAGTAAATGATGGGGTACACCCTCCATCTCTTCCTCAGTAATTTTCGCTGTACCAATATCTAAGCCTTGATAGATTTGCATGGAGTCACCGTTGATGATTTCGCCATTATATTTTTTTGCTAACTCAATGCTTAGTGCTGTTTTCCCAGAAGCAGTAGGCCCTACGATTGCTACGACCTCTGCCTGCTGTAATTTATCTTGTATCATATTTTTCTAACCACCGTAATAAAACTTGATAGACTGAATCTTGATTGTCTTCGTTTAGGATTTCATGGCGCTTATCCTCAAATAAGTAAACCGTTACATCCTGTATGCCCGCTTCCGCCAATTGTTGTGCTACAGCGTATACACCTTGGCCTTGTTCTCCGACTGGATCCTTACTACCACTTATCAATAATATAGGTAAGTCTTTTTTTGTTTTGGCTATCTCTTTTTTACGATTTAACGACATAAAACCTGTTGTTAAATCGACAAAAAATTGATTTGTTGGAATAAAGCCGCAATACGGATCATCGATATATTTTTGCACCTCATCTTCTGCTGAACATATCCAGTCATACGCAGTCTTCGAATTTGGGAACTGTTTATTAAAGCTACCAAAGCTCAGCTTATTTAATAACTTGCTCTCCGTATCTTTACCAAGCTGTTTGGCCATTACTTTTGCTACTAGATTCCCCATCGTATGCAATGTTGTAACGCTTCCTGTTCCACAAAGAATCACATTATCCACTTGATCGCTGTACAATTGAATATATCTTCTAGTAATGAACGATCCCATACTATGACCAAATAAAATCAAAGGTACATCTGTAAATTGTTCATGCAATATTGTAACTACTTCATGTGCATCCTCTACGACGCGATCAAACCCATTTTCTTCAGCAAAAAAACCTAGTGTGCCATTATAAGCTGCTGTTTCTCCATGCCCTCGATGATCATGCATTGTCACTGCATAGCCAGCTTCATTTAGGCTATTGGCAAATTTAACATAACGTCCACTATGCTCCGCCATACCATGTAAAATATGAATATGGCCAATACATGGCTTCGATGGCTTTAATGTGCGAGTAAACAGAAAATGGCCATCTGACATTTCAATATAACGCATTGCCTACACTCCTTCCTCCGCAAAATTTGTTGCATTTACAAGAGCTTGCTCTAGTTGAGCGACATAAGTATTTCTTTGTGACTCTGTATAGTTAAAATGTTGTTGCATAACTTGAATGACCTGCTGTTTATAACATTTTACCGCATCAATATCGAAGTATAATAAGCCTGTTCGACGGATAAAGAAATCACTTGGTGTGTACACCATTTCCGCTTCTATGCCATAAAGTAGCATTGCATGTAGGGCCAGGGGCATCGAACTTCCATGTTCATGCAAATATTTCACCTGGTTATATAATGCATCGACATTCGTGCCATATTTTTGTACAAGCTGTTTTGCTTCATCATAATTTAGACCATACTGAACGCCCTCTTTAGCTTTATACGTACTATAATCAGTGAAATTAATGGCATTAATGCCTTTTGCACCCGAAAGTGATAATTCACGTGTTACACATGGACTTGCGTGCTTATATTTATGGGTTTTCACAATTTTATCAACGATTGTTTCTGCCATTTGACGGTAGCCCGTTAGTTTGCCACCCGCAATCGTCATTAGTCCACTCGGAGCCGTCCATATCTCATCTTTGCGTGAAATTTCGGATGGATCCTTTCCTTTTTCAAAAATAAGTGGACGCACACCTGCCCACGACGATTCTATTGTATCTCTTGAAATATTTGCCGTTGGAAAGACAGTTTTTGCAGCAGCAATTAAATAGTCAACATCTTCTTGGGTAGCGACAGGATGTACAGGGTCTCCCTCGTAAACTGTATCTGTTGTCCCTACATAGGCTTTACCATCACGTGGAATTGCAAAGGCCATACGCCCATCTACTATATCAAAGTACACTGCTTGTCGTAATGGAAAATCCTTTTGATCAAAGACAATATGAACTCCTTTCGTGAGACGTAATTGCTTTTTGTCTGCTACTTTATCCTTTTGGCGAACCTCGTCCACCCAAGGTCCAGTTGCATTAACGATTTGCGCAGCATGTACTTCAATCGTTTTCCCTGTAACATGATCCTTCACTTGTACCCCAACAAGCTTTTTCTTCTCATATAAAAATTCTGTCATCTCCGCATAATTTAAACAAAGCGCCCCATATTCTACAGCTTTTTTCAGCACTTCAATTGTCAGACGGGCATCATCCGTACGATATTCAACGTAATAGCCACCACCAATAAGTTCATCTTGATTGAGTAAAGGCTCTAGCGCTGCCGTTTCCTGAGCGTTTAACATTGTTCTACGTTCATGCTTTTTAACACCTGCTAATCGATCATATACCTTCAGTGCCATTGATGTTGTAAATGGTCCAAGTGAGCCCTTCTTATATAATGGTAGTAGCATTTTTTCAGGAGTTGTCACGTGAACAGCATTGTCATAAACAATTTCACGCTCACGCCCAACCTCGGCTACTACACCAACTTCAAGTTGCTTTAAATAACGAAGCCCACCATGAATAAGCTTTGTTGAACGGCTTGATGTGCCAGCAGAAAAATCCTGCTTCTCAATCAAAGCGACCGATAGCCCTCTAGATGCTGCATCAAGCGCAATGCCAGCACCAGTAATGCCGCCACCAATGACTAAAACATCAAAGCTATATTGCTCTAAAAAATGCATAATTTTAGGACGATGTTCAAATGAAAACATAACTTTTTTCCCCCATTAGCTATAATTTGAAAATATGTGTAACCTCTATTGCGTATGACAGCCTGTATAACTAGCAATAACTTTAAGCATAGAAATTCTAATGTCATTTGTATAGTTCATCACCATAACGTGTGGTTGATTTCCGTTCTGACTGGGCGCTTTGTAGCTGCCGCTTTGCTTTCGCTACAGAAACCAATTGTTGCTGTCGCTTCGCTTTCGCACAGATAAAACATTTGCCGCTGACGCTTCGCTTTCGCGCAGAGCAGAGCTTCCTGGGGGAGTCCGATGAGCCGCTTCGCTTCGCTGCAGGGTCTCGGGCCAACAGGATGTTGGTCACGAAGGCGTTATCACAGGACGTGATGCTTTTAGCCTTCGTTCCTCTATATCGCTAATCCCCAAGGAGTCGCCCAGTCTCCACTCCAATCAACTTATGGCATACGTTTTAACAAATGGCATCCACAACTTTTGGTGATGAGTCATTTGTATTATGCTTTACCTATAAAATTCCTTTATGCAGCATGGACTATTCATGTTGTTCATGATTATTGTCAGGCGTTTCATCTACATTACCCGTTTAAACATTTTTTCCACTTCATACGTTGTAAAATGTATCAGCACTGGACGTCCGTGTGGGCAAGTAAATGGATTGTCGGCGTTGCGTAAATCTTGCAGTAACGTATCCATTTGCTCTTTCGTTAAATAATGATTGGCCTTTATCGACTTTTTACAGCTCATCATAATTGCTGCTGCCTCACGTAATTTTTTGACGTCCGCCTTTTTAGTTGTCAATACCTGTTCAATTAAGTCCTCAATAATTTCTTGTTCTTCTCCCTTAGGGAACCAGCTAGGATGCTCTCTCACTACAAATGAAGCCTGTCCAAATTCCTCTAAAAATACGCCAACAGCTTCTAACTCCTGTCTATTTTCTCTTAATATAAGAGCCTCGTCAGCAGCATAATGGAAGGTCAATGGAAGCAATAAAGCCTGACGCTCATTTGGGTTCACCTGACCGACCTTTTCACGGAAAAATTCATATTTAATACGCTCCTGAGCAGCGTGCTGATCAATTAAATAAAAGCCATCCTCCATTTGTGCAACAATATACGTGCCGTGAATTTGCCCTACCACTTCAAGCGCAGGAAATGGTTCTTTAGCTGGCTCATCCTCTAGAATTTCCACTGGCTCCTCTAGCTTCAATTCTTCAGGAGGATTCACAAGATTCACTTCTTCAGGAAAATTCACTTCCATCACTGGTGCCGGTTGCCAGCTATCTTCAATGGTAGTAGGGACGGCTTCAGGTTGTGGCACTATAGGGTCTAATGTGTTCGATTCCTGCACTGTTTGCACATCATAAAGTTTTTCTACAATGGCATTCATTTTCTCCACATTAAGCTTTGGTGCTGGTTTCCAAATATTTAACTGCTCCGTCGCAGGCTTTACCACTTTCTCCTTCTTTTCCATTAGCGGTACTCGAATAACGTTGCGGATTTTCTCTCGTATTGTTTCTTCAATTAACTTAAGAAGCTCAGGCTCCTTACTTAAACGAATTTGATGTTTGGCAGGATGAACATTGACATCTGTTAAATAAGGATCCCCCTCTATATAGAGCGCTACAATTGGAAAACGTTCAATAGGCAAATACGTATGATAAGCGTCTACAATCGCTTTTTGTACCAAATAATGCTTCACCCAGCGACCATTCACAAACAACGACATATAGTTTTTCGAAGCACGAGTCACCTCTGGTAATGATACGAAACCGGAAATTTTATAATCATGTGACTCTCCATTGAATGCCACCATTTTTTTAGCATTATGCACACCGTAAATGGCAGCTAATACTTGCTGTACATCTCCTCGTCCATTTGTTTGTAACAATTGCTGGCCATTATGCAATAATCTAAACGCAATTTGTGGATTTCCGAGTGCAAGACGGTTCATCAGATCAATTGTATGTCCAAGCTCGGTCTGTATTGTTTTCATATATTTTAATCGAGCAGGTGTATTGAAAAATAGCTGTGCCACTGTAATATCTGTTCCCTTGCGCAAAGGGCCAGGTTTATGTGTAGCAATATGCCCACCCTCAAGCTCTAAATACGTTCCTGATTCACCATTAGATGTAATTAGTGTCATTTTTGACACCGATGCAATGGAAGCTAAGGCCTCACCACGGAAGCCAAGGGTACGAATACGAAATAAATCGTGTTCTTGATGAATTTTACTTGTCGCATGGCGAGAGAATGATATTAATGCATCCTCTTCATCCATACCACTACCATTATCAATTATTTGAATTGAAGTGAGGCCCGCTTCTAGTAAAAAAACATCAATGGACGTACTTCCTGCATCAATGGCATTTTCAACAAGCTCTTTTACTACAGAGGCTGGTCTTTCAACTACTTCCCCTGCTGCGATTTTATTGGACAGCCACTCGTCCATAATTTGTATTTTTCCCATAGCGCATCACTCCTTTACTTTTTTGCGTTTACTAGTTGCTGCTGTAATTCGTATAAAATATTCATCGCTTGCATCGGTGAAGTGCCCAGAATATTTACTTTTTCTAGGTTTTTAAGCACCTCTGTCTCTGCTGGTGAGATTGCTTCTTCCTCCGTAAATAGTGACATTTGCTCTGGCTGTTCAACAACTGGCTTTTCATCAACTTTTTGTAAGACGGCTACTTCGTTTCTGACTTCGTTTCCAGCTTCGTTTCCGGCCTCGAAGTTTTCAAGTAGCACTTGTGCTCTTGCTAAAATTTCCTCTGGCAATTGTGCAAGCTGTGCTACATGAATTCCGTAAGATTTATCGGCAGCGCCCTTTTTCACCTTATGCAAAAAGACAACCGTGCCGTTTTTTTCAGTAGCCGATACGTGTACATTTTGCAGTCGAGAAAGCTCCTTTTCGAGTGCCGTTAATTCATGATAGTGAGTTGAAAACAGCGTGTTTGCTCCAATTTTGTCATGGATGTATTCCATCATGGATTGAGCAAGACTCATACCATCATAAGTAGATGTCCCACGACCAATTTCATCAAACAACATTAAACTATTTTTTGTAGCATGCGTAATGGCGTGCTGAGATTCTAACATCTCCACCATAAATGTTGATTGTCCCGCAGCTAAATCATCTGCTGCACCGATGCGTGTAAAGATTTGATCTGTAATTGGTAATCTAGCTTTTTCAGCAGGCACATAACAGCCCATTTGCGCCATGACAACAATTAGTGCAACTTGACGCATATACGTACTTTTACCGGACATATTCGGACCTGTAATAAGCATCATATTGTTGTTTTCCTCAAGTACACAATCATTTGGTACATACATTTGCTTATTAAGCATTTTCTCAACAACCGGATGGCGCCCTTCAATAATTTCTAGCGAACGTCCGCCATGAAACTCCGGCTTCGTAAAACGGTATTTCTCTGAAACACTCGCAAAGCTTAATAGTACATCTAGCTCACTAATGCTTGACGCTAATGCTTGGACACGTGGAATAAATACCTTTAATTCATCACGTATTGCCACAAATAAGTTATACTCTAACGTTAAACTTTCTTCCTCAGCATTTAAAATTAACGCTTCTTTTTCTTTAAGCTCTTGTGTAATATAACGCTCGGCATTTGCCAACGTTTGCTTACGTTCATAACGTGTTAAATCTGCTAAATGGATATTAGATTTCGTAATTTCAATATAATAACCGAAAATTCGATTGTAGCCGATTTTTAAGTTTTTAATGCCAGTTTTCACCCGTTCCTCTTGCTCTAGCTGTGCAATCCAATCTTTCCCATTACGAGAAGCATAGCGTAGTTCATCTAAGCGCGCATCATAGCCATCGCGAATGACGTCACCCTCTTTAATTGTAATTGGTGGATTGTCTGTAATAGCACGAGCTAATAGTGCCTCTACATCTGCACACATATCAAGCGCTGCACCTAGCTTTTTCAATGTTTCTTTATCGGTACCAAGTAATTGCTGCTGAATAGCAGGTACTTGACGCAATGAATCACGTAGCTGCGCTAAATCTCGTCCACCAACATTACCAAAAGCTACACGCCCAGCTAAACGCTCTAAATCATATACTTGTTTTAAAGAGGCCTGAAGCTCTGTTCTTACAAAGTATTCCTCTAATAAATCAGTGACGTTTGCTAGTCTTTCTTCTATGGCAGCACGTGAAGCAAGAGGTTGGTGTAACCATTGTTTTAACTTACGTCCACCCATTGCTGTCACTGTATCATCTAACAACCATAAAAGTGTGCCCTTTTGATCGCCACCTCGAATAGACTGAATAAGCTCTAAATTACGCTTTGAGCTAGAGTCAATACGTAAATAATTTTTCATTTCATTGTAAGTAAATGCTTGAATATGTGATAAAGAACGCATTTGTGTTTTATCGATATAAGCGAGCAAACGAAGGCACGCAATTTGCAAATCATTTGGCACCGCATCTAAATAATGCGCGGCTTTATCCATTGTCATTTCATCTGTTCCAATAGAAAGGACGATACCTGCGTTTACTGCATGCTCTGCTAAAAGAAGCTGCAAACTTTCCGTTACAATTAGTTCACGAATACCGTATGCCTGCATTTGCAATAAAAGTGCTTTACCGTCGCCCTCAATCGAGGAGGCTACTGCTTCACCTGTAGATAAGTCTAAATAAGCGTAGCCAAATGTCATATCGTCGAATTGCTCCGCAGCACCAATAAAATGATTGGTTTTACCATCAAGCGCCTTACCTTCCATGATCGTACCTGGTGTAATAAGCTGTACAACTTCACGCTTCACTACACCCTTTGCTTGCTTTGGATCTTCTGTTTGCTCACAAACTGCAACCTTATAACCCTTTTGCACAAGAGTTTCAATATAATTTTTTGCCGAATGATGCGGAACGCCACACATTGGAATACGCTCTTTTGCACCCGCGTCCCGGCTCGTTAATGTAATTTCTAAAAGCTGAGAGGCATTAATAGCGTCCTCAAAAAACATCTCGTAAAAATCGCCTAATCTAAAAAATAAAAAGGCATCCTTGTAATCTTCCTTTACCTGCAAATACTGTTGCATCATTGGTGTATATGTTGTCATTTTAAAATTTACCTCGCTCTAACCATATAGATATTTTTATTATAACAAAAGATACATGCGAAACGCTTAATTCACCTTTTTTTAAGATGCTAGCGCTTCGCATGTATAAAATCTTCAGTATTATCTTGGTCGTTCATCAGGAAACGATGAGGACTCTAAAACATACCTACCTTCTTCACTCGAGCTAGACGATGAGCTGGAACTGGAGCTAGATGAAGACGAAGATGAGCTCTCATCAAAGTTCCATTCCTCTTCGAAATCTAGTGGATGTACACTAATGCAAATCGTCGTTTCTCCCATTACCTCTACTACAACTTCACGTTCTACTACGATTTCAAACTTCGTACCACATGGAGAGATGATTGCCTCTATGCAGTTTGGCTCTTGAACGACACGTACACGAACATCATCACCAGTACTCACTTCGCCTTCTCTAAATGAAAGCTTCACTTTGTCTTTATAGTGCACCGTTTCAGAAAACACTGCTGTTTTCGAATGACTACTATAGGCATACCATACATTGACATCAAACTTCCCTGATACTTCTACAAACTTACCGACTTTTTTCGCGGAGCAAGTATGATTGATAACCCAGCACCCGAGTATACTCGTCGGTTTATTCGATGGACTTAATGTTACACGTTCTTCCGTTCTCTTCTTCCCTTTGGCAACTACTGCTCTCGTCACGATTTGTCGTAAACGTTTCAGCGCAATTCCTCCTTTGACTCTTTTCACTCCATCATATGCAGGTAGCGCCTATTGGGTGAACATATATTTTTATAGAATCAAATTACTGACTTTTTCATACTTTTTTGTCTGAATTGCGCTAATTTCTACGAGTATTAAACCCATAAAAATAGCCCGAATGCCAGCATTCGAGCTATTACTTCTATTATGTTTATGAGCAGCTGCCTGGTGTTGTATTGGCTACGTATGAGCCAGTTTCTCCACGAAGTAAATCCCCACCAGTTGAGCGGACAATTTCATTTGTAACATTGTTAGCAATTGTGTTCGAAACTAATTGCAATAAATCATTGACATCAACTTGAGATTCTTTAAATTGTTGAACCACTGGGATTGAGTTGATTTCTTCTTCAATTTTTTCGATTTTATCTTCAATTAATTTAAGCGCTTTTTCTTTCCCTAAGTGTTGGAAGTTAACAGCTTGCTTCTGTAGGCTTTTTAGGCCTGCAATACGCTCACGTACTTGTTGGTTTTCATTAATTTGCGCTTCAGCCTTTTTGAAAAATTCAACTTCTGGCGTATTGGCAATCATATGCGCAATTTCGTGTGACTTCTTGATTAAATCATCTTTTGTATATAATACTTGTGACATTTACGCTTCCACCTTTTCATTTTTTACTACTTCTACGAACTCACCACTTAGTGAATAAGAAGTAGCCTCAACTATTTTTACCTTCACTAATTGACCAATTAGATCTGCTGGCGCTTTAAAGTTTACAAGACGATTTTTACGCGTATAGCCAGCTAACACATCCTCGCGTTTTTTACTTGTACCTTCGACTAAGACTTCTACTACTTCACCTTTCAAGCCCTCTAATGCTTTGCGAGAGTATTCTCCTACAACTTCATTTAAACGGTGGAGACGTTCTTTTTTCACTTCTTCAGGTACATTATCCACCATTTTGGCAGCAGGTGTACCCTCTCGAGGAGAATAAATATAAGTAAAGGCCATTTCAAAGCCTACTTCACGGTACAAGGATAATGTCTCCTCAAATTGCTCCTCTGTTTCATTAGGGTAGCCTACGATAATATCAGTCGTTAGTGTTACTTCCGGAATAGCCGCTTTAATTTTCGCTACTAATCCAAGGAAATGCTCACGTGTATACTTACGCGCCATAATTTTTAGCACATCATTTGAACCAGATTGTACTGGTAAATGAATATGTTCAACTAAGTTACCACGTTTTGTAAGAACTTCGATTAAATGATCATCGAAGTCACGTGGATGACTCGTTGTAAAACGAATGCGTGGAATATCAATTTTTCGTAATTCATCCATTAAATCACCAAGTCGATATTCAATATCCTCAAAATCCTTGCCGTAAGCGTTGACATTTTGCCCCAGCAGCATAATTTCTTTATAGCCCGCAGCCGCTAATTCACGAACTTCAGCAATAATCTCCTCTGAACGGCGACTACGCTCCTTACCACGCGTATAAGGTACAATACAATACGTACAGAATTTATCACAGCCGTACATAATATTTACCCAAGCTTTAATGGAACCAAGACGTTTTTTCGGCAGATTCTCAATAACATCGCCTTCTTTAGACCAAACCTCAATGACCATTTCCTTAGACATATATGCTTCTTTTAAAATGTTCGGTAAACGGTGAATATTATGTGTACCAAACACCATATCGACATGTGGATAACTTCTTAAAATTTTATTTACAACGGATTCTTCCTGTGACATACAGCCACAAACCCCAATAAGCATTTCTGGATTTTTACGTTTATATTTTAGTAGGAAGCCCAGTTCTCCAAATACTTTGTTTTCTGCATTTTCACGGATAGCACACGTATTCAGTAGCACTACATCAGCTTCATCAATCACATCTGTAGGCGTATAACCTAGCTGCATAAAAATCCCAGCCATCACTTCCGTATCATGCTCGTTCATTTGGCAGCCATACGTACGAATATAAAAAGTACGCCCCGTACCCATACCTGCAAACTCTTCTGCAATGTTAAAGTCCTTATGGTACTTAACTTCTTCTTTCCCACGTTTTTTAGCATCTTTTAATGAAGGTGCCGTAAAGACCGTTTCAAAATATTTACTATAATCCTTTTCAGGCTTATCTTCTTTTTTTGGTTGATTGACTTGTTGATTTGCTAAGCGTTGTTCTTCATTCATTGCAATCAGGTAACTCCTTTCAAACGAATTCCATACATTTGAATTCCCATTTTACTATTATACTGAATAATGGCAACATCCTACAAGGTTTGCGTACTAAATGTCGCGGTTTAGACTTAATTACGCTTAGCTAGATGAATATTTTTGTTAGGTTGCAGGGGGATTCGTCAGATTTGCGGGGGCAGGGGCTATCCGTCGCTTTGGCGCTTCTATCCATCATTTTGATGGTTCTATCCACGATTTTGATGGTTCTATCCACGATTTTGACTTTTCTATCCGTCGCTCTGCCGGTTCTTTCCGTCGCTTGGACAATTCCTTCCGTCGCTTCGTCGGTTCTTTCCGTCGCTTTGATTTCTATCCGTCATTTCGGCAGTTCTTTCCGTCGCTTGGATGATTACTTCCGTCGCTTCGGCAGTTCTTTCCGTCGCTGGATGATTCTATCCACGTAATTGACGGTTCTATCCACGATTTTGACCTTTCTATCCACGACTTTGCCTTTTCTATCCGTCGCTCTGCCGGTTCTTTCCGTCGCTTTGATTTCTATCCGTCTCTTCGGCAGTTCTTTCCGTCGCTTGGACGATTCCTTCCGTCACTTCGCCAGTTCTTTCCGTCGCTTGGACTTCTATCCGTCTCTTCGGCAGTTCCTTCCGTCGCTTGGACAATTCCTTCCGTCACTTCGCCGGTTCTTTCCGTCGCTTCGTCGGTTCTTTCCGTCGCTTTAACTTCTATCCGTCACTTTGACAGTTCTTTCCGTCGCTTTAACTTCTATCCGTCACTTTGACAGTTCTTTCCGTCGCTTTGACTTCTATCCGTCACTTCTATAGTTCCTACCGTTGCTTCGTCGGTTTTATCCATCATTTTGACGGTTCTATCCACGATTTTAATGATTCTATCCATGTTATTGACGGTTCTATCCACGATTTTGACCTTTCTATCCACGACTTTGCCTTTTCTATCCGTCGCTCTACCGGTTCTTTCCGTCATTTCGTCAGTTCTTTCCGTCGCTTGGACGATTCCTTCCGTCACTTCGCCGGTTCTTTCCGTCGCTTTGATTTCTATCCGTCTCTTCGGCAGTTCCTTCTGTCGCTTTGCCTTTTCTATCCGTCGCTCTGCCGGTTCTTTCTGTCGCTCTGATCAATCTATCCATCATTTCGCTGACTCCATCCTTCACTTTAATGATTATATCCGTCGCTTTGCTCAACCTATCCATCACCTCACCGAAGCCCATCCACCACCCTTCCTAAAAACAAAAAATCACCGAAGATATTCATCAACGGCGACGTTTATTATAGTTCTATATATTGTTTTTCGCGTTGATCAAATCCAACAATCGATTGAACGCCGAAGCTCTTAAGCAAATCTACATTGGCAAATGTATGTTTGCCTAAATCGTCCGGGAAATGCGCATCTGAGGAAACTGTAAAGGCTACACCGTGTTCAATTAAAATTTGCAAGAAACGGGGGCCAGGGCACATTTCCTTTACTGGATAGCGATAATATAAACCGGCATTTATTTCAGTGGTAGTTTGTGTGGTCACAAGTGCCTTTGCAATTCTTTCATACCAAGAATCAAGAAAAGCCGTGTCCTTCACTTGATAGTCGAACACTTTAAAGTTGTCTAAATGCGCCACAAAATCAAACATATTCGAGATGATCATTTTTTCTACTGTAGCAAAAAATCGTGCAAAGTTTTCCTGTAAGGCTGCTACATCCATGTCCTCAAATATGTATTGTGTTTGAGGATTATCAAAGCCCCAGCCATCGACAAAATGGACAGATCCGATGACATAATCCCACGGGTAACCTTCTAATAATGATGCTAATTCTTCCTCACCATCGACAAAATAATCTACCTCGATGCCAAGCTTTAAGGAAATACCATGGCGACTCCACTTTTCCTTTGCTCGATTAATAGCTGACACAAAATCATCCATGCTTTCCGTCATCACACGATCAAGCCAGTAACGCTGAATTCTACCAACTTCATTGTCATCTAATTGCATATATCGCTCAAAGTATGGTCGCGTCTCCTTGAAACGATAGAGATGGTCGACAATCCCAACCTCGCGCAAACCAAGCTGCTTTGCTTGTTGTAAATATAAATCTAACCATTCTTCACTATAGCACCCATTCTGTAAACGCTTTGATAACTGCTGCATTTGTAGCTCTATAAATGCTTTAGAACCTTTTGTTGCTCCTTCATCTTCATTAAAAAATCTAATTGCCTGAGAAGTACGCTCCAGCCATCGAAATGAATATGGCCCCTCCTCTAAATGTACATGATAATCAATCATCCGATTTCCCTCCATTGCATACAGTCCACTTTCCCTCATACATTTGCCACTCTAATGGGCAAGATATATCACAAAGAATTTCTGAGTACTCTTCAATGTGACAAATTTGATAAAAGGACTTACCATTTATTTTAGATGCATCCGCTAATAATAAGTTCATCTTGCTACGGTCAAGCATTTTTTTAGAAATTAACGATTCATCCAAATCATAATCGTACACGATACCATCACTTATACCACCACACGATATAAATGCTTTATCAAAATTCATATTTCCTAATAATTCTAATGTCATAGCTCCTGTTACTGAGGATTGCCTTGGATTGGTCGTTCCTCCAAGTAATATAACTTTCCCCGTCATCCGCCGCTCTTCTATAGCCAAATTAAATTGTACAGCTGCAGCGATTGAATTGGTTACGACAGTTATATCGTTGACTGCCAATAAAAAATCTGCAATATGCACAGTCGTTGTCCCTGTATCCACCGCGATAGTATCCCCATCACATATACGACTAGCTGCTAAACGAGCTATATCGCGCTTTGCCTCTTTTTGCATTTGAAGCTTGCGCAAAAATGCTGGTTCATTTCTAACGTTCGTATACTTTACAGCTCCTCCGTGTACTCTCGTTAATAAATGCTGTTGCTCTAGCTCATCAAAATCCCTACGAATCGTTTCTGGTGCCACTTGTAATTCTTCTGCAATATTGGCAACAATAATTTTTTCATCAGCCTCTAATTGTTTTAAAATAAATTCAAAACGTTCAATTTTTGCATATGTCATGATAATGCAATCACATCTTCCCTCGCCACATAGCACACATATTGCTTACCAAGTTCAAACGAATGCCCTCGTTGGTGTAGCTGTTCCATCGTAAAGAGACTTTCACCCTCTAACGTTGTCCGAATAACATTGCCGCTCATTAATGACTGCTTCGCCTCTCCAGTCATACAAACATCCCCCTGCCTCTGATTGAGATGTATGGCTTCTGGTCGAATCGCAAATTTCGAGTATTCTTTTGGCAATGTCTCGCCAATCATTTTCTCAAGGGCTTGACGCGTAAAAACATTGTAATGTCCGATAAAATTAGCGATAAATTCACTTTCAGGGCTTGTATAAATCGCAGTAGGTGTTCCACTTTGTGCAATCATCCCATTATTCATCACAAATATTCTGTCAGAAACAGCCATTGCTTCCTCTTGGTCATGCGTCACTAAAATCATCGTTATACCTAGCTTTTGTTGAATCGCTCGTAAGTCTGCTTGAAGTTTCTTACGAATTTGGGCATCTAACGCACTGAGCGGCTCATCTAACAGCAATACTTTTGGACGTACAATTAGCGCTCGAGCAAGGGCAACACGCTGTTGCTGACCTCCAGATAATTCTTTCGGATATGCATTCGCTTTTTCACTTAAATGCACGATTTCAAGCATTTCTTGAACACGTTGATCCACTTCAGCAGTATTTACTTTTTGCATGCGTAAACCGAAGGCTACATTTTCTTTCACTGTCATATTTGGAAATAACGCATATGATTGAAACACCATACCAACTTGGCGATCCTTTGATTGAACACCATTCATATCCTTGTCTTCTATGATAATTTTTCCCGCAGATGCATCTGTTAAGCCCGCTAATATACGTAGGATTGTACTCTTACCACAGCCACTCGGACCTAAAAGAGTTATAAATTCACCTTTTTCAATCTTCATATTTATATTTGATAAAACCGTTGTTGATCCATATTTTTTATGAAGTCCTTCAATCACAATATAACTCATAGATTTGTAGCACCTTTCGATCGTTTCGTTAATGTTGCAATAGCGAACGTTAATAAGCCCATAAGAACGATATAAATAAAGACAACTGCACTAGCAATATGTCCACTTGTACTAAGCTTCTTCATTAAATAAATTTGTACTGTTTCAAAGCGAGAACCGACA
Source organism: Lysinibacillus sp. NPDC056185 (assembly GCF_047737915.1). Taxonomy (NCBI): domain Bacteria; kingdom Bacillati; phylum Bacillota; class Bacilli; order Caryophanales; family Bacillaceae; genus Lysinibacillus; species Lysinibacillus sp. NPDC056185. The sequence goes on from NZ_JBLLLQ010000004.1 coordinate 82,542, forward strand.
ACAAGATTAATCAGTACAAATTCTCCAAAAAGTACGGAAAACGATAATAATGCACCTGCAAATAAGCCTGGGTAAACAGTAGGTAATAATATTTTAGTAAATGCCTGCACTTTCGATGCTCCCAGTAATTGTGCTGCATCTAAAAGCTGCCGTGCATCTACATTCCGTAAACTATTGCGTGTCCCCTGATAAATGTAAGGTAGGATACCGATAACATATGCCCCTAAAACAACGAGAATCATCGGCACACCAAATTTGCTGTAAACACGAATGAGCCCAACTGCTAAAATAATTCCAGGAAATGAATACACCATCACAACAGCCATCTGAATCCATTTTTCGTATTTTGGAAAATACAACACGATCACAAAAATAGCCGGTACGATAACGAGCAATGCAACCACTACAGCCCCACTCGACAATAAAACAGAACGTCCAAACGCCTGTATAAATTCTGCATCCTGAAATAATGTAGCAAGCCATTTAAATGTTAATCCTTCTGGCAAAATGGTCTTATTCCATTTTGTCGCAAAGGCGTAAAGCATTGTTGCAGCAACTGGCAACACTAAATACACCACTAACAGGAGGAAAAATAAATCAGCAAAGCCTCTTTTTTTCACTATAACTTCCTCCTTGTTTTTGAAATGCTCCATTCACTTAACAGCATCGCCGTCACCATCGTTACTGCTAGTATTACAGCAATAGCACTTGCCAGCTCTGGTTGAGCAAAAATATCTCCCTTAATAAGAGAGCCAATACGAATGGCTACTAAATTGTAATTACTGCTAGTTAGCGCATAGGCTGAGGCATACGCACCCATTGCATTGGCAAACAATACGCTAAATGTTCCAACAATCCCTGGAAGCATAACAGGGATCCCAATCTTCATCCAAAACTGCCAAGTAGAAGCTCCCAGTAATGCTGCTGCGTCCTTCCATTGTTGCTGAATTCCATCATAGATTGGGTATAAAAGCATTAAAGCTAATGGTAGCTGAAAATAAATATAAATCAGTAACAAGCCACCCCAGCTATAAAGAGAAAATGATGATAATGTGCCGATACCCCATTTATCGAATAGCAATGTAAAAAGCCCACTATTACCAAGTAATACGATAAACGCAAAAGCTAACGGAATACCTGAAAAATTTGATGTTAAGTTTGTCAGTATTAAAATTTTCTCGCGCACTGGCTCAGAAAATCTCATAATCGCATAAACAGCAAATAGGGTAACAATTAAGGCAATGACTGCCGAAATAACGGACAGTGTAATACTATTTGTAAAGCCTTGTAAAATGTAATCATTCGTTAGTACAGATTGATATTGTGCGAGTGTAAAACCATCACTATTTTGAAAGCTTGTGATGAGCATATACAGTAACGGTACTAAGAAAAATAACAAGACAAGTACTAGAAAAGGAGAAAGCCAGGCAACTGTTTGCCGCTTCGAAATCAAAACAATCACTTCTTTCTTTATTTAATAGCGGCCATTTAGATTAATGTTGATTTAATCACTTTTATCAATTAGAAGAATTATCACCATAGCGTGGGGTTAATTTCCGTTCCGACTGGACGCTTTCCTGGGGGCGTCCGGTGAGCCGCTTCGCTTCGCTGCAGGGTCTCATCTGTGACGCTGATCCCCAAGGAGTCGCCCAGTCTCCACTCCAATCAACTAATACAAGGCATATGTTTTAAAAATGTCATTACCAAACTTCGATAATGAATCAATTACACACTTGAATAAATAATGATAATTAAACCTTTTTTAAAGAATGCATCCCCTCTATTAACAGCGGAACCATTTCATCAGATGGTTCGATATTCAATAAATGACAGCATAGCGGAGCAATTTGTAACTGTGATACAACCTCATCCTTAACGCCCGCTTTAACATAATTCGAAATAACAAACATCGGTACATGGCGATCTTCAGCTGTTGTGCCTCCATGATTACCATCACTCGTCATCCCATGATCTGCCGTCACAATCACTTCATAGCCTTGTGCAAGACATTTTGGGATAAATAAAGATAATAATGCATCAACTGCTAAAACACGATTTCGATATTGCGCAGAGTCAGCCGTAAATTTATGACCGTCATCATCTACATTCATCGGATGAATATATAAGAAATCTGGTTGCTTTTGATCCATTAGCCAAGCAGCTTCAGCAAATAGATGACTGTCTGGATAGTGATCCTCAAAGTAGAACAGTCCATTCTCAATTGGCAATTGAGTATCTAATTGTAGCCTGTCCTCCATATGCACAAATGGTGCACGATTATATAGCTCACTTACCCAATAATAGGCAGCTGCTGCTGTAGTTAGACCGTTTTCTTTCGCTAAATGAAATAAACTATTTTGCGTGGATAAACGCACTGTCATATTGCTCGTTACTCCATGTACAATGGGGGGTGTCCCCGTTAAAATCGTTTCATATAAAGGTCTTGATAGTGACGGGACCTCTGAGCAAACCTTGTAGCGTGCTGCAATCTTACGTTCAACTAAATGGTGCATAAATCCCATATGGGTACAGGCTGTATCAAAGCGAAGTGCATCGACAACAATTAAGACAACTTTATTATTTCCCATGAATTAATACCTGCTCCTGATATAGTTGTGGAATTTGCTTTGTTGTTTCTTCCCATTTCTTTTGGTCTTTTACTGGCTGTGCATTTTTGTACATTTCCTCAGGCAGTAATAACTTCTGAACATCTTGAGACAATTGAACTTTGTCACGAATTGGACGAGCATAACCCTTCGCTAAATTTTCTTGCCCTGCATCTGATAAAATGTATTCACGAGCTAACATTGCTGCATAAGGATTTTTAGCGTATTTATTAATGATTGTTGCATAGCCTGATGTTACAGAACCTTCTGATGGAATAACGACATCAAAACGTTTCTCATCAATTTGGTGTCGATAGCCAAGTGCATTAAAATCCCATAAGATGGCTACGTCAATTTCGCCTTTTTCTAAATTCGCTACAGTCGGATCTCCTTTTAAACGCCCTTGTTTTGCTAAGTCTGCAAAAAAGTCTATTCCAGGTTGAATATTCGATTCATCGCCACCAAATGCCATTGCAGCTGCTAAAATAGCAAACTGTGCTTGATTCGCTGTTAAAGCATCACCAATGCTGACAGTGTAATCTCCGTTTTTAATGTCCTCCCAAGATTTCGGGGCATTTTTGACGTTGTTTTTATCAGTTAAAAATGAAATGGTTCCAGTGTAACCCACGATCCAATGTCCTTCATCATCCTTTGCCCAGTCAGGTATTTCATCCCAATAAGATGTTTTGTACGGTAATGTTAAACCTTTGTCCTTAGCAATCGGTCCAAAGGCAATTCCGACGTCACCAATATCCGCAGTGGCATCATCCTTTTCCGCCTCAAACTTCGCTAGCTCTTCAGCACTCGACATGTCTGTATCCTTATGCTTAAGGCTATATTCAGTACCAAGATCATCCCAAGTCTCTACCCAGTTAGCCCAAGTATCTGGCATACCGACCGAATTTACAGTGCCTTCTTCTTGTGCTTTTTTCGTCATCTCTTCAAGTGTCAAATCACTTTTCACTTCATTCGCACTAGATGAACCGTCAGAACAAGCTGCCAACATTGAAATTGCTAATGCTCCGATTAGACCTTTCTTCCACAACTTTTGAATTGCCATGAGTTGGAACCTCCATTTGTTTATGTTTGTTTTCATTTGCCTTACAACACTTATGTTAGAAAACAAACATTAAGCAAGTATGGAGGACGTTAAAATATTCAGTAAAAATTATTAAGGAATTATGAAAATCTATGAACAATTATTAATTGAAGGGGGATTGTAAAAGTTTTAGAGGAGTAAGAGGAATCTAGTTCTGTATGTGCACGTTTATGTAACTTTCCAAGACGTGCACACACTCTAGATTCAGTTTATAAACCAAGAAAATCTGCATATGTATGCGGCTCGTTTTCCTTTAAAATTGTTAAAAATGTAAAGGCAAGCTGTACAACTGACCACCATCTCATATTGTAGGACATCTCAAAGTAGGCAGGTTCTAATGTAAAAACATCCTGAAAAATATCAAGTGGTTCAATTTTTTCATCTTTTAAGATCGAGAGAAAACCTAAAAACAACGTATGGTCCTTGACCTCAATTACTTTTCCATCAACAAGTGCATCAATATTTTCTGGTTGCTGAAAATTACATTGTGTCGCAACATACCTTTCTAATTCCTGGGCACGTTGTCTTTCTTCACGTTCTCTTTTCTTTGCAATAAAATCAATGACGTTATCCACGTGCATCGCCTCTTCTTTTTTTCTTTTATTGTAGCATTTTTTACAATACTATTGCCCGAACACGCTCCCCATTTTTTCCCTTTCCAACAAAAACAAAAAGAATGATATTTTATCAGGTGTGTTAACCAACCATTTTTATTAATTAGGCTCTGTTAAAGAATAAACCTTCCTCTACTGTTGGTGGTCGTCTAATCGATGAAATGCGAGAAGCACGTTTTAAAGAAGGCTTTGAATGCCCTCATTGTACTTCTGAACACATTAATAGATTTGGCAAAGCTAATGGTCGCCAACGCTATCACTGTAAGGCTTGTCGTAAAACGTTTACGGATACCACAAATACAATTCTGTTCCGAACTCGAAAAGGAAATGAGTGGATTACTTTTGTTGAATGTATGTTTAAAGGGTATTCCCTGCGGAAATCGTAGGAGTTACTTGGGTATTGGAGACACAAGCTATTAACAGCCCTTAAACAAATGGATTTTGAAAAATTTGACGGTATTGTTGAAATTGACGAGACTTTTTCCTATACTCTGAAAAAGGACGACGTAATATCACGGAACGCAAACCTCGTAAGCGAGGCGGAAAATCTAAGCATAGAGGAATAAGCAAAGTACAAGTCTGTGTTCTTGTCGCAAGAGACCGAACTAAATCCACTGTTTCAAAGGTAGCGTGTATGGGACATGTTGTGAAAACTAAGGTTGATTCTATGATTGGGTCTAAATTGTCAACGGATAATGTTATTGTTGGAGATACGTTATTAGAGGTTTGTACCATATCCAAAATGTAAACGGACTTCATTCACGACTAAAACAGTGGATAAACCGTTTCAAAGGTGTGGCTACTAAATACCTTGATGCTTGGCTTTTATTTGTCAGATAGTCATAGTAACGAAAGCACGAAGCACAACATCAAAGAGTTTCTATTGACTTCATTTGTTTTTGAAGTGACTGAAACGTATCAGAGTTTACGTTTATCGAAATTTGCTATTTAGTACTTATTAAACTATCGACGCAGGTTAATACGATAAAGGACTTATTTAAGGAGATGAATAAGGTGATAAGAAGTAAAGTAGCACTTATTAGTTCAGCTATTATTTTATGCATATGTACGTATTTATTTTTCCCATTTCCTGATAATGTAATGTTAGGCTCATTGTCTACATTCATGACGTTTCCAATCCGCAATCAAGATGGATATATTGTGCTTGGTATAATTGGTTCAGCTTTGTTTGTAATTGCCATGATTTTACTCATTATTGGCTTAAAGAAATACCACTTTCGAACTGTATTAATCGTTGCAATAGTATATGGATTATTACCACAAATTCTCATTACATTCTACCAAGAAACTTTAGCGAGTGGCATTATCGCAATTTCATATGATGGCAATGGCAAGTGCAATTTTGATTCTGTTAGTGAAGATTTATTAAAAGGAGAGTGTAATTTTGTATTACATAATCATAGCAATGAAGTTGTCTCACTTGAGTTAGAATTTTTAGATTCATATTTCATGGATGGAATACGAATGGAATCACTCATGAATTTAGCTGGACCATATAGCATTACTATTGAAGCGAATCATAAAAAATCTATCCAATTGAATGAATTACTCGATGTCTCAGATGTTCCAAAGCATATTGAAGGAGGAACGTCCTTTGACATTCATTTTAAAATAATTGACGATGAGACTACACGAACTTTATAAATATGTCACTTATAATAATATTGTGAAGAGACTCACCTAAGCTAACAGGTGCGTTCAAAAAAACGGGGAACCTCAACAAATGAAGGTTCCCCTAATTACTATTTAAAAAAATCAACATTTAAATTTAACAAAGCCATTAATTAAAGGCTCGTCATCATAGAGTGAGATTGATTTCCGTTCTGGCTGGGCGCTTCTTTGATTAGGATCGGGATTGGGATTGTTATGGTCACTTTACCCCCACCAGCTGATGAATTATTGGAAATTAGCAGTTTTCCACCATGACTCTGAACAATTGATTGGGCAATATAAAGTCCCATCCCATGGTGATCTCCTGCATTTCTGCTTGGATCTCCGCGATAAAATTGTTTGGTAGCCTCATTTAAATCTCTCGGAGAAAATCCACGGCCGCTATCGGTAACGGTAAACTGAATAAAGTCAGAAGCGCTTTGAACAGTTAATGTCACCTTTCCGTTTTCAGGTGTGTGCTCTACAGCATTGGCAATGACATTTAAAATCGCCCGATAGAACCGCTCTTCATCAATCAATATAAATGCAGGAAGCATTTCCTTTTGAACATCCACTTGAAGCCTTTTTTCCAACGAAAGAGCTCTCATTTGATCTTCTACTTCTGTCATCAATGCATCCGTTTTAACATTCGTTTTTTCCCGAACGATATTTTTCTCCATTTTCGATAAATCAATTAGCTCTTTCGTGAATTTTTCTATTTCCATTGTATTTTTTAAAATATAGTCATTATATTCTCTTTGTATATCATCTTGAGCAGTGTCCTGTAAGAGCTCTGCATTCCCTCGAATAATTGTAAGAGGTGTTTTCAGATCGTGGGCAAGAGAAGAAATTTGTTCTCTACGTGCCTGTTCTGATTCCCATTGTTGTTTTAAGGAGATGTTTAGAGCCTCTCTCATTTGCTCAAGAGAAATGGATATTTCATCTATTTCACGTATTCCAGAAGGGCTTATCGTAAAATCCAAATTTTGATTTTGTATTTTTTCAATCGCTTCCTGCAAGCCAAACATTTTTTTCTTAAGCTTTCTTCCGAAATGGATCGCAAGGCCAGTTGCTATAGTTATAACCCCTATAATAAACAATAGAATATCTAACAGTTGTGGATTAGGTAAATACTTCCTCATAATAGCCGAACGATACTGTGGCACTAAATCATACCGTAATATACAAATCTCATTTTCTCGCTCTATAAACGAGTAAAATTGGGCGATACTTTGAGATTGTTCTTTTTTCATTGCATCCCAAGCTTTAAAAGCTTCCTTCTCTGAAAGATTTCCTGCAAGAAGTTCACCTTCTTTAGAGAAGACTGCGTAATCAACAAGGTCTGGGATCATATCAGCTGTAACTGAACTACTAGACGCAATACGATCCCTTGATAATGAAATTTGAGTTTCTGCATAATTTGCTGGTAATACAATGTTGGTAGAAAGGGCAAACAACGTTAAACCGATTAGTAGTACTACTAACAGAATGGTGCCTAAACTTAGGAAAAGGAGATAACGAAGAAAAAAAGTATGTAGTCTTGTGCCTTTAGTAGGCTTTATTGTCTCCATTTATATCCGATCCCCCAAACAGTGTCAATGGCGTCAACATTAAAAGCATGTAGCTTTGAACGAATATTTTTAATATGCTCAGTAATAGCAGTACTGTCACTTTTCCCATCAAATCCAAAAATAGTTTCATAAATCTTTTCTTTAGAAAACACCTGTCCTCTATTTCGAGCTAGATATTCGCATATTTCGTATTCACTTTTTGTCAGCATTACCTTCTCTTCATTTACAAACAGCTCTTTGCCCGATAGATTGAAGTGAACATTATCTACAAAAAGAATACTACGTCTCTCTCTTTTTTCGCGTCTCAAATGTGCATTCACTCTCGCACGTAGCTCTCCGATTCCAAACGGCTTGATAATATAATCATCTGCGCCAAGACCTAGTCCATACATTAGATCCTCCTCCAACGATTTAGCCGTTAAAAAAAGGATAGGACAATCTACAGCATGACGTATTTGGCCACATAAAGTAAATCCATCAATTTCGGGCATCATCACATCCAATAAAATTAAATCAAAGGCACCAAGATTCATTTTACTTACTTCTGTTGCATCAGAGACTGCCGTTACTAAATGCTCGTCTTTTAGTAATGCATTTTTTATCAATACTAAAATACCTTTTTCATCATCTACTGCTAATATTTTTGCCATATTTCTACCCTCATCATTTTCCCTAACCTTCTGTTTTTCTTCCTTCCCATTTCCAAAACCATAAACAAGATAGGACTAACACTAGCAATGTTCCACAAACTGAAGCAATAATACCTTCCCGTAGTCCTACTTCCACCGTTGATAGGTCAAGCCCTGACGCCTTCATTGTCCATAATGTAACAAAGTGACCACCCCAACCATAAGGTATAAATGACCAAATACCATCACCTAGTCCAGTAAGCAGTAAGGCTACTAAAAGTGATTCCACAATCCCTAACCCGATTGAGGCGCCTTTACCAAAATGAAGACTAACAAAAAAATGTAAAATATATAAAAATGCAAAGCTTACAAATAGAATACATCCAGCTATAAAATAAAATTGATAACCAAAAGTATCTTCATGCAAAAGGTCAATAAAACCAACACTAAAAATACCGACAGACAGTAATATTGCTCCAAAACTATATAATAATAACAATAGTAACTTGCTTAAATAGGCAACTATTTTTGTTTTAGTAGCTGTTAGCATCTCCTGAAAATGTCCTGCAATTGCTTCTTGCTCAGCTACCATTGCACAAACTAATCCAATAATAATTGGAAACCCGCATGCAACTCCTTGAAGATAAGCCGTTACCCTATCAGTAAAACCCCATGGTGAGTAAGTATAGTATGCTAAAAATATCCCTGAAATAATAATAGGTACAATTAGATGTGTGAGCAAAAATGGCGTTCTTTTTGTTTTAAGAAACTCTGCTCTAAGTAATCTTAACATTACCATACACTATTTCGCCTCCCTTTTTTGAAACCAACGTGCAGTAAAGAAGCTAAGTAATGCAAACCATGCTAAAGCAATTAATATACCTGGAACTATAACCGACATGCTCAATAAAGGGCTACCCTCAGGCACTGGCAGACCATTTGGTAAAATCTCTAATGTTGGACATATTAGTCTTGCTGTAATGGCGTAAGGAACACTATACCAAAAATCCCCAATAGCAAATGCAATCATACCAGCAAGATTGCCGACTAAATTTATAAAAATAGCCATATAAGTTCCTAATTTTGCCGTAAGGAATAAACAAAGTGGAATTTGCCATAAAAACGTTACGAAAATTAACAAACTACCTGTAAGACTATTTATGAAAGAAAAGCTATTACCAAAAAGTATTCCACCAGCAGTAATTCCTGCAAAGAAAATAAGTGAAATTAATAACAACCAGGCACTACATGCAAGTATTTTGCCAAACCAAATCTTCTTCAGATCAATCGGCATTGCGAGAATACTATGATATTTCAATTTAGCATCTTTTTCCACCACTATTGCACAACATATCGTCAGAGCACCTGGTAAGAGCATTGTATACCACCAATTATAAGCACCCTTTTGAAAATAGCTTCCTCCCATTAATAATGCAGTTAGTACTATCCCCACTATGGGTGCTAGCCAAACTAATTTAACAATAAAAGTCTTTTTCCATTTTAATCTTTCAGCCTTCATAATTGATATCATGTTACATGCCTGCCTTTCTATTGGTAGACACTACTTGCATAAATAATGATTCTAATTCCTGTCCTTGTGGCGCAACTCCCTGATAACCTAATTTTCCTCCCGCTATAATGCCAATTTCATCAACGACCTGCTCTACCTCTGACAGGATATGGCTAGATAAAATGACAGTAATCCCTTGCTCTGGAAAAGAGCGAATCAGTTTCCGAAGCTCTTGAATGCCGATTGGATCGAGGCCATTCGTTGGCTCATCAAGTATTAAAAGCTTTGGATAGTTTAATAACGCAATAGCTATTCCTAGGCGTTGTTTCATTCCTAACGAAAACTGTCCTGCTCGTTTTTTTCCTGTATTGGTTAAGTCAACAATTCTTAATACTTCATCAATACGTGACTGTGGCAATCCGAGGGCAATCGTTCGAACCTTTAGATTTTCTCTTGCCGTTAAATTTTCATAAAGCGGTGGTGTTTCAATTAATACACCAATGTCTTTTAAATCATTTCGATTCCATTCACGTCCATTCAAAAGAATCTTTCCTGCATTCGGACGCAGCATCCCTGTTATCATTTTTAACGCTGTTGATTTCCCAGCACCATTTGGACCAAGTAAACCGTAAACAGTATTGCGAGGTATCGTTAACGACAAGTCCTCTACAATTTTTTGCCCCTTAAAGCTTTTACTAAGATTTTCTGTTTGTAAAATAATATCTTCCATCTATAATCATCTTCCTTTCGATGACTATAGTGTAGGAAATGATTATAAGGATTTTATAAGGATATCGAAATTTTTTGTGGAGAATTACTTAGAAAACAATGATAGATTATAGCTTCGGCAAAGCGAGGGGTTGATTTCCGTTCCGACTGAGCGCTTTCCTGGGGGCGTCCGATGAGCCGCTTCACTCGCGCTGCTCGCTCCAGGGTCTCGGGCCAACACGATGTTGGTCACGAAGGCGTTATCACAGGACGTGATGGTTTTAGCCTTCGTTCCCCTATCGCTAATCCCCAAGGAGTCGCTCAGTCTCCACTCCAATCAACCACTTCACTTATCGTGTATCTCTTGTTATAAAACGAAAAAATACAAAGGCTAACACTATGCCAGCCATTAGCGGAGATTTCCATACGAAAACTTCGGGATGAACAAGAAAATTCCTATTGAGGCATGGATGAAGATATGCACGATTGTTTACTAATGCAGTCTATTTTAGTTTTTAAATTTTAGTGAAGTACGATTAGCATTTATCAATCTGAAGCTGAATGATATTTGGATTAAGTGGGATTTCACAAAAAAACAAAACATTCCTGCTTGTTTTATTTTCATTGAACAAGCAGAAATGTAAATGGTGTTTCTTTTATCAAAGTTTCGACATATTCACTGAGATAAACATTTAATGACTCTAATAAAATTTTAATATACTACTATTTACTGCCGACGAGGCTTAAATGCTTGTTCTTTTTTTCTGTATACTATCAATAAACCAATTAAACTTAATAATAAAAGTATCCAAGGAAAAGAACCTGCTCCCATTTGATTTAACATTAATCCACCTACAAATCCACCACCAGCTACGGAAAGGTTGAATATCGTTACAAAAATAGATTGTGCAACATCTGCACCTTCTCCGGTAGCATCTGCCATGGCTGTTTGCAATAACGTTGGTGCTCCGCCAAAAGTTAGTCCCCAAGCAGCTATGGAAAGAAAAATGAGCAGTGTCATCCCATTTGCGATTCCTAACACCAAGGAACTAATTGCAAAAGCTCCCAGACTAATTATTGTCATCAAGCGTAAATGATGATCAATATATATACCAATGATCCAAATGCCTACTACCGACGTAATACCAAAAGTAAATAAAGCAAAACCTACATGATTGCCGACATGAGTCATGTATGGGGCAATATAGGTGTAGAGAATATTATGACCCAAGATCCATACCAATACAACACACAGTATTGGACGTACACCAGGCAATCTGAGGATCTCATAAATAGATTGACGCTGTCCGGTAGTTTGTCCAGGATAATCTGGTACTTTCGTATAAATCCATATCATTAAAAGGAGTGTCCCCCCGCTGATAATTAAAAAGATGGCTTGCCATTCCAGATACATCCCCAACCAAGTTCCAATTGGTACACCCAGTGACAATGCAATCGGCTGTCCTGTTCCTGCGATAGCTAGTGCACGACCTTGTAAAGGCGGTGCTACCATACGACGCGCATATCCTGCTACCAGTCCCCAGAGCAATCCAGTAGCCATTCCTGCAATAAAACGTAATACCAAGGTAAGCACATAATACGGTGAAAGTGCTGTTAATGTATTGGCAAAAAACAAAATACATAGTGCCATTAACAACACTTTTTTCCGGTACCATCTTTGTGTTAATGCAACAAGTGGGATAGCTGCTACAACCGATCCAATTGCAAAAAGTGTGACAAACTGACCTGCCAATGCCTCTGAAATATCAAGCCCTTGACTGATTTGCGGAAGTAAGCCGGCAGGTATCGTTTCTGTCATAATGGCAAGAAAACTGGCAACTGATAGTGCGATGAGATTCCATATTGGGAGTTTTTCGGTGTGTAATGCTTCTTGATTGTCTATTCTAATCGATTTATTCACCTTTTTTCCCTGCTAACCCGGAAGCTACCATATCTTTGTCACCATGTCCTTTATCAACCGCACGTTGAAACCTTTGTAATTCGGCACGTGTAATATCAAACTTATGTTTTTGTAAATTTGCAGCCACAGGAGCACCTATAATTCCTGTACCAAGTACAGTAATTGTTTTTACTTCTGATTTTATACCATTAATATGAACCATTTATATACCTCCCGTAAATAAACTATTATCAAAATACAATCCTTGGTACTGCTCCAGCACTTTTCAATTAAGCATCTATCACTCCTAATCAGTCTGTTAATCCTCATTATGATAGAAGTTTTGACATTGTGTTCTAAAAAATAATGCATTTGTATCGATACGAATGCATCAGACTGTAGATAAACTCGAGAAAATTTGAGAGTTTATCTACAGTCTTTGTATGAAGTAAAGCTGTTAATTTCCTCTTTGGGCGAATGCTTTCAGTAGGCGGGATTGAGCTACTTCCCTCCACCTTTTTTTGCATAACAGTTACTGCGATTCTCGTAGTCGCAAAATAGATTTTTCAAAACCATACGATGATACACCGCGCTGAATATCCTCATAAATCCTTCCTTCCAAAACATTGAGTTTTTTCTTATTTCATCAAATTCTTGAATGGCATTTTTATGTTGCATTAGAGCAATCCGGTTTCTTCTTAGCGTTCACCAAAATAACTCCTAAAATAATTACCATCGCACCGATAACATGGTAATAATGGAACGACTCGCTTAAAAACAATACGCCCGAAAGAATTGTTATCAAAGTAGTAACATTGTTAAACACACTCACTTGAATAACCGGTAATTTGGATACGGCGTAAATAGACAATAATGACGTACCGAGTGTAGATAGAACTCCTAAAAATAAAATCGATAACAAATAAGGAATCTCCTTTACGGAATCCACATATTCATTGACAGATCCACCGTTTATAAAGTACATGGCATTAAAGAATAGAAAGCCACTGAACATGATATATATCGTAATTTGGATTGGAGCCACTGTTTTTGTTGCGCTTCTAGACATCACTTGCCAAATGGCCATTGCCAAAATAGATAATATAATCAACAGGTTACCGATTAGATGAAATTCATATCCTCCCGAGTTATTCATCAGCTGTAAAAAAACGACTCCTGCAACGCTCAAAGAGATTCCTATTCCTTGTATTCTTTGAATCTGTTCTTTCAAAAATAATCGTGCCAATAGAACCGTTATGGCAGGAGCAATAGCTTGGATGATTCCTGCTTCTGTAACAGTTGTCTGATTAAGTCCAAGTATCTGGCTGCTAAAAAACAGAATCGGATAAATCAGCGAAATAACCAACACCAACATAACTTCCTTCCGATTTAACCTTAAGTTAATCGGTCTTATGGCTAGTAATAGAAGCAATCCTAAAAAGGCAAATGTAAATCGTTGCGCTAATATTAGTAATTGTCCTTCATATGTTAAGGCAATTTTGATAAACATAAAGGAAAATCCAATAATAATGGAAAAAACAACGGCTGCCACTAATGCACTATTTTTTCTCACGATTTCCTCCCTCCTTCTTTTTTAGAATAAAGGAAGAATGTTGTATACATTGAATTTCTTTTTATCTCTGTATCGATACGGACAAGGCATAATCAAGCATAGCTAGAATAAATTCATGGTAATCTATTGTTATGGGAGGGATAGCATGCGGAAACATCAACTGATTGCAAATAGCATACTGCAAGATATTGAGCAGGGAAAATATAATGAGCGTCTCCCATCTGTAAGGAAATTGATGGATACTTTTGGAGTGAGTCAAGTCACGATAACACAAGCACTGCAACATTTGGTTGGAATGAATAGAATATACGCTAAGCCAAATGTAGGCTATTTTATTATTTCAAAAAAAGGAAAAGTTGCTTCTTTTAATGGAATATACGACTTTTCCACTGCCTCTACTTCCTGGACGGACTTTCCATTGGACAGTTATTCGCAATGTTTGGAAACAGCTATTCAAAATGGAAAATCAGAATTATTCACCTATGGAGCAACAACCGGTAATGAGGAACTGAAAAGCTTATTTCAAAAATTATTAGCAGAAGATCAGATTTTCTCTAAAAAAGAACAAATCATGATAACAAGCGGTACACAGCAAGCTTTGCATATTCTGGCTTTAATAATGATGACCAAAAAAGAATCCATTCTGATAGAGCAGCCAACCTATCATCAGATCATAAATCTGATTGAACGTCTCCATTTGGATTATATTACCTGCTATCGAGATTTTGACAAGATAGATTTAAAAGAATTAGAAGAAATGATTAAAATCAAGCGTCCCAACTATGTCTATTTAATGCCACGGCTTCATAATCCACTTGGTACTACCATGGATGAACAGGAAAAATGTATGCTTTTAGATTATGCGAAAAAGTACCATTTTTATATAATAGAAGATGATTATTTGGGTGATTTTGAAGGAAGCAATAGCTACAAAACACTTTATGAAATGGATACGAATCAGTGCGTAATTTATTTAAAGAGCTTTTCTAAAATTATGTTTCCTGGTCAGAGGTTAGGTATCATTGTTCTGCCCGAGGACATGATCGAGACCTTTCGAAGCTTTAAAGAGGTTATTGATATCCATACGAATTCTTTAAGTCAAGTTATTATGCAGACGTTTATGGAAAGTGGGTTATATGCACACCATAAGGATAAAATCGTGTTCAGACATCAACAGAAAGCAAACACTCTGCGTGAGGTACTAAGAACTTACTTTTCTGACTATCAATTTAATGATAATCATCAAATGCATACGGTAATCAAGCTTCCGAAACAAATAAATATGAATAAGCTTCACGAAGAATTAGCCAAACGACAAGTTTTAGTAGATGATTACAAAAAAAATTATATAGCTGGATATAAACATAATCATAAATTTCTTAAGCTGAACACAACTAGTATCCCAGAAAATAAAATTGGCGAAGGGATTCATTTAATTCAGGAAGCTATAGAAACAAGTAAATTATTTTGATATTTTACTTTGTATCGTTACAAAGTCATTTTCATGATCACTATCAGCGTTACATGCTATGCCTTACTCATGGTTCAATAGCGAATACCTGCTACGTCGTTCCACGCGAATTACACAAAAAAAAGCATTTGGAATGTCATCATTCCAAATGCTTTGATTTTATCATTTTTACATAAATTCTTTCACTAATTCATTAAAATCATTTTCGCTCATTTTAATATCAATATCCGTTAATGGTAGCTCTGAATAGCCTGGTACTTTTTCTTGATATGAAGCTGTTTCAGTATCTTGATAAATAATACCTGTTACTAAACCTTCATGCTCCATCACTGTACGCATTGCCATACTACGGTCAGAATTGTCATAGCCTTCAATATCAGCAAGCTTCGTTAAGTTTTCTTTAAACCAATCGTACGTGTTCACTTTGTTATACGTAACACAAGGTGAGAATACGTTGATGAATGAGAAGCCTTTATGATTAATGCCTGCTTCAATTAATGCTGTTAACTCTTTAATATCTGTTGAGAAACCTTGTGCGACAAATGTAGCTCCACTTGTTAAAGCTACTTCTAATGGTTTTAATGAAGGCTCAATCGCACCACCTGGCGTAGATTTTGTAATAAATCCAGCTGCAGAACGTGGAGATGTTTGCCCCTTTGTTAAACCATAAATTTGGTTATCCATAACAACGTATGTGATGTCAATATTACGACGGATGGAATGAATTGTATGACCCATACCAATCGCAAAGCCATCCCCGTCACCACCAGAAGCAATAACGTTTAACTCACGGTTAGCCATTTTTAAACCTTGTGCAATCGGTAATGCACGACCATGAATACCGTGGAAACCGTAAGAATTAATGTATCCTGAAATACGACCAGAACAGCCAATCCCAGAGATAACAGCTAGTTCGTTTGGTTCAATTCCAACGTTAGCCGCGGCGCGCTGAATCGCTGCTTGTACAGAGAAGTCACCACAGCCTGGGCACCAGTTTGGTTTCACTGTATTACGAAAATCCTTAAATGTTGCCATTAGCGAGTCAACTCCTTCACACGATTTTCTAATTCACCTGGCAAGAATGGTGTACCATCATATTTCGTAATAGTCTCGATTTTATCGTGACCACCAACATTCATCTTCATAATATTTGCCAATTGACCTGTGTAGTTATTTTCTACAACGATTACTTTTTTCGCTTTTGCTACAAGTGGTGCCACCTCAGCAGATGGGAATGGGTGAATTAAACGAATATGTGCATGGTTCACCTTCATACCTTGAACATTTAAGCGTTCTTGTACTTCTTCAATAGCTCCACGTGTTGAGTTAAAGCCCACTAATAAAACATCAGCTTCTTCGTGTGGCGCATTTGAATATACTGGTTGATCAAATTTCAATGCCGCTAGCTTACGGAAACGTTTATCCATTTGTACTTGACGGTTACCTGATGCTTCAGATGGTTTACCTGTTTCATCATGCTCAACCCCTGTTACATGGTGAATACCATTCATCGTACCAGGTAGCACACGTGGTGAAATACCATCTTCCGTATCTTCATAACGTTTGAAGTATGCTTTATCAGCTGCTTCTTCAATGTCGCCTGTAACAATTTTACCACGACGAATTTCAATTTTATTGTAATCGAATGGCTCTACAGATTGTTTACCAAGAGATAATTGCAAGTCAGTCATTAAAATAACTGGTAATTGTAATTCCTCTGCAATGTTAAATGCTTGGATTGTGTCAAAGAATGCTTCTTCCATTGTAGATGGTGCAATGACTACTTTTGGAATTTCACCATGTGTACCATATAACATCGCCATTAAATCTGATTGCTCTTGTTTTGTTGGTAATCCTGTAGATGGACCACCACGTTGTGTGTCAACAACAACTAGTGGCTGCTCTGTCATACCTGAAAGACCAAGTGCTTCCATCATTAATGAAAGACCAGGGCCAGCAGAAGCTGTAAAGGCACGAACACCACCAAAGTTTGCCCCAATTGCCATTGTCGCTGCAGCAATTTCGTCTTCTGTTTGAATAACCGCACCACCGAATTTCGGTAATTTTTTAATAAGATATTCCATAATCTCAGAAGCTGGTGTAATTGGGTAAGCTGCCATAAAGCGTGTCCCAGCTGCAAGTGCACCAAGTGCTACTGCATCGTTTCCTATCATGAACATACGGCGTTTACCGTCTGCTGGTGCTAAAGCCCAGTCACCTACACGATCGCCTAACAGCTCATTCATTAATTCATGACCGCGTGCAATGGCCTCCATATTTTTTTG
Organism: Lysinibacillus sp. NPDC056185; assembly: GCF_047737915.1. Classification (NCBI taxonomy): domain Bacteria; kingdom Bacillati; phylum Bacillota; class Bacilli; order Caryophanales; family Bacillaceae; genus Lysinibacillus; species Lysinibacillus sp. NPDC056185. Next base: position 100,179 of record NZ_JBLLLQ010000004.1, read on the forward strand.
AACAACTTCTTCACCTTTTTTGCCAAAAATATCATCAACAACATTTTGGAACACTTCGTCCTCTAGATTTAGCAATGAAGCTGTTGCTCCGATCGCCACCATATTTTTCATCAACGAAGTACCAAGCTCTGCCGCTACCTCTGTAAAAGGTACTACAAATAATGGCGCTTTTGAATCTTCTGGCTTCACTGGAGTAAATTTTGAATCCGCTAAAATAATGCCTGTTTCTGTTAATTCTTTATAATTGACGTCGATTGTTTCTTGATCGAACGCTACTAAAATATCTAAATCATCCGCAATTGAACGTACTTCTGTTGGACGAACTGTAATTTTATTATTCGTATGGCCACCTTTAATTCGAGAAGAGAAATGACGATAACCGTACAGGAAGTAACCTAAACGATTCATTGCCGTTGAGAAAATTTCGCCTGTACTTTCAATCCCTTCACCCTGTTGCCCACCGACTTTCCATGAAAGCTGATGTAACATGTCAACAACTCCTTAGATCCAATGTATATACTATTATTTTTCCTTCATAAGTTTAACACGAAGAAACGGTCTGCACTATTGTTATTCCTCGATTTAAAAGAAATTCAGACCTTTGACTGAAAATAGCGTTCATAAAGTTGTAATTTTAAAATCAATTAAGTTTAAAAAATTAATTTGCGGATTTCAAGTGACATTTAACATATTAGTATGTAGAGCATGGGGGATTCTCTTCCTCAAATCCCGATTGTCTTATAAACAAAAAAATGCCTTGCAGCTTATTATGTGCAAGGCATTTTACTTTATTACTTTTTATCGAACACGTTTTTCCACAAGAAGCTTTAAGGCTGTACGTTCCTCACCAGCAATTAAAATATCGGCAAACGCCGGTGCGCAAATTAAATCCGTGCCACTTGGCGCTACAAATCCGCGTGCAATGGCCACTGCTTTCACGGCTTGGTTAAGTGCCCCTGCCCCAACTGCCTGCATTTCTGCTTGCCCTTTTTCTCTGATTACCGCGACTAATGCACCTGCAACTGAATTTGGATTAGAGCGTGATGATACTTTTAATGAATCCACAATTATTCCTCCCCGTTTCGCGAATAGTGTTTACGCTCAACAACTCATGTCCCCCTTGTTTGGACCTTAAGTTATTGTCGATAGGTCATTTTATGCTCGGCGAGAAGGAAATAGACTATTTTCATTTCTTATATATTGAAACAATCAAAAAAGACTGAAAATTTCATGTGGAAAATTTACTGGATCGATGAAATAAAGATATCATATTAAAAATAGTGGGGCTCATCAAAACGTGAGGGTGATTTCCGTTCCAGGCTACTCGCTTTGTTGCTGTCGCTTCGCTTTCGCACAGATAAAACATTTGCCGCTGACGCTTCGCTTTCGCGCAGAGCAGAGCTTCCTGTGGGCGAGCGTCGAGCCGCTTCCCGTGCAGGGTCTCGCCTGTCTCGCTTTCCCACGGGAGTCAGTAGCCTTCCACTCCAATCAACAATAGTGTAGAACTTTTTAAAAAAAGTATTTCAAAAGTGAACGTAATGGTTACACATCAGAATAAAGAAATATAGTTAAGGCGTTTGATATATATTGTTGCTATCGCTTCGCTTTCGCACAAAAAACACATCTTGTTGAGGCGTTGTTTTATCACTATAAATTAGATAAACATGCTAAGTGAAGTGGTTGATTGTAGTGGAGACTGGACGACTCCTTGAGGATTAGCGATAGGGGAACGAAGGCTAAAACCATCACGTCCTGTGATAACGCCTTCGTGACCAACATCGTGTTGGCCCGAGACCCTGGAGCGAGCAGCGCGAGTGAAGCGGCTCATCGGACGCCCCCAGGAAAGCGCCCAGTCGGAACGGAAATCAACCCTCGTTTTGCCGAAGAGCCTTATTATATTTAATAGATGCTTTAATTTCATTGACATAACAGTTTTTCAACACAAAAAAACTATTGCGCATTTATTAATACACAATAGTTTCTCTTCTTATGCTTGGAACGGATAATCTTCGTTTATATAAATTCGCTCGCAACGTAGTGCTTTTCCTGTTTTATCATCAATCTCTACAAAGAAACCACTTAACACATCGCGTCCTTTTTTAGGCACTTCAAAACGAGATGGCATGTTTGTTTGGAATTTATAAATGACACTTTCCTTCGTCATCCCTAAAATTTCATCGTATGGACCTGTCATACCAACGTCCGTAATATAGGCTGTTCCATTTGGATAAATACGTGCATCAGCTGTTTGCACATGCGTATGTGTACCAACGACTGCTGAGGCCTTACCATCTAAGTGCCATCCAAGTGCAATTTTTTCACTAGTCGCTTCTGCATGAAAATCCACGAATACAAGCGGTGACGTTTTATGTGCTTCTTCGATTAATTTCTCTGCCATCGCAAACGGATCCTCATGAGGAGGTAAAAATACTCGTCCATGTAAATTAATAACAGATAGTGTTACACCGTTTTTTGAAATTTGCACCATTCCTTTACCTGGTGCATCATTTGAAAAGTTCGCCGGGCGTATTAAATACTCTGCATCATCAATAAAATCAAAAATATCTTTATTATCCCAAGTATGATTGCCCATTGTGATAACATCTACACCCATTTGCAATAGATCATTATAAATATTTCGTGTAATGCCGCGACCTGCTGCTGCATTTTCACCATTGGCAATAATAACGTCTGTGTTATATTTTCTCTTTAAGCGTGGTAAATATTTTTCCACTGCATCGCGGCCGATTGAACCGACGATATCCCCAATAAATAGTACTTTCATTTGCAAGACCACTCTTTCTTTAATTAGCATCTTTTAGTTTACCATCTACCCCTAGTAAATCGCAAAATAAAACGCAAACCCATCCTGGATTTGCGACTAAGAAAGTTATTAAATTTTAATTATCTGTATATTGATAATAATATTGGCTTTTTGGCATGCTATATTTATTTAACACAACACCAATAATATTGGCTTTCGAAGCAGCTAAGAGTGTTTTCGCTTTTCCTACATCCTCTTTTTCTGCAATACCCGCACCGACGATTAATAGCGAACCATCGCATTTATTAGATAAAATTTGAGCATCAGCTACAGGTAATAGCGGAGGGGTATCAAAAATGATAAGATCAAATTTTTGATTCACCTCTTCTAAAAATCTATCCATAGTATAGGATAACAGTAATTCCGCTGGATTCGTTGGGATTGGTCCACTTGTAATGATAAACAACCCTTCCACAGATGTGTCCTGTAATACTTCATCATATTGACATTTTCTTTCTAATATTGATGATAACCCAAATAAATTGATAATATTAAATATATTATGCAACGTCGGTTTACGCATATCAGCATCTACGAGCAATACCCGTTTTCCTTCTTGTGCAAAAACAACACCAAGATTGGCAGCATTTGTTGACTTTCCTTCACCTGGTATAGAAGACGTAACTACTATCGTTTTAAGACCTTGCTTTGGCATAGCAAACTTAATATTCGTACGAATGGTCTTAAATTGCTCAGAAATCATTGATTTCGCATCCAAAACTGTAATAAGTTGACGCGGTTTTGTTAACAGTTTCTGGTTCTTTTTCTTTTTGGAACGAAGCATTTCTATGTCCTCCTAGCTTTACGGGATTTATAATTTTTTTCGGTGGGAAAAGCACCAACCAACCCCATAATAGGCAATGCTAAATCTTCAATATCCGACTCCGTCTTTATTGTTGTATCTAAAAACTCCAACAATAGAGCAATCCCTACACTAATTACAAACCCAATTACGGCACCCATGACAATATTAAGTAGTTTATTTGGTTTCACTGGGCTAGAATCTTTACTTATTTTTGCCTCTGATAAAATATTTATGTTATCAACATTCATTAGTTTCGGTATTTCTTTTTTAAATATAGTGGCAACTGTATTCGAGATGGTAACCGCTTTTTCTAAATCTGTATCTAAAACTTTAATATTAACCACTTTGGAGTTACTTTCGCTAGAAACGGTTATTTGCTCTGCCAACATTTCTGTTGTAATGTTTAGTTCAAGCTTATCAATAACTTTGTTTAAAATAGCAGGACTCTTAATAATAACATTATACGTATTGATTAATTGTAAATCCGTCTCTAGCTGTTGTGCCTGGGCATACGCTTCTTGATCATTAACTTTTTGATTCACTAAAAATTGCGTTTGTGCTTGATAGATAGGCGTAATTACAAAGTAACTTAGAGTAGCTGTAATGCCAATCGCAACAATAGTAAGACTTAGAATAAGGTATATACGCTTACGCAATATTTTAAATAATTTTTTCAAGTCAATTAGTTCTTCCACCTAAATTCCCTCCCTCGCCAAACCATTGTCGATGAATCAACTAAACGATTATATTTATCTTTCATATTGTTCGGCATCACTTTAAAAGTTCCATTTACTTCGATTCTTCACCAAAACATGTACTGGATCGTATATACAACTATGGGTTGACGCTTTTCTTCAGGGCTTTCAACTTGTATACTGACGCTACACATAGTCGTAGAAAAACATTGCTGTTCCCGCTGGAGTCGCAACTTTTTTAATTATCACTAAAGCACATTTAATCATAATTTCAATAGATTATTCATTTCGAATATAAACGCTACTTTTTGGTAGTTCCATGCCTAATGAATCTATCTTGATGGAATTATTAAATGTTTGTAATAGTTCTAACGTCTTTCGTTTATACGCTTCTACACCTGGCTGATCAAACGGATTCACTCCTAGAAGACTTGCACTCATTGCACATGCCTTCATAAAGAAATAGATTAAATAACCTATGTGATAGGCATCTAGTTTTGGGAGCATCAATTGAATAACAGGTACACCACCCTCTGCATGAGCAAGTGCTGTCCCATTCATGGAAAGCCCATTAATTTCATTGAATGTTCGTTTCGATAGATAATTCAAACCATCCTCATCTCGTACATCATATGGCACTTTACAATCATTTTCTATTTCCTTAAAATGCAGTAATGTTTCAAATAGGATCGGACTTCCTTCTTGAATAAACTGACCTATAGCATGTAAATCAGTTGAATAATTAACTGTCGTAGGAAATAGACCTTTTCGCTGTTTCCCTTCACTTTCACCAAACAACTGCATCCACCATTCATGGAACTTACATAATGCAGGTTCAAATGAAGCGAGCAGCTCCACTCTATACCCTCGGTTAAACATCACATGTCGCAACACTGCATATTGATAGGCTTCATTTCGCTCTAGCGCTGTATCTTGCAATGTTAACGCAGCATCCCTAGCACCTGCCATAAGCATCCGAATATCAACACCCGCAACCGCTGCTGGTAATAGCCCAACCGGAGTTAACACCGAATAGCGACCACCAATATCGGCTGGAATGGTAAATTGTCTATAACCTATGCGATCTGCTATCTGTTTCAAACGTCCGTTTTCCGCATCAGTCGTCACAATAATTCTGTCAACAGCCTCTTCCCCGTAACGTTTTTCCATAAACTGTCGCAACACACGAAATGCGAGTGCTGGTTCCATCGTTTCCCCAGACTTCGAAATGACGTTCACATACACACTTTTATTCGCTAAATATTGAAGCAAACTATCAATATAGGAACCACTCATATTTTGTCCAACATATATCACTTCAATACCATCAGTAGGACGAGTAAAATAAGGTGACAACGCATCTTGGATGGCACGTGCCCCTAAAAATGATCCCCCCACGCCAATAACAACAAGTACATCTGCATACGCATGAATTTCTCGCTTAGTATCCTCAATACGTTGCAATAAAGCACGCTGATCTTCAAGAGGTACATGTAACCAACCCGTTAACATCTCGCTACTCTCCGCTAAATGACGGTGAATCCACTCTACTTCCGCCTCATATATTGACCAATCTTGCTTAGTCATTTCAAAATTGAAAATGCTCATTTGAATAGTACGAATCGTCAAATCATCTCGTCCAATCCTATAATTTGGAATTCCTACTGACGTAAATCATTTTAATTCGAAGTGACTCTCCCTAAGTTGCTTCACTTTATTCAACAGTAAATTGGTAATCGCTTCATGTAACTCATCACGATCCAACGCAAAATCAATAATTGTATTAATAAAGCCAATATGCTCTCCAACATCATAGCGGCTTCCTTCTATTTCAAATGCAAATACACGCTGACAACTATTTAATGCTTCAATCGCATCTGTTAATTGAATTTCACCGCCCTTACCTTTTTTTTGTTCATCTAAAAAGGTGAAAATTTCTGGAGTTAAAATATACCTTCCTATGATTGCAAAATTTGAGGGGGCATCTCCGAAAGCAGGCTTCTCGATAAATTCCCTTACTTCCATCAAACGATTTTCTGTTGAAATCGGGTCAATGATTCCATAACGATGAACATCTACATCTGGAACCTTTTGCACACCTATAATACTCGAATACGTTTGATCATATTGCTCGATTAATTGTTTCAGACACGGAATCTCATTTTTCACAATATCATCCCCTAAAAGTACCGCAAAAGGTTCTTCCCCAATAAACTTACGTGCACACCATATCGCATGACCAAGGCCTAGAGGTTCCTTCTGACGAATATAGTGTATATCTACTTTAGAGGAGGCCTTTACTTTCTCGAGCATATCGAACTTCCCTTTTTCTAGTAAATTTGCCTCGAGCTCAAACGCATTATCAAAATGATCCTCAATTGCCCTTTTATTTTTACCTGTTACAATAATGATATCCTCAATACCTGAAGCTACTGCCTCTTCAACGATATATTGAATAGTCGGTTTATCAACAATCGGCAACATTTCCTTCGGCATTGCTTTGGTAGCTGGCAAAAAACGCGTACCTAATCCTGCTGCGGGTATAATGGCTTTACGTATTTTTTTCATTTAATCTCCCTTCGTGTAAGGCTGTCCTCTCCTATGGCATGTTGTTAATTTATTAATTCACGATCACGATTTAATTTACTTTTTAATATATTAATAACGATTACTTTTTATTCAAATATGTAATTGTCTTTTCCAATTTTAGTTAGTAATTATAAAAGTGCTACCTTATGCAGCAAACATTACAAAAGATAGCACTTTTCATTCTCATTAATACTGGCTCGTCACCAAAACTCGAGAATGACATCTGGCAAAGAGATATTTTAATATTAAAATACTGGGTAATTGGAATGAAGGGTTAACCAGTGTAGCTAACAACATTCACCTTCCGCTACAGAGCAAAGTTTCATTGCCTCCAATAAATCCCGCTTCACCCGTGACAAGCACATTTTTTGTCCACCATTTCACCTTCGCTTTAACAATTCCCACTATAAAACCGCTACACGAAAATATGAGATTGCTTAAATGATTGAGAAACTTCCATTAAATATTTCCCATAGTCTGTTTTCATCAGCGGTTTCGCAAGTTCAATTAACTGTTGTTTTGTAATATACCCTTTTCTGAAAGCAATTTCTTCTATACAAGCAATGTACAACCCTTGCCTTTTTTGAATAGCTTCCACAAAATTTGATGCTTCTAGTAATGACTCATGCGTTCCAGTATCTAACCACGCCAACCCACGTCCGGTAAGTTCCACCTTTAATTCGCCTTTGAGTAAATATTCTCCAATAATCGATGTAATCTCTAATTCTCCTCGCGCTGACGGTTTTACATTTTTGGCGATGGCCACTACATTATTATCAAAAAAATACAAACCCGGTACAGCATAAGAAGATTTCGGAAATGCAGGTTTTTCTTCTATTGAAATAGCATTCATTTGCTCATCCACTTCAACGACTCCATAGGCTCTTGGATCGTTGACATAACAACCAAAAATTATACTCCCAGTCTTTAATGTAGCCGCTTCTTGTAATAGAACACTGAAATTGGAACCGTAGAAAATATTATCGCCTAACACTAAAGCGACCGACGAATCTCCAATAAATGACTCTCCGATAATGAAAGCCTCGGCTAAACCATTCGGATACTCTTGAATGGCATAATCAATAGACATACCCAAGTCTTGACCGTCACCTAAAAGCTCTCTAAATCCAGTCACATCACGAGGTGTTGATATAATAAGTACCTCTGTAATACCAGCAAGCATTAATACAGACAGTGGATAATAAATCATAGGTTTGTCATAAACCGGCAATATTTGTTTTGAAACCGACTTTGTCAGCGGATAAAGCCGCGTCCCTGAACCTCCTGCTAATATAATTCCTTTCATCCATATCCCCCCATACCTAAGACGTGTTCATCACTTACTTTACTAATTCGTATGTGCTAACTTTTTATATCGTTAAACATCATGGCATCAATAGCGGAAAGGCTCGGTATAAAATCATTTTCTTTATTGGTCGTAAGGGGTTATCGTTGGTTTAATAAATTCTATCTTTAAGTCATGTTCTTGATATTTTTCTGAATCATAAAATTCTTTACCTCTAATTGCATTTAGCCTTATACCTCAAATGCTTTTATATCTGTTCAAGAGCCTTTTCACCATTCTTAACCTGTCAATCTAGTTGAAACGTATTTTATCGAAATATTAAGCAAGAAAATACACATCCGGTAGACAGATTGAATTGTCGTCATACCAAGATGATTTTTATAAATTTTCCAGTTCCACGTTATACCTTTGAATTTATTTCTGCTTATGGAACCTGGTGTAATTCGATAATAAGCTAATACTTCATCCATTCCATATGCCTTTATCTCATAATCTTTTAAAATATCTAGCCAAAGAACATAATCTTCATGCTTAGTCTCCTTGAAAAATGGTTTAGCTATTTTACGTGTATCTAATACAACTGTTAAACATCCAATGTAATTAACACGCAATAATTTTTTATAATCCACTGGTTTTTTGCATACCTTAACAATTTTTCGTGTTCGTTTATTATTTTCTGTTATTTCTTGATATTGTGTATAGGAAAATGCCACATCAAGTTCTTGCATGAAATCGAGTTGTTTGGATAATTTTTCAGGATGCCATAAATCATCACTATCAAGAAAAGCTAAAAATTGTCCTTTTGCTTTTTCAATACCAGCATTTCTAGCATTCGCAACACCACCGTTTTGTGTCAAATTAATAATTTTTATTCGACTATCCTTATATCCTAGTAGTATTTGCTGACTATTGTCTGTTGACTTGTCATTAATAATTATCAATTCCCAATTTTTGTACGTTTGATTTAGAACAGATTCAATGGATTGGCCAACATACTTATCCGCATTGTAAACAGGCATAATAATTGAAACTAGAAAGTTATTTTTATGCAATAAACCATCCTATTTCATAATATTTTTAAATGTATATGCGAGGATCAAATTAAACTTTAATGTATAACAAACTGCATACATCTTGACGAATAAAGGTGTCAATAATTTTGTTCGATTACTCTGACAGTATGCTATTACTTCTTTATTTGTTTTCAAAATAGCCATTAATTGCATTATTTCTCTATTTTGCGTTTTATCAATAGCCGCTGTTATTTGTGAAATGCTTGCACCCGATTTGACATAGTTTTTTAGTGAACTATTAAACAAATGGAATACTAAGATAGAGTATATACTCGTCATATCCAAATTATTCCTTTTTAAATAATCGATGTACTTTTCCGCCAAGTTTAAGTACTGTTCTATAATTTCAGGTTTAGGTTGTTGCATGAGCGAACCATTTCGTTGCAAATAATTATAAAAAGATGAATCGATACTTATTATTTTTTTTATATGCACTAAGTAATATAGATTAAATAGCTTATCTTCTGAGAATATCTCACTATTTGGTTCAAATCGTATATGGTGTTCTTTAATAATCGTATTTTTATACAATTTATTACAAACTTCATCCCCATGTTTGTAGTTAAAGAAGTATTCATATAGGTATCCTTTTAAACCTAACTTCCCAATATCGATTGTCTCATGCTTAATTTCTAAAAAATTCTTCTCTATTTTTTCTTCGTATACTTTCGTATAATCACATACTACTAATTCTGCTTCATGCTGTTCCATTTCATGTACCATGGATTCAATCATATTCAACTCTATCCAATCATCAGCATCCACGAATATGATATAAGTTCCACTGACCTTATCTAATGCAGCATTTCTTGCAGAAGACAGGCCCCCGTTCGGCTTATGAATTACTTTAATCCTTGAATCTTCAACAGCTAATTCATCCACTACCTTTCCACAATTATCCGCTGAACCATCATTGACTAAAAATATTTCTAGATTTGTATACGTTTGATTTTGAACTGATTGTACACATTTTTGTAAGTATTGCTCTACATTATAAATTGGAATAATTACACTGACTAACTTCATAGTTTCCCCCAATTTTATAATTTTTTTATTCAAACTTAATCTGTTCACGGTACAGATATTCTTTTTCTGTAATACTGTATCGCCAAATAAGCGCTAGAAATAAAAATAGATATTCACTCGCAATTAGTGAAAGGAACATTAAAGAAATTGAAATTGAAACATAAGTCCCTAGGAGAAATACCTTTGATTTATCCATCCTTACAATGAACATTATTCTAAAAAATAAAAGTGTCCAAAATATAAAGAATAATCCAAAGCCAATTACACCCGACTCAACTAATATTTCTAAAAAAGTATTGTGCATATAAATTCCTTCACCAAAAAATTCCGCACTATAATCCCTAAAATTATAAATACCAATTCCTTGTACAGGATGGTTTGAAAAGAGTGACAAACCATTGTTCCATATTTCAAATCTGCCACTACCGCCATCCTTACCAACAGATTCCATTCTTTTTATCAAAATCTGATAGATATCGATATGCGTCACTTTTAATAAGGTAAAGTAACTTATCCATGTAATTACAGGTACGACAAAAAAAATTTTTATTTTTGTTTTTACAGTAAAAAAAGCGATAGTAATCACAACCCCTATTAAGGTTGCTAATATGCCCCCCCTTGAAAAAGTTAGTAAAGTTGTAATTAAAGCTAAAACAAATCCAATCTTCCCTTTATTGTCTTTCATATTTACTAGGAAAAAGAACAAGAAGAACGAATTGGATACAACAAATATATTAGGGTCTGATAAAATACCGATTAATCGGGGCATATTTCTATCTAGCATTAAGCCATAAACTCTAATGCCATTCCCATAAAAATTAAATTTATTAGAAATTAAACCAAATAGATAAAACAATAATGAAATTACGTTATATAGTATTCCTACTGTCCCAATTATTCGTTCAAATTCTTTTAATGTAATATTAGAAAATAAAAATTTATATATAAAGTATGAAAAAAGGCCGATTAAAATAGCAATAGTCAAACGAATACTTGCCAACGGATATGTAGAAAATACTCCAGTAAAACAGTAGAAAACATAGAAGAAAATCATAAAGGTTTCATGAATTTGAGGCTTATGAAAAACAATTTTACTAAGGGTAAGCATAAAAATTACGACCATTAATACCATATGTGGTTTTAACGAAAAACCAATGTTTACATTCAGATTACCTAAAAAAACACTGAATACTAAAATAAATATTAGAAAATAATTATTTGAAATTCTTTTTTTTTCGTAAATCACTTTTCTCTCCCCTTACTACCCCTCTTTAAGAGTGCAAACTAATAGTGCTTTTTCAGGTCAAGAATCTGCCACCATTTCTTTATAATGCCAGTAGGTTGAAAACCGACTAACACGTCGCAATTTTCATACGCAGCACATAGCAAATAATCTTTCGTAAAAAGCATCGAAACCTGCTCTTGATTGCCTCGGAGCACTCGTCCTCTCTCATCAACCGCGCATGCGTAATGTGTATAACTTGGCAATTACTATCACCTTTTAAATAGTCTAATAGTTCTGATAAATAACATGTTTTTACACCTTTCAAGGAAATATTTTGAGATTTTTAAGGCGAGAATTAAATTTAATACCATTTTAAAGAATTCGCCTTCTTCTTTATAAACTAATGCTTTCTTAAAATAGAGCTGTGTTTTATCAAAATTTTCCACCTTATTTTGTGTAGTCCTCTTATTTACATACTTATCAATTTCTGATTGGTTAATTAGATCAATATTTTTATAGTTTTTTTGTAAATACTTCGCAGATAAAAATTGTTTTAAAGCATTCGATCTTGAAATACTAATAGAATTGAGCCTATAAGTAAGCGTTACATCATTACAATTACCAATCCGATATTTTGGGGAGCACCGCAATAAAAAATCATAATCTTCACAGGTGTGTAAATTCCGATATCCATTTAAGTGAGTATATACTTCTCTTTTGACAAACCATGTTGGATGAGGAATACAATTATCATATTTCAAAATACTATTAATAATATTATTTGAAACGGGATGATTAGAAGATTTTTGTATAACATTCCCACTCTCATCAATACTTCTAATTTTCGATCCAATTAAGTCATAGTTATACTTTTTCAAATAAAGCAATTGCTTTTCTAGTCTGTTATTATCTGAGATGTCATCCGCATCCATTCTTGCTATATATTCACCCTTACAATATTCTAAAGCTTTATTTAAACTATTGGTTAGTCCGATGTTTTTATCATTTTCAACAACGATTATACGCTCATCTCTATTTGCATAATCAGATACAACTCTTTTAATCATAGTATTATCTGGATTATCTAATACAATAATAAATTCAATTTTTGAATATGTTTGATTCAAAATCGATTCAATACTCGCTTTTAACCATTCCATCTTTTCATTATAAGTACTCATTATTACTGAAATTAGATCCTTCATTATACACATCCCCATTAGTCATGATCCCACTGATGAAATTTATGGCTATCCTTTTCTTTCTTATTAAAAAGATTGGTCACGAAAACCAAAAACTATCAAATTAAAATGCTGACATCATTCTATTGCGAAATTCCACGATTGGTGGAAAAATTCCGGTAACTATAAGAATATGCTTTTCAATTTGTATATGAAAAACTTAGCCTCGTTTGTACAAACACTTTGCTATTTACTACTTATATGAAGGTGAATTTCTCTTTATACATGGTGAAGAACTTTCAATTGTTATTCAAAAGTAAACAAATTGACTAATTGGTGAAAAATATAAAAGTGCTAACTTTTACACCTGGTTTTAGGTAAAATTCAGCACTTTTGTTATAACGATGAATATTTTAGTCAATCACATTTCAAATTAAGTTCTAAGCCCTTCAGTATCTTTGATTGTTATGCCATTTCCAAGCATCTTCAATAATTTCCACTAAGCTTTTTTCTGCCCTCCACCCAAGTTCATCAAAAATCTTTTTAGATGAAGCAATAAGTCTAGCAGGATCTCCTTCACGTCTTTCAGAGAGTTCAATATTTGCCTTTTTACCTGTTACTGCCTCGCAAGTTTCTATTACTTCTTTTACTGTATAGCCACGACCATTCCCTAAGTTATAAATTGCCTCTTTATTTTTATTCTCAAGTAATGAATTCAAGGCAAAAATATGTGCTATTGCTAAATCTGTAACGTGTATATAATCACGAATGCATGTGCCATCGGGTGTTTTATAGTCTGTACCATAAATACACACCTTCTCCCTATCACCAGCCAAATGTTGCAATACAATTGGAATAAGATGCGTTTCTGGGTTATGGCTTTCGCCAATTTCCGCTGTTTCATAGGCCCCGGCTGCGTTAAAATATCTTAAAACTACGTAACGTAAATCATAGGCTGTTGCATAATCCATGAGAACTTGTTCAATCATAAGCTTTGATCTTCCATAAGGATTTATTGGATTTGGCACAATTGTTTCATCAATCATGTTTAGGTTAGGAACCCCATATGTCGCAGCAGTTGACGAAAATATAATATTTTTCACGTTATACTTTAACATTACACTTAATAAAGTTAACGTAGATATAACGTTGTTCTCATAATATTTCTGCGGATTTACTACAGATTCACCGACTAGACTACTCGCAGCAAAGTGCATTACTGCTTTAAAGGAATATTGCGAAAAAACGTGCTCCAAATCGCTTCTTTTTCCTAAATCCCCCTGCACAAAAATCGCCTTTTCATCAATCGACTCCCGGTGACCAGTTGAAAGATTATCCAATACAATAACTGCTTCTTTCTTCACTAACTCTTTTACAAGATGACTACCTATATATCCCGCTCCACCGATAACTAATATCAAATGGTTGTCTCCCTTTTCATTTTTCTTTTACTAATAATACGCGCTTTGAAAATAGCCATAGTTGCGCGAAAGCCTATTATTTTACACAAAACACTAGTGATTATATGGTTATTATTATTTCGATATTGTAATAAAAATCGATTTTCTTTAACAGAATAAAGTATTCGTTTTCTTTCTTCTCTGTCTATGAATCCCGCAAGCTTTATACAGAAATAATATCTATTTAGCAATAATCATTTATTTCATCTTATGTCATGAATTATGAGCCAAGTTCTCTTCGCTAAATTTTGAAGCTTTTTGGACTTCAATCTTTTCTAGATGCTATCAACAATTGAGGTGTTTGAATTGTAATTTTCGTCTGAGCTTTTCTAGCTTCCATCATCATAAATATTGCTTTTCAAAATACTGTCGATATTGTCCACTTATAATTTGCTCCCACCATGTGTTGTTTTCAACATACCAATGAATCGTTTGCGCAATGCCAGTTTCAAATGTGTATATGGGCTTCCAACCTAATTGCTCTATTTTAGTTGGGTCAATGGCATAGCGTTTATCATGAGCTAAACGATCTGTTACATACTTTATAAGTTTTTCTGATTTCCCTAATGTCTTGATAATTGTTTGAACAACTTCTAAATTGGTGCGTTCATTATGCCCACCAATATTATATATCTCTCCGTTGACACCTTCATGTAACACCAAATCAATGGCCGTACAATGATCAAAAACATGTAACCAATCTCGTATGTTTTGTCCGTCACCATATATAGGAATTTTTTCATCCTTTAACACACGAGAAATAGTTAAAGGAATTAATTTTTCTGGAAACTGATATGGTCCATAGTTATTCGAACAACGCGTAATATTCATTGGTAATCCATATGTTTTATAATAAGCACGGACTAAACAATCAGAAGAAGCTTTACTTGCACTATAAGGGCTATTTGGTAGTAATGATGTCTCTTCTGTAAAAAAAGTAGATGGTTCAAAATCCAATTCCCCATAAACTTCATCCGTAGATACATGGACAAATTTTGAAATACCTACTTGCATCGCTGCTTCTAATAATACTTGTGTCCCTAATACATTTGTTCGAACAAATACCGATGGATCTGTAATTGAGCGGTCCACATGACTTTCTGCTGCAAAATGAACCACATAATCGAATTGTTCCTTCTTAAAAAAAGTCATAACCAACTCACGATTTACAATATCGCCTTTTACAAATGTATAGTTATCATTTGTTTCAAATGCTCGATGTTTACCTAGATCACCTGCATACGTCAATAAATCTAAATTATAAATTTCATAGGAAGGATACTTACAAATTAAATATTGGATAAAATTACCTCCGATAAAGCCTGCACCGCCAGTAACTAATATTTTTTTCTTTACCATCATTCCTACCTCTTTCAATGTATTGTTGTAAGTGAATGATCCAAGGCATAAGGTACTTCCAGCAAATACTTACCATATTCTGTTTTCATAAGTGGTTGAGCAAGCTCCTCTTTCTTTTTATATTGCTCAATATCGTTATTTTTCGTTTTTATCATCTAACTAATTCATGAATATCTAACATTTCTTTAATTTTACTAATATCGTTAAACATCATGACGTCAATTATTGAAAGGCCAGGCATAAAATCATTTGAGTATTGTTTGTATGGTGTTAGTATTGGCTGAATAAATTGAATTTCCAAATCATTGTCTATATATTTTTGCTGATTGTAAAAATCCTTGCCACCAATCGCATTAATATAGGTAGTCGCATTTAATGCCCTAGATACTTTAATTCCCCATTCATCTGCTGCATTAGCCTCTTTAATAGTAGGGAATTTTTGCGACAGAATAGTAATACTCGTTTCTATACCTAATAATGTGCAAGTCTTTCTTAGAACTAAAGTAATGAATTGACTTAAATTGCTGTTACTATTTGTTAAACAATCCGTTACGAATTCCATAACATTCATAAAAAATGGCGCGTTTTTATAAAATATTAATTGATTGAGAATCTTTTCTTGCCAATGCATATTACTATTTATGACAATGTCTTTAATTTTAGTTTCTCTAGAAGCTTTACATACTGGAACATTGAAATATATACTTTTTCCATGCTCACTCAAGATTCGGTTCCTATTTATCCAACTTCTTCTCGTATATTGAGCATTATCAAAAATGACAAATTCATCTACCGAGTGTATCAGTTGGAAATATCCTAGATACGGAAAAAAATAAGGTTGCATTAAGGCTATCCTCATTCTAAGTGTCCCTTCTTAAGTTAATAAAACTACTAATAAGTATCTTGATCATCATGGAATTCTAACTCCATGTAAATTTCCTCTTGTCTACAAAATACAATATAAAGATCATCTTTTGGAAATTAGAGGAACGAAGTAAAGATATTGTTCTCTCCCATTCCAATATTTTTTCATTAAATTAAATAGCCCTTCTTCTATATAATTTATGGCTTGCAAATTCTTTTGTTTTACAGATAACTTGTACACTATTCTTTCAAAAGTATACAAATTTTATCTACATCTTCTAGCATGAGATCCCCATACAATGGTAGTGTTAAAACTCTCTCTGCAATATATTTTGCGACAGGTGTATCTTCAGCATTGAACTTTTCTCTGAAACATTCAAAGCTATTCGTTAAAGGATAAAAATACTTTCGGGGAAAAATATTATGTTTCATTAATTTCTCATACACTTCATCCCGCGAAAGTTGGAAACCATCAAATACAACAGGGAGGTATGCATAATTACTCGACACATCTTTTGGAGGAGGCAATAATTTAATACCTCTGATACCACTGAGATGTTCAACATATCTCTCAAATACTTTCTTTCGCTTCCCTATTTCCACATCTATATTCCGGAGATTGCACAAACCCATTGCTGCTTGAAATTCATTCATCTTAGCATTACCACCTATATACTGAATTGTTTCAGGTCCAGTAATACCAAAATTTTTATAAATATTTAATAAGTCTTTTATGTTAGAATCTTTAATGGTTAGTGCTCCACCCTCAATAGTGTGAAAAACTTTAGTTGCATGGAAACTAAACATGGAAGCATCACCAAAGTTTGCAACACTTTCACCACCTACCGTTACCCCGAAGGCATGAGCAGCATCAAATATGACCTTTAGATTATATTTACTTGCTATACTTTCAATCTCTTTTATATTACATACATTTCCGTACACATGAACGGCTATAATAGCGGAAGTTTTATCTGTTATTAACCTTTCAATATTATCTGTTTCTATGGTGTAATCATTAAGATTAATGTCAGCAAAAACTGGTGTTAAACCTTTTCGTACGATTGCATGCGTTGTCGATGCAAATGTAAAAGGTGTGGTGATAACTTCGCCAGTTAATTGAAATGCTTCAATCGCGTATTCTAATGCTAGGTGCCCGTTAGAAAATAGCGTAATATTTTTTGTATTCAAATACCGTTTCAATTCAGTTTCTAAAGCATTATGCTTTACACCCATGTTGGTCAACCAGCGACTATCCCAAAGATCTCTAATTTCTTCAGAGAATTCCGTAAAACCAGGCATTGATGATTGTGTTACTTGAATAGGCTTCATATATTCACCTTCTTGACGTTATTTATTTTCACAAATGAATACTCAACATTTACCTTCACGAAGTTTGTGATATGCTCCATTTTTTCTAACATGTCATCTTCTGAAGGAAATTGTAGTATCATAGTGCCCAATTTTTCATTAGATCCTGAAAATGCTTTAATGTGACTTTTTGATTTAACTAGCAATTCATATTCAACAATGCCATTTTCTATTTCATCATGCATTTCCACATTTATAAATACTCCGCTAGTTTCACTATTCAATACATTCACCGACCAATATCCTTGTGGTTCAACCATAGTCAAATCATTACAATCCTCACCTAAAGCCGCCTTAATAGTATATTCGATCATATCTACACCAGTTGCATATTTTGTTACTTGTGGAATCCAATCGCCACCATTCCTAGCAGCTATCTCAATAAGATAAATATTTTCTTGTTCGTCCACTCGAATATCAAAATTATAGGCACCTGATTTCATATTGAGTAAAGTCAACGCTCTTTGAATCTCTTTATGAATTTTTTGTTGAATATGCTCAGACATTTTGCATGGCCAGCTTGAACCAACTGGGACAAATGGATTTGGTGATGCTAATGTCGGAAAGTGCTCATTCGTAAAACTACGAAAAACAAGCTTTCCATTTACAGAAAAACCATCCCCCCCAACATGATAACCATGCTTTTCTATATACTCTTCCACAATAAAACGTTTCACTTTCGAAAAACTTAAAGCGTACTCTATTTTTTCCTGCAAAATGTCAATGGAATCTATTTTTGAGACTCCTCTACTGCCTGAAGAATCAACAGGTTTTATCATTACAGGCATTTTAAAATCATGAAAATCAGCTTTAGCTTCTTCCACCGCTCGATAGCCCTTTGCTCTTGGAACGTTAAAATTATTATTCTTCTGAAACTCCCGAAACAAATCCTTATTTGACAATATCTCTACAGATTCATAAGGATGTGACGGTAGTCCTAGCCTTTCAGCAACATAAGCCGCAGTAGGTGCTGCAGGTTCAGACGCATAACTAACTATGCCATCAATGTTTAACGATTTTGCTAATGATAAGACACCTTCCTTATCCGTAGTGTTGACATTATAGTAATCATGAGCATATTGATGCCCTGGATTTTCTTTTATATAATCACAAGTAATAACATAGTGACCCATTTCTCTTGCTTTTTTTATTGCTGGAATTTGAGAATGTGCACCACCAAGCATTAATAATTTTTTCATTCTGTGGCCTCCTCATTTACAATAATTTTAGTAGTGGTATTCCTTCTAAACAGACCTTTTATAATCGATAGTAAATAAGTAAAGGCATCAAAATTAAATACTTTTGCTAACCCTACATATAAAACGATCCCTACAATTATTTGAATAATGAGCGTCACAATCTCAGTCAACCCAATCAAGTGGATTGGAAAAACAATAGCCCCCATCACTAAAGATGTTAGCAAAGATGGTTTTATATCTCTCCACTGTTCTTGAATGCTATAGTTTAGTAATTGTAAATTTGGATATGCGTTAATAAAAGTCGATAAAATTCCAACTCCGAGCACTCCTAAAGCCATCATATGAACACCGAATGGGATACTGACAGCTAAAATAATCAATCCTAATATAGTTTTCACAATTTCTAGTTTTAAAAAAATATCACTACGTCCCAAAGCGTTAATTGCTTGTAAATTTGCAGTATGTATAGGCCATAATGCATAACTAATACAAAAAATTTGTAAGAATGGCACGGAAGGTAGCCATTTTTCTGTTAACAAAATTTTAACTAAAGGCTCAGCAATAGCTACAAGTCCGAACATCATCGGAAAAATTACAAATGAGCTCATAATGATTGAACGGCGTACCATAGCCTTAACTCTTTCTGTATTATCTTGATGGAAGGATAAAGTAGGAAACATTACGGATTGTATTGAACCATTAATGTTGTTAATAATTACGCTAGGAAATTGCTCACCCCGATTATAAAAACCTAATAATGCAGGGCTATACATTTTACCAATTAGTAGATTTCGAATGTTGGAATTAATGGTATCAATCAATGATGAAGCTAATAATTTCCATCCAAACACAAATAAACTTCCGAGCCTCTCCATTGAAAAGATAAGCTTCGGTCGCCAATTTACTGTAAACCATAAAATGACCGTTACTATAAGCTGGTTTGTAATTTGATGTCCAATTAAAGCCCAAACTCCATATCCTGCATAGGCCATTGTTATACCAACAACACCAGATATAATAACGGCTCCCAAACTACTAAAGAACAGTTTTTTAAACTGCATATTGCGTGCAATAACCGCATGTTGAATTGAATTAAACGCACCGAAAAACAATGTTAAGGAAAGAATTCTTAAGACAGATAGTAGTTGGGGTTCTGCAAAAAATGAGGCTATGAATGGGGCTATAAAAAAGAGTATGACATACAGGTTAATGGCAACAAATAAGTTTAAATAAAATACAGATGAATAATCCGCTTCATCCACTTTTTTCTTTTGTATCAATGCTGTGTTAAATCCACTCTGCACTATCACACCAGCTATTGTTATGAAAATGGTAACTAGAACGAGTAACCCAAAGTCCTCTGGAAGAAGTAGACGAGCTAGTACAATCAACACCATAAATTGAATTCCCTGCGTCCCTCCTCGTTCTAACAGCTTCCATAATAGAGAAGAAAGGACTTTAGATTTTGTTATATCATCGTCCAATTTATGATCCTCCTTTTAACAAATCTAAGAAGCTTTGAGATACTTGGACTATATTGATTTATAAATAATATTGTTTTTTTCTTTAATCCTAAATTTAAATATAGCTCTCTATATTCTCCTGTTTTTGCGTCTTTAAATCTCCCCTGTTCAAGTAAAAGGAAAAACTGAGTACTATTCTTTCTCCTATCAATAGCATCCTTAAATTTATTGTTCGTATATAGATTTATTTCATCCAACATATCTTCTATTTCAAGATAATGCTGCTTCTTTGTTTCTATATCAGAAAAAGTTCTGCCCGTCCAAGAAGTACTATCACCTACTCGATACGAAGACATCAACTCATCCATATAGTACACCGTACCTAGCAATGATAAATAAATAGCTAAAGGGTAATCGCCAACAGGGGCATTTACAAGAAAGTCTGGTCCCTCCTTCCCAAACTTCAGTCGGTAAAACATGGAATTTGTTAAAAAAAGACCTCCTCCTCCTTCAATTACTTCTTCAACTGAGAATTCCTTATTTCCTTTATTTAGACGGTTAAATAATACACATTTCTTATCCGAAGCATTTACTACATTTCCACCATGAACACATAGGCTACATTCAGGATGCTTCTCCATATAATCGAATTGTTTTTGTAATTTATAAGGATCTATCCAATAATCATCCCCCTCACAAATAGCAATATATTTCCCGCTTGCTCTGCTAATATTAATTGTACTTACAGAAACACCTTTGGAATACTGATTTTCAGTTTGATAGATAGGCTTTATCAAATTAGGGTATTTCTTCTCATACTCTCTAATAATGTCTGCAGTTCTATCTGTCGAGGCATCATCATGTATTAATATTTCAAATTTAAAATTTGTTTTTTGCATTAAAAAACTTTCAATCGCATCCGCTATATATTGTTCGTGATTATACGCGAGGCAGTGAATACTGACCAAGATATTTTCCACCTGATATTCTCCCCCTGATTGTAGTACTAACTGTTTTTTTCTCTCAATCTATAAATTCATTTCCGCTTTATAGCGATTAATTATTAATAAAACCAAAACAGGAAGGTATACTCGATTTTTATCCTAATATACGAAGTTAGTTTATACTTTATTCCACCAGCGTCGCATTAAAATAATTCAACGCGTTTCTGGAAACGAATTTTCTGCAATATTATTTAGACATAAAAAAAGCCTTTATAATGGTTGGGTGGTAGTAAATCATCCAAATCCAAAATAAAGGACATAAGCATGGATAAGTTTACACGAAAAACATCCGCTCCCTCTCTGTTAATTCTAAACACCTATTATTTCGTTTGCTGCTTTAAACATAATCCTTTCATATTTCATCATTAAAATACCATCACTGTAGTTGCCAATATTCTTCACATTCGTTTTACCATTTATATTGTTTATTAATAATTCAAGGAAGTTTACACCGCACCCGTAAGCACATATATAGTTCGCACCAAACCTAGGATTGATTTCCCCTATATAATATTCTCCATTAACCTTGAACACATCTACATCAATAGGACCAGTAATATTGAGTTTATTAGATAAATCTTCAATAAGGTCAAATAGCTTAAGATCCTTATAAGAAATGACTTTATCAGCACCACCTATAGTCACTGAGAGTTTTTCCTTTGCAAATATTGATACCATTTTTTGTGAATTAATATCAATATATGCATCTATATCATACTCAGTACCATTTAAAAACTCCTGTATTATATTTTTATGTCCATTATGAAAACTCTTTTCTAGTTCTTTCAAATTGGTACATTTAATAACTCCCCTACTACCATCAGCACTATTTGGTTTGACTATTACAGGGAACGAGATTTTATTTTTACTATAATCATCTTCAAAAGTTTCTAAATCATTGTATGACTTTGCACAGCGAATCCCATTTGTTGTCAAAAATTCATACGTTAAATACTTGTCATCACAAGTCTTTGCAATACTTAAATTAGGTAAGATTGGGATAACCCCAATTTCTTTAAATTTATCAATATTTTTAGAGAGAACCATTATATCTTTATCTAACATAGTTAGAATTGCTTTAACTTTATTCTCTTTACAAATTTCCAAAAGTTCTTCAACATAATTATCAGCTTCTAACGATGGTACTATATATGAATTTTCCACCGAATATAGGGCTGGTAATATATTTGAATTACCTGTAGCTATTATCTCCATGTTAAATTTCGCAAATTCACGATTAAACACTTCTAACATTTCTACTCTTTTTCCAGGACAGCTAATAAGAATATTCATCCGGCATTTCTCCTTTAAGGTTAATAATAGGAACTTTTTTTCATCTTGCTCTATAAAAAAGGCCTATTAACATCTTTGGATCTATTTACTCCTTTTCTTAAAAGTACAGATTTTATAGTATAAATTTTTTTTGGAATCAAGCCAAAAACTAAGACCTGCTGCTGGGATAATTATTTTTTTGGCTTTCTTCATCGCTCTATGTCCATTCTTTCAACTAATTGCTTGTCATAAAGGCTGCCTGTAATTGTTGTAGCTTATGCTGTGCTTGTTCTTTCGTATTAGCTACTGTACCAAAGTAAAACTTACATTTTGGCTCTGTTCCGGAAGGGCGAATCGCTATCCATGATTGATCTTCTAAAATAAACTTTAAAACATTTTCTTTAGGTAATTTAATTGAGGAAATCGAGCCATCTTGATGAATGGCTTGTTGCGTTAAGTAATCTTCTATTACCATTACTTTTTGATCTGCAATATCAAAAATTCTATTTTCCCTAAGGTTTTGAAGTAAAGCTTGCATTTCCTTTTGACCAGAAATACCTTCAAATATTTGTGACTGTAATGCTTCTTGATAATAGCCATATTTATTAAATAAACTGTCCAGAGCATCTAGTAATGTTTGTTGTTTTGTTGCATAATAGGCTGCCATCTCTGCTACTACCAACGCAACTTGAACAGCATCTTTATCACGCACAAAGCTTTGAACCAAATAGCCATAACTTTCTTCATAGCCGAATAGGAACGTTTTTTCCTTCGATTCGTCATACTCAGCAATCTTTTCTGCAATGTATTTAAAACCTGTCAGTGTGTTCACAGTTTCAACTCCGTATTGTTTAGCAATTACTGCACCAAGTTCAGAGGTAACAATTGTTTTGAATAATACGCCGTTTTCAGGTAGCGCATTTTTTTCTTTTTTCGCCTCAAGCGAATACTGTAAGATAAGTGCACCTAGCTGATTACCTGTTAATAATTGATAACCATGCTCTGTTATTACTGCCACACCTAATCGATCGGCATCTGGGTCGGTTGCTAATAGTATTTGTGCACCTGTTTCGTTACCTTTTTGTATTGCATACGTAAAGGCTGCTGCTTCCTCTGGGTTTGGATAAGGAACCGTTGGAAAATCTCCATCTTGTACGGCTTGCTGTTCTACAATATGGACATTTGTAAAACCAAATGCTTGTAAACCTTGTTGTACCGATATTAGCCCTGCACCATGAAGAGGTGAGTAAACAATTGGTATGGTGAAGTCAATATTTGTACGTTGTTTTAAACCGAGTAATTTTTCTTGATAGGCTTGGTCAATATTAAGTAACATCCATTCTACAGTTCGATGCTGCTCTAATGTGTGCCATGATGTTGTTGGAATGTCAAAAATATTTTGGATATCATCGAGTTTTTCAACGATCGTTTGAATAGCAGATGGCGTCAGTTGTGCCCCGTCCCCCCCATAAACTTTAAATCCATTATATTGTTTTGGATTGTGACTAGCGGTAATGACCACACCTGCAAAAGCGTTTAAATATCTTACTGCAAAAGATAATTCAGGTGTTGGGCGTGCATCGCGAAAAACGAATACTTTTATCCCTAATGCCCCCAGCACTTGAGCTGTTTCAATAGCAAAATCCTTTGAGAAATGCCGTGTATCATAGGCAATGACAACACCCCGCTGTTTGGCTATTTCCCCGTTTTCTGTGATATACTGCGCTAGCCCGTATGCAGCTCTGCGAATTGTGTAGATATTCATCCGATTTGTACCAGCACCTAACACACCACGCATACCTGCTGTACCAAATTGTAGGTATTGATAAAATCGATCTTCAATTTGTGTTGCATCATTGACAATGGCTAGTAATTCTTCTTTTAAATAGGAGGGGACAGTTTCCTTTATCCATTGCCTATAGTGATCATCTACAATACTCAATATGACACCTTCTGTTCATTCAATAATTTCAAATCTGTAGAGACGTTTACGCTTGTCGGATATATCCCTAGGTCCAATTGGTGTCGACAAGACCCATCTGGCCACAGCAATTTACCGTCAACGATTTCAATAATGACATTAAAGCTGTCCGTATTTTTCATTTACATATATCTCAAGATAATTACACTTCTTTTTTCTTAATCCTAAAAAATCTTCCACCATTTCCTCTCTTCGATTTTACAAGGTTCTTGTATAATAAAAGGCTGGTTTTCAATTATTCTTGCATTATTTTCGAGTAATATATCGATCGCATCTAACTCTTTTTTCTTTTCTAAATAACAAAGTCCTGCATCAAAAAAAAATGGTCGAGATGATAGATTGTGTACATCCGATCCATAGGTATGAACTAAATTAGCCCTAACTAGCTCAAGTGAGCGCTTTTGTATTGTGCGACCAAAATAACCAGCTAAGCTGCCAGCAGTTATTTGTGCTTTTGCTCCTTCGCAAATTAATCGTTCTAAGTAAACTGGCCTTTCAACAATGGCTTTATTTCGTTCTGGATGCGCAATAATTGGGGTAATTCCTTCAGACAGTAATGCACGAATAATTATTATTGTATAAGCAGGTACAGTATAGGAAGGTAATTCTAACAACATATAATTAGAGCGTGCTAATGTGTGGATTTGATTTGTTTTATAGAGTGGCATGATTTTTTCTGATAATCGTACTTCATGACCGGTAAAAAGTGTGAGAGGAATACTTTTTTTTATGAGTTCAGATTGTAATAAGTGAATTTGATTTTTCACTGCGCTGTAATTTGCATGATATTGTGGGTGATGGCAATGGGGAGTGGCTATTATTTCTTTAATTCCTTCTTTAACCGCTTGTTCAAACAATCGCATAGTATCTGCCATTGTTTTTGGTCCATCATCTACATTCCATAAGATATGACTATGCATATCAACCATCAATATCCTCCTCTCTAATTAGAAAAGGTCCAATACTTTTATTATGCTCAATCTAT
Organism: Lysinibacillus sp. NPDC056185; assembly: GCF_047737915.1. Classification (NCBI taxonomy): domain Bacteria; kingdom Bacillati; phylum Bacillota; class Bacilli; order Caryophanales; family Bacillaceae; genus Lysinibacillus; species Lysinibacillus sp. NPDC056185. The sequence continues at coordinate 125,861 of NZ_JBLLLQ010000004.1, forward strand.
AAATATTATGAGTACTATTAAGGAAGTGCTTATTGGATAACTAAAGAGCAAATAAAAATAGGCAACTCTTTGTTCGAAACCGAACAAGAAGTTGCCTATTTTTTCAAGAAATTAACTTTAATTGCTAAAGTTTTCAGTGCTTCATTAAAACATTTCGAGCCCGCAATCCGCGACAAGGTTTTCCTGTGATTATCTAGTACAATTATCCACCTAGCATATCGACTCGAAAATTCTATTCTTTCTTTTGAAATAAAATCTATTAATGATTTTATTTCGCATATTCCACGGCACGTGTTTCACGAATAACCGTTACTTTAATATGACCTGGATAATCAAGTTCTTCTTCAATTCGCTTACGGATATCTCTCGCTAAGCGATGTGAAGCTAAGTCATCAATTTTTTCAGGTTGTACAATTATACGGATTTCACGACCAGCTTGAATCGCAAAGGATTTTTCTACGCCATCATAGCTTTCAGAAATTTCCTCTAACTTTTCAAGTCTGCGGATATAGTTTTCAAGCGTTTCACTTCGAGCACCTGGACGAGCTGCTGATAACGCATCAGCTGCAGCCACTAATACCGCGATGACAGATGTTGCTTCTGTATCACCATGGTGAGAAGCAATACTGTTTATAACGACCGGATGTTCCTTGTATTTTGTTGCCAATTCCACACCGATTTCGACATGGCTACCTTCAACTTCATGGTCAATTGCCTTACCAATATCATGTAATAAGCCTGCACGGCGAGCTAATGCTACATCTTCACCAAGTTCAGCAGCGAGCAAGCCTGCTAAATATGCGACCTCAATTGAGTGTTTTAGAACGTTTTGTCCATAACTTGTACGATATTTCATGCGGCCTAAAATCTTCATTAAATCTGGATGTAAATTATGAATGCCAATTTCAAATGTTGTCTGCTCACCTGTTTCGCGGATTTGTTCATCCACTTCACGTCGAGATTTTTCTACCATTTCCTCAATTCGAGCAGGGTGGATGCGGCCATCCTGTACAAGTTTTTCAAGTGCAAGTCGAGCCGTTTCACGACGAATTGGATCAAAGCCTGATAAAATAACCGCCTCTGGAGTATCATCAATAATTAAATCTATACCTGTTAACGTTTCCAAAGTACGGATGTTACGACCTTCACGACCAATAATACGACCTTTCATTTCATCATTTGGCAAGTTCACGACAGATACTGTTGTTTCAGCAACATGATCCGCTGCAAAACGTTGCAGTGCCAGTGATAAAATTTCACGTGCTTTTTTATCTGATTCTTCCTTCGCACGTGTTTCAGCTTCCTTCGTCATCACAGCAATATCAGTTGTTAGCTCTTTTTCTACTTCTCCTAAGATAATAGCTTTTGCTTCATCTCTAGTTAAAGCAGAAATTCGCTCTAGCTCTGATTTTTGCAAGGCAACGAGCTCGTCCACTTTGCTTTCCATCTGTTCCATATGCTGTTGTCTTTCGCTTAGCGCTTGTTCTTTACGCTCTAAGCTTGCTTCTCTCTTATTTAGAGCATCATCTTTGCGATCAAGATTCTCTTCTCTTTGCAATAAACGGTTCTCTTGTTTCTGAAGTTCTGAACGACGTTCACGAATGTCATTTTCTGCTTCAGTACGAAATTTGTGAGTTTCATCTTTGGCTTCAAGTAGTGCTTCTTTCTTCAATGCCTCCGCTTCTCGTTTTCCTTCTTCAACGATTGTTTCAGCGACATGTTTAGCACCAGTGATTTTTGAGTCATTCACTTTTTTCATGTAGATATAGCTAACAGCGGCACCAACGATGAGTCCAAGCAAAGCGGAGATGATAGTAATTCCATCCATATGAACACCTCCTCTTGCTATTTGGGTATTACAGTTTCAGTCGGCGCATACATCAATTTCGCCTCGGCATACTAATTGTGTCTCAGATTTTGAAATGTTTAGGTCTGCACGAGGAGCCGACACGATGTCGGGCATTCGGTATAGTCACGGGAAGTGGCGTTTTACCGATGCAGATACGTCAGCCGTTTTCGCAGGATGCGAAGATCTAAGGCTACCTTCTTATTATTCATTTCTTTCAAAATCCATAACATCTGCCAGAGTCTTCATCTTCACTTAAAATGAAGTCAGAATGTACTGCCTATTTAAAGTCATAATTCAGAAATTATACATTTTTAATTGTATAGCTAGCCTTAAGCTCTGTCAAGGATAGTCGGGCATCTGTTCGCCCTCTAAAGAGAAAAAGTAAGTCATATCCATTAAGAGAATTAATTACCTAATACTTTTACACTAATGCTTATTTTAACTTTTATCATTAATGCGTAGAAGCAGTACTTAGGAATTATTTTAAAAAATGGCATACACGACTTTTGAAGATGAGCCAAATATATGGATAACCTAACAAATATTATAAAACCACATTCTCCAGTATATGTAAATAAAAAAATGCATTGCTCACACTATAAAGAGTGGGAACAATGCATTTATATTATTCATCTTCAAGAAGAAGCTTTAATTCCTCATCCATATCTTCCTCTTCATCATGCGCAGCAATTGTGTAAGATGAAGATGCAATACCGTAAGAAGCACGGATTTTATTTGCGATGTCGTCTAGTACTGCTGGATTTTCTTTTAAATACTGTTTAGCATTTTCACGACCTTGACCTAGGCGCTCATCACCGTAAGCATACCAAGAACCGCTTTTTTGAACGATGTCTAGTTCAACACCTAAATCAACTGTTTCGCCCTCTTTTGAAATTCCTTCACCGTACATAATATCAACTTCAGCTGTACGGAATGGTGGTGCCACTTTGTTTTTGACAATTTTAATTTTTGTACGGTTACCCATAATGTCATTGCCTTGTTTAATAGCTTCCGCACGACGAACCTCTAAACGTACTGAGCTGTAGAATTTAAGCGCACGTCCACCAGGTGTTGTTTCTGGGTTTCCGAACATAACACCAATTTTTTCACGAATTTGGTTTATGAAAATGGCGATTGTTTTTGATTTATTAATAGCACCTGAAAGCTTACGTAAGGCCTGAGACATTAAACGGGCTTGTAAACCAACATGCGAATCACCCATATCTCCTTCGATTTCCGCTTTCGGAACTAATGCTGCTACGGAGTCAATAACGATGATATCGATAGCACCACTACGTACTAATGCTTCTGCGATTTCAAGCGCCTGTTCTCCTGTATCTGGTTGAGATAATAGAAGTTCATCAATATTGACGCCTAATTTTTGTGCGTAAATTGGATCTAGTGCATGCTCAGCATCGATAAACGCTGCTTGTCCACCATTTGCCTGTACTTCTGCAATGGCATGAAGAGCAACCGTTGTTTTACCTGATGATTCAGGGCCATATACTTCAATAATACGTCCACGTGGATATCCACCAACACCTAATGCAGCATCAAGTGCTAGCGAACCACTTGAAGATGTAGCGATTTCTAAATCAGTCTTTTCGCCAAGTTTCATGATGGAACCTTTACCAAAATTCTTTTCAATTTGTTTTAACGCCTGTTCTAAGGCAGCTTTACGATCACTCATTCATTTTCCTCCTTCGAAAACTGTTCACTGTTTTTCTCTATCTCTACTATACTTGTTTTTGAGAGAAGACGCAAGAAAAAAGCGAACGTTTATTCGTTTTTCTTCAAAATAAAAATTTGGGTAACTTTCCATTACCCAAATTTCTATTTTCAACTATATTATGGATTACCACCAAAACGTGTGGTTGATTTCCGTTCCGACTGGGCGCTTTCCTGGGGGCGTCCGATGAGCCGCTTCACTCGCGTTGCTCGCTCCAGGGTCTCGGGCCAACACGATGTTGGTCACGAAGGCGTTATCACAGGACGTGATGATTTTAGCCTTCGTTCCTCTATTGCTAATCCCCAAGGAGTCGCCCAGCCTCCACTCCAATCAACTTATTTACATAGTAGACGTTTTAACAAAAGTCATCCGCAACTTTTTGGGATGAACCTATATTATGCCGGGGCATAATTGATTAACGTTTTTTAAAGCCTCTTTCTTCCAAAAGCTGCATTAAATAATGACAAGTAAATTTCGCCGCACGCAGTCGATTTGTATTACGCATACCCGATAAATGCAGTAAATACGTTATTGGTTTTTCATCGCCAATGGCAATACCTATCCAAACCGTTCCCGCTGGTTGATGATCATGGGCTGTAGGACCTGCCGCACCTGTTAATCCAATACCAATATCCGTATCAAACTTTTCACGTACAGCACTTGCCATAACTGCTGCACATTCACTGCTTACAATCCCATGTGTAGTTAATAATTCCTTTGAAATACCGAGTTGCTTAATTTTAGCCTCTTCCGTATACGTAACAACGCCACCAACAAGGGCATCTCCTACACCTGGTATTTCAGCTAATTCTGACTGAAATAAACCTGCTGTTAAACTTTCTGCTGCAGAAATTGTTAACTTATTATCTAGTAACATTTCTACTGTTTTAGAGGCAAGAGAATCATCATCTATACCGTATTGATAGTCCCCAACAAGCGCTTGAATCTCAGCTACCTTTGCGGCAATAAGATGCTGCGCTTCTTGCTCCGTTTCTGCTTTAGCTGTTACACGTAATGTAACCTCGCCGTCAGAAGCAAGTGGAGCAACAGTTGGATTTGTTTGCGCATCTAAAATATGTTGGACACGAACCTCAAGCTCAGCCTCTCCAATGCCATAAAAACGCATAACATGCGATGTAATTACCTCTCCAGCATTTAACATCGCACCGAGTTTTGGCTTTGCTTCAAACTGGAACATTGGCTCAAGCTCTTTAGGTGGCCCCGGAAGTAAAATATACGTACGTTCATCCTTTGTTAATATCATGCCAGGTGCCATGCCGTGATGGTTTGCAAGCACCTCACTACCCGCTAGTATTAAAGCTTGCTTACGATTATTATCCGTCATTGGACGTCCTCGTTTGGCAAAAAACTGCTCAATATTAGCCAGTGCGATATCATCAAAATCGAGAGAAACGTCAAGATGACGCGCAATCGTTTCCTTTGTTAAATCATCCTTTGTAGGACCAAGCCCACCAGAGAAAATGATTAAATCAGCACGAGTCTCTGCAATGGAAATAGCCTCTTCTAAACGTTGTGCATTATCTCCAACAACAGTGTGATAATACACATTTATCCCTAATTCGGACAACTGACTAGAAATAAATCTGGCATTTGTGTTCGAAATCTGACCAAGCAATAACTCTGAGCCAACTGCAAGAATTTCAGCATTCATGATCCTCAAGACCTCTCTTATTTAGACTCAAGTAAGGCACGTCGATTTAGATAGAAATAATCCCATCCAGACCATAGCGTAAAGAACAATGCAATATATAGCATAATTGAATCGAATCGAAAACCGATAAGTGTAAAGACTGTATTGTGTAAAAGTGCTGCTCCGATGGCCACAATTTGGGCCCATGTTTTAATTTTACCAAGCTGGTTCGCCGCAACAACTTCTCCTTCACCTGCCAATATTAAACGAAGGCCAGTTACTGCAAATTCACGGCTAATAATAATTATTATTATCCATGCAGGCGCCATATCAAGCTCTACCATTAAAATAAAAGCTGCTGAAACTAGCAACTTGTCAGCAAGTGGGTCTAAAAATTTCCCAAATGTTGTCACAAGATTGTACTTACGTGCATAATAACCATCCACCCAATCAGTCGCTGAAGCAATAATAAAAATGAGTGCACCTACAAAATGATGAACAGGCATCGTCGCACCGAATAGTGACATTGTTCCCCAGCCAAAATCAAACATCATAACAATGACAAAGAACGGAATAAGTAAGATTCGAGAGATGGTAATTTTATTTGGAATGTTCATTTTTCTAACACCTTTCATGATGAAAGAAAGTAGTCATCACTAGATGACTACTGTTCTTTATTGAAATTGATGACGATGTTTTGCGTTACAATTTGCTGTGCATACGTTAAAGGCTCGTCATTAATGTATACTTTAGCTTGCGCTGAATTACCTAAGCGGATACGGGCGTAATTTTGAGATGTTGCGTCGAATTCTACTACTTCTCCTGCATTATAGACACGAGTATCTGATAGTAATTCTTGTTGCTGTTGGTTTCGAATACCGATAAATGTAGGACCGGATACTTCAATACGTATTTTAAATGCGTCTGCACCTGTTAACGTATAAGAAGTTGTAGCACCATCCGCTTCAATAGCCCCAGCTGAAATCGATTGCTTAACCTCTTCAGTTTGCTTTTCATCAGGTGTTTCCTGTGCTGAATCTTTTGAATCTGCTGAGTCTTGTTTGTTATTTGTTTGAGCTTTTTTCTCTTTTTCTTTTTCTTTTTCTGTATCTATTGGTTTTGCTTTTGTATCATATTCTATTTCTGATGGAGTATCTTCCATAACATCTGGCACTGCTTTATTTTTAGACTGCATTAGCACCCAAATCACCACAATAATGACAATGATAAATAAACCAACGATTATTTTCGGCATTGCTTCCATCATTTTAGTAGAAGGGCCTTTTGAAACTTTTCTTCTACTTGGACTAGTCGTCATCGATTGACTTACTTGATTGTTTGGAGTACCTGGTAGCTCGCTTTTATAAGTTTCTAAAAGCTCCTCTGCGTCCAAGCCAACAGCGTCAGCATATTGTTTAATAAAAGCTCGTACATAAAACGAACCAGGCATAATCGAATAATTGCCTTCTTCAATACCTATTAAATAACGCTTTTGAATTTTTGTTATTTCTTGTAAATCGTCTAAGCTGTAGCCTTTAGACAGTCTCGCCTCTTTCAGTCGAGTCCCTAATTCTGCCACTCATAACACCTACTTTAATATCAAATTAAAAATTAAATCCACCAAATGAATTAGATTCGGACATCATTTGGCTTTTTTCCATTATTTCATACGTAATTTCTTCATCTGGGTGATGACGCAATTCAATGATATAATCAAAGTCCTCTATCTTATATTCTGAATGCTGAACAAACATGTCTGGATGCTCGATGACCTTAATGGAAGGCATACTCATCATTTCACGCACTAGTTGCAAATGTCGCTCATCAGACGAACGACGTGTCACAATGCCATCTAATATAAAAATATTATTGTCACTGAATTCATCACCAGCAAGTTTATTGCGAACAGTTTGCTTAATCATTGTAGACGATAAAAAAATCCATTTTTTATTGGCACATACACTTGCCGCTACAATCGATTCAGTTTTTCCAACACGAGGCATTCCACGTATCCCAATAAGCTTATGCCCGTCTTTTTTAAAGAGCTCAGCCATAAAGTCAACTAAAATACCAAGTTCATCTCGTACGAAGCGGAAGGTATTTTTTTCATCTGCATCTCGTGGAATATAATGACCGTGCCTAATGGCTAAACGATCACGGAGCTTTGGTTGTCGAAATTTGGTAACGTTAATATGTTCCATTGTCGAAACAATTGTACGAAAACGCTCAATTGTCTCATCGTTGTCTGTATGCACTAACATACCACGTCGATCCTCATCGACACCATTTATTGAAATAATATTGACACGAAGCATCCCTAAAAGTGAAGCAATATCTCCTAATAATCCAGGGCGATTCACCTGAATTTCATATTCAAAGTACCAATCGCTCAAACACACTCGTTCCCTTCCTATTAGTTAACGTAAAAAATCCTTTATAAGTTCCATCATAGCTGATTTTTTATGTAATGGAAAGTTAGAATACGTGGAATTATGGCGTTATTTTTAAAAACTTACTATTTTTTTTTTGAACATACAGAATAGGCTTACATACGTTCCCTTTTCAATGCAAAAATCCTCTTTTATACAGAAAAAAAAGAGGAGATAGTTCTCCTCTTCGTTTTACTGCACAGGCTTATTTTCTACAAGTTTAATGACACAATTCGCCAATGCATGTTTTTCTTCTTCAGAGGCAACGCCCCATAAATCCGACAGCACTCGCTCTTGTTCATTTTTAGGATCGACATTTGTCGCCAAATATTCTCCAATTTGTACAGCAGCTTGTTGGATCATTTTCGTTGGCATCCCACTTGATTCTGCTCGCATAACATTTTGACCTAAAAACGATGTCCATTTTTGCCAGTTTTCTAAAATAGTCATATGTTTCTCCTCCTTTACACATGTAGTATGTGCAAAAAAGAACATTATATGTACCAGCCACCGTTTAATCGAATAACTTGTCCCGTTACATAATCTGCTTTTCCAGAAAGATAGAAACGTACCATTTCAGCAACATCCGTTGTTTGTCCAGTTATACCTAGTGGAATGTCCTCTAAAATATATTCAAGTTCCTCTTCGCTTAAATGATTGTTCATCGAGGTATTAATAAAACCAGGTGCAATGGCATTAACACGAATACGTGATAGTGCGGCTTCTTTCGCATATGACTTCACAAAAGCATGTTGGGCGCCCTTCACAGTTGCGTAAAGTGCTTCACCAGCCGATCCAGCTTCTCCCCAAATTGAACCAATAAAAAGCACATAGCTGACATCATGAGCGCGTAGCTTTGATGACAGCAATGCCGTCAGACGCATTGGATTTTGTACATGGACACGCCATAATGCATCCATATCCTCCACCGTAGTATCTTCAAGCAGAGAATAATGTGCTTGACCATTTGCAAAGACAATCGCTTGCACATTAAAAATTTGTGATGCTAGCAATTGTGCCCCGGACGCTTTCGAAAAATCTCCCTGTACAAGCATAAACTCCTGTGCAGGGAAACTTTCTGAAAGGGAGCAGTATAGAGCCTGTGCTGCTTTTTCATTGTTTGAAAAGTGTATGTAGATGGACCAACCATCTTCTGCCAGACTTCGACAAATAGCACGGCCAATCTCACCCGATGCACCTAAAACGAGGGCAAACTTTTTCACTGTACGCCCTTTTCTGTAGGTAAAATTTTAAAGACAGTTTGTTGAGATTCACCTTGAACTGAAGAAAATGCTTTTTTCAAATCTTCAATCGTTAGTTCTTCTAGTACAGGCACAACATCGAACAAATTCATATCATTAAACGAATAACGTGTAAATTGGTTGGCGATAAATTCAATAGAGTTCAGTGCACGTAGGAAGAAACCTATTTTTTTACGTTTTACTCGTTCTAAATCGGCACTTTCAAAATGTGCATCTCTATCATACTTTGCTAATTCTTCCTTAATAGCTTTCTCTAATGCAGCCGGGTCTGTAGAATCTGAGCCAATCATAGCAAATCCAAAGCCATTTTCTAACGTGAAATCAAATGCATACGTTTCATCGATTAATCCATCGTCATAGACGGTCTCATAAAATTTAGATGTACGTCCAAAAATAAGTTCAAGTGCAATTTGAACAGACAGCTCATGTTTTAACATGTCACGCCCAGAAAGATTTGTTTCTTTCGCTTTTAAGCCGATATAGACCTTAGGCTTTTGTACATCCATATGCAATTCACGTTCTTTGATAGCAACATCTGTCGGTTCTTGATCGAAGAAACGTTGAATTGGTGTTGGTTCAGGGAATTCTTTTTTGTCTTGATTGTCACGAATAAACGTCATCATTTCATTAGGATCTACTGCACCAATGACAAACAATAACATATTGGACGGATGATAAAATGTATTGTAGCACGTATATAAATGGTCCGCAGTAATGCCATCAATCGACTCTATTGTACCAGCGATATCAATTTTTACTGGATGATTATGATACATATTTTCGATTGTACCAAAATATAGGCGCCAATCTGGTTGATCGTCGTACATCGTAATTTCTTGACCAATAATGCCCTTCTCCTTATTAACAGTTGCTTCTGTAAAGTAAGGCTCTTGAACAAAATTTAATAATGTTTCTGTGCTGTTATAAATATTGTTCGTCGAAGAAAATAAATACGCTGTACGTGTAAATGATGTAAAGGCATTGGCTGAAGCACCGAATTCACTAAACTTTTGGAAGACATCTCCATCTTCTTTTTCAAACATTTTATGCTCTAAGAAGTGGGCAATGCCATCTGGTACTGTAATGCTTTCAGTTCCACCAATTGGCACAAATGTACGGTCAACAGAGCCGTATTTTGTGGTGAACGTTACAAATGTTTTGGAAAAGCCTTTTTTCGGTAATATATAGACGTCTAAGCCATTTTCTAATTTTTCATAATACAATGTTTCATCTAATTGTTTGAATTCAATTGTTTTCATTGTGCGGCTTGCTCCTTTCCACATAAGAAATAGACCGCTTCTAGCTGTACTTGCTTCGCCATTTCAACAATATCTTGCTTTGTCACAGCTTTCCATTTATTTGCCCAAGCTTCAACAGAGAACTCCTCGGGTAAATCTTTATATTGGTCAAAAATTTCTATTTGTCCTCGGGCAGAATCCAATGCTTCTTTTAGCTGATTCGTCAGCATTGCTTTTGTTTGCTCTATTTCCAAATCTGTAATATCGCCCGCTTGCATAACAGCAAGTTGTTCCTTAATTAGTGATAGCGCTTTTTCTTCATTCTTTGGTTCAATCCCAGACACAACAAAGACTAAGCCATAATGTGATGCAAATGAGCTAGACGCATAGTAGGCTAAGCTTTCCTTTTCACGAACATTCATAAATAATTTGGCGTGAGGGTAGCCACCGAATACGCCATTAAAGATTTGCATTTTGGCGAAATCAGCGTCACCAAATCGTACTGGTGTACTAAAGCCAATATGCATCTTTCCTTGCTTCATTTCTTGTTGTTCACGTACATAATCATTTTGTGGATGCTGTTGTGGAAGTACAGCAGGAATTTCTTCAGGTGTACGATCATTAAACGGTAGCGCTTCTTTTAGTTTCGCTACGATTTCGTCTTCATTGATATCACCCGCGACATAAATGTCTATTTTATCGTTAGCAAGCATGGATTGATATGCTTCAAACAATGATGTAGGGGTAATTTGTTGAATGTCCTCGACAGTTCCATTAGCAGAAATAGAGGCCGGTTCATTCGGACGTAATATTTGTTGAATGCGTTGCTGCGCAAAACGAGATTTATCGTCAAAAATGGACTCAATACGCTGAATGACTGTTTTCTTTTCACGTTCCACAATCGATTCCTTAAATACACCATTTTCTAAATTCGGTTCAAATATTGCTGTGTGCAATAAATCAAGTACCTCGTTTAAAACACTTGCATTTGCCAAATAATGATCATTAACGGCTTCTACATTCATCAGTACTGTATGTTCATTACCACGTTTAGATGTGTCAAAATATAACACTGTGCCATACAAGTCATCCAAGAAACTTCGGAATGCAGCGGTTGTCTTATATTTAGCATTACTGTGTTGCAATACATTTGTTAACACTGTACGTTCAGACGCATTTGTCGCCGTTAAAGCTCTTCTCCATTTAATTGAAAAATTTACGGTTTTAAATTGGGTCGTTTGTCGGATATGCAAATTGACACCTTTTGCTAAAGGTATTGTTTTAAACATATATAGAACCCTCCTTATCTTTCTTAATATAACAAAGTACTACACATACTATACATGTCTATTGTCTATAATTGCAAAAAGAATCCAAAGTATGTATATGAAATGTATGGAAGTTACTTTTATTGATTGATGAACCTGTTCATATTAGCAAATAAAGATCATCCTCCAACCATTATTTTCCCAAACACTTGAGATATGTACAAGGAAAAAGACTGAGCATTTTCGCCCAGTCTTTAGTGTCAACAATTATCTGTTTGTTATTAGCGTTTCCCTTTTATATAAGGTTGGCCACTAGCTTTTGGTGCATTTGCTTTACCGATAAATCCTGCTAATGCAAAGATCGTTAAGACGTACGGTAAAATTTGTAGGTACACAGCAGGAATATCTTGAATATAAGGAATTCCGCTTCCTGCAACACTTAACGTTTGTGCTACTCCGAAGAATAAAGCTGCACCTAATGCACCGATCGGATGCCACTTACCGAAAATCATTGCAGCAATGGCCATAAAGCCTTGACCCGCAATTGTTGCATGTGAGAAATTGCCTGCAATCGATTGCGCGTACACTGCACCACCAAGACCACCTAATGCCCCAGAGATAACAACAGCAATATAGCGCATTCTATTAACGTTTACACCCATCGTATCTGCAGCCATTGGATGTTCACCGACAGCGCGTAAACGTAACCCAAAAGGTGTTTTATAAATGATAAACCATGCTCCAAAAGCTACTGCAAAAGCTAATATCGATGTACTGTAGACATTTTGGAATAATAATGGACCAAAGAACGGTATGTCCTCTAAATAAGGGATAGCGAAACGATTTATTGCATAGGTTTGGTCAATCATATCTGTTTGACCTTTATCATAAATCATTTTTACCAAGAATACAGATACCGCTAAACCTAATAAGTTGATAGCAACCCCCGATACTGTTTGATCGGCACGGAAGGAAATAGACGCAACTGCATGGAGAAGTGAGAAGATTCCCCCAATAATGAAAGCTGCCAGCATTGCCATCCAAATTGTTGCTGAACCGAATGTTGCAGCATATTCTAAATTGACATAAATACCAACAAATGCGCCAACAATCATTAAACCTTCTAATCCGATGTTTACTACACCAGAACGTTCAGAGAATACACCACCGATTGCTGTAAAAATTAAAGGTGTTGCATAAAGAATCGCCGAAGGGATGATGAAATATAACATTTCTAAAAAGCCCATGTTATTGTCCCTCCTTTTTCTTGCTCAACTTTTGTAATGCTACTCGAATAATATAGCCTGATGCCACGAAGAAAATAATTAACGCGATAATAATAGACACGATTTCCTCTGGAATACCTGCAGCATTCGGCATATTTAGCGCTCCGTATTTAAGTGAGCCGAATAATGAAGCTCCGAATACTACCCCTAGTGGCGTGTTGGCACCAAGTAAGGCAACAGCGATCCCATCGAAACCAATACCTGTAAAGCCTGGTTTAATAGAGACGTTTCCGAAAGTACCTAGTGCCTCCATAGCACCACCAAGACCTGCGAACATACCTGAAATCGTCATAGCTAAAATAATGTTTTTGTTGACGCTCATACCAGCATAATCTGCAGCATGCTTATTAAATCCTACCGCTTTAAGCTCATATCCGCGTGTTGTTTTTTCTAAAATGAACCACATAACTATTACCATTAACAGTGCAACAATGATGCCATAGTGAAGACTTGAATTGTCTGTTAGCTCTCTTAAAAACGGAGAACGTAATGAAGCTGATTCATGAACTCGTTCTGTTTTAAAGCCACCGTCAGACAAGTTTTTAATAACTGCATTCGCAATATAAAGCGCAGTGTAGTTTAACATAATTGTCGCAATAACTTCGTGAACTTTAAATTTCGCTTTTAAGAAACCTGCAATAAAGGCCCAAAATGCACCTGCAGCTGCTGCCGCAAGTAATGCTAATGGTAAGTGAATGATTTTAGGTAGATCAAATGCATATCCTACCCAAGCTGCTGCTAGCCAACCTAAAATTAGCTGACCTTCAACACCGATGTTGAATAACCCTGTGCGGAAGGCAAATGCTACCGCAAGACCCGCCAATATATACGGTGTTATTTGACGGATTGTGTTCCCAATTGAATATGAATCTCCAAAAATACCTGTCCAAAGGGCGCTATAACCTTGTACTGGGTCATAGCCGCTGACTACCATCACGATAGCACCAACGATTAAACCGATAATGATAGAGATGATAGGAACGAGTATATTAATGACACGATTTGACATTAGTCGTTCCCCTCCTTCGCACCATTCGTATTATTTTTACTATTTTGTCCTGCCATTAATAGACCTAGCTCTTGTTCTGTTGTTTCTTTTGGATTTAATTCATCCACAATTTGACCATCATAAATAACGGCAATACGGTCCGAAACATTCATGACTTCATCTAATTCAAATGAAATTAACAGTACTGCTTTTCCTTTATCACGTTGCTCAATAAGGCGAGAGTGAATAAATTCAATTGCCCCTACGTCAAGACCACGTGTTGGTAATGCTGCGATCAATAAATCAGGATTACGATCAATTTCACGACCGATAATCGCTTTTTGCTGGTTACCACCTGAAAGGGCACGAGCCGGTGTCATTTCACCATTACCAGTACGAACATCATATTCTTCAATAATTTGGCGCGCTTTTTCAGACACTTTCTTGTAGTCCATAACAAAGCCCTTAGCGATTGGAGACTGATAATATGTTTGCAGTGCGATATTGTGGCCAATTGGGAAATCTAATACTAAACCGTGTTTATGACGGTCTTGTGGGATATGTCCAACGCCTTCCTCCGTAATTTTCCGAGGCTTCATATTTGTTATATCTTTGCCATTTAATTTAACGTTACCACTTTTAATTTTACGTAGACCCGTTATGGCCTCGATTAACTCAGATTGTCCGTTTCCATCGATACCCGCAATACCAACAATTTCACCTTTGCGTACTTTTAAGTTCAACCCTTTTACTTTATCGATATTACGATAGTCTGTAACAATCAAGTTTTCAATTGCAAGTACTTCATCAGTTGGATTTGCTTCTGTTTTTTCTGTTTTAAATTCGACTTGGCGACCAACCATCATTTCAGCTAATTGGTTAGGATTTGTTTCAGCAGTTGTAACTGTTCCAATCCCTTCCCCTTTTCTGATAATCGTCACACGGTCAGAGACTTCCATAATTTCTTTTAGCTTATGGGTAATCAAAATAATGGATTTGCCTTCTTCAATTAAACGGCGCATTATTTGAATAAGCTCTGTAATCTCCTGTGGTGTTAAAGATGCAGTAGGTTCGTCAAAGATTAAAATTTCTGCACCGCGGTATAATGTCTTTAAAATTTCAACACGCTGTTGCATCCCTACTGTAATATTCTCGATTTTGGCATATGGATCAACATCTAAACCATACTTTTCGGAAAGTGCCTGTACTTTCTTTGCCGCATCTTTAATATTAATAACACCCATTTTTGTAGGTTCAGAACCTAAAATAATATTCTCTGTTACTGTAAAATTTTCCACCAACATAAAGTGTTGATGTACCATACCAATCCCTAGATCATTGGCCACATTTGGATTTGTAATTTTAACAGCCTTCCCACGAACTCGAATTTCGCCGCCTTCTGGTTGATACAAACCAAAAAGGACGTTCATTAAAGTCGATTTACCTGCACCATTTTCACCTAGTAATGCATGGATTTCGCCTTTTTTCAGTTGGAGGGTGATATTATTATTTGCCACGAAATTACCGAATTCTTTTCGGATTCCTAGCATCTCAATCACGTATTCCAATTTCGTCACTCCCTTAATAGGCACTTTTATCAATTTCGCCTTGGCGTAATTGTGGCTGTTGCTTTGCTTTCGCCACAGAAAACATTTCGTAGCTGTCGCTTTGCTTTCGCTACGTAAAACATTTTGTAGCTACCGCTTCGCTTTCACTACAGAAAACATGTGTAGCTGTCGCTTTGCTTTCGCTACAGAAAACATGTGTTACTGACGCTTCGTTAACACTCCATTTCGCAAAGATAAACAATACGTCCAGTTTTTGAAACCGTTTTCTATATTTGTTTGAGACAAACTTAATAATACTAGCCATAGTCACTGTTAGTTCAACGTTTTTTAACATCGACAGCAATGACCTCAGCCAGAGGTTCCATCTTCGTTCAGTGGCATTATATACCCTATTAACAAAAAATTCATGCATGTCTTGTCTCACTAATAGAGGTAGATATTCTTCTGAATGAAGATAAATTAATACAGGAAAGGTCATCGTTAGAAACCTTTCTTCTATTAACTTGTTACCATCATTACTATTCTTACGATAAACTCATAGAAAAATTACTACCTCTATGGTAAACAAATAGAATCAAATAGAGTATTGCAAATAGTCAAAATATAACGATAGATTGAAAAATCATCATAAGGGCCTTTTAAAAGTCCTTATGATGATCAAAAGATGAATTATTTTTTCACTTTTTCTGGAACTTTAATTTCACCTTTAGCAATTTTTTCTTTATATTCATCAATAACAGTTTGAACATCTGCTGGGATTGCACCACGAGAATCTGCAAGTTTCACGCCGTCTTCAGCTAAACCATAAGTTAGCGTTTTGCCACCAGGGAATTCACCGTTTTTAGCTTTATTTGAAATATCTATAACTGCTGCGTTAACACCTTTTAACATAGAAGTTAAAGTAACGTTTGTTTTATCATCTACTTTACCTTCTTCGTATTGGTCAGCATCTACACCAATTACCCATACATTTGCATTAGGATCTTTTTTCTTACGTTCCTTCGCCTCAGAGAATACACCGTTACCAGTTGCACCAGCAGCGTGGAAGATAATATCTACGCCTGAAGAATACATGCTGTTAGCTGTCATTTTACCAAGATCAGCTTTATCAAATGCGCCAGTATATTTTCTTTGAATCTTAATATCCGGATTTACTGCTTTAGCCCCTTCAACGAAGCCAGCTTCAAAGCGATTAATAACGGGAATATCTCCTCCGCCAATGAAGCCAATTTTTCCTGTTTTAGTCATTTTTGCAGCAGCTACACCAGCTAAGAAGGCACCTTCTTGCTCTTTGAACATAATAGATGCAACGTTGTCTGCTTTTACTGAAGCGTCAACGATTGCGAATTTATTATCTGGATTTTCTTCAGCTATTGCAGTCATAGCATCTTCCATCATGTAACCAATACCATAGATTAAGTTAAAGTCACGTCGTAATAATGCGTTTAAATTTGATTCATAGTCAGCGTCTGATTTTGATTGTAAGTAGTCGAAACCACCTTCACCTTTTTTTAGGTTATGTTCTTTACCGTAAGCTTGAACACCTTCCCAAGCAGATTGGTTGAATGATTTATCATCAACGCCACCAACGTCAGTAACCATTGCTACTGAGAACACATCTTCTTTTTTGCTTTCGTCTGTTGACGCGTTCTCTTTTTCTTTTGCAGGTTTTTCTTCGTCTTTCGTACCACATGCACCTAAGATTGCACTTGCAGCTAAAACTGATGATAATACTAAGCCAAATTTACGTTTTTTCATTTTTTTAACCCCCCAAAGGTATTGTAATTAGCAGGAAAAATATTTAGAAATGTTCTACACCCGTTTACGAACTACATGGAAGCTGAATTTATCAGCTCGGAAATAATTTTTTGAATACAGCACTACTTGATCATGATCATCGTAATGCAACTGCTTTAATACTAAAAGAGCTGTTTCACGCCCGCAATTTAAAATCGGTGAAGCTTGCTCATGATACCCGATTGGATCAATATATGTAACGGCATAGGCAACATGAATTTTACCAGATTGTTCAAGTGCAGAGAAAAGTGAAACTTCTTTTTTTTCAACAAAGTCAGTTGGCAGGAAACTTGCTGGTAATCTGTCTATGCAGTATACTACCGGCTCGCCATCCGCTGTTCTGACACGTTCAATTGTGAGTAATTTATCTTCGCCATCACATTGGAAGCGTTTTAAATCTTCCTCAGAAGGTATGCTTTCCGTCGCCTTTAAAAAGCGGGAACCGGGTTCCATACCTGCTGCCTCGATCATAGAAGAAATGCTCGATAAATGCTCGATTCCTGAAGTAAACAACGGTTTAGGGTTTACAAAAGTCCCTACCCCATGTCGACGTACAATAACATTTTCCTCTTCCAACAGTCGTAGCGCTTCTCTAAGAGTTGCTCGACTGACTCCTAGTGATTTCGATAATTCAAACTCTGAAGGCAGTTTTTCATTTTCTTTAAAAATGCCTGTTTCAATGTCAGACTTTAAACGATCAATTACTTGAAGATAGAGATGACGATGATCAGCTTTAATAGTCACATATATCACCACCAAAATCAGAGATCAGACATCTGATGTACAACATTCCTACTAATCGTTCATAAATATAACATTTTTATAGACTGAAAGCAATTACACCTTAGCGTAATTGCTTCCGAAATTTGAAATGAATTTGGGCCTACTTGATATATTCAACATTATTCATTTTTTGTCGTTGTTTTGGCACTAATTATCGTATTGATGAATGAGCACTTGTCGAGGCTTACTACCCTCTGGAGGCCCGACAATACCACGTTGTTCCATTTGATCGACAATACGAGCAGCTCTCGAATAGCCGATACGGAAGCGGCGCTGCAACATCGAAACAGAGGCCGTCTGCATACTCACAACTAACTGCACAGCCTCATCAAATAATTCGTCCGTTTCCTCTAAAATTGTCTCTTCTTCGGTCGGAATCATTTCCTCCTGATACTGTGCTTTTTGCTGTTCTATAACAAAGGTAACAACTGACTCAACTTCTTGATCTGATAAAAAGGCACCTTGCACACGTTTTGGTTTAGATGCACCAGCAGGTAAAAACAGCATATCTCCTCGACCGAGTAAACGTTCTGCTCCACCCATATCTAATATCGTTCTAGAATCGATTGATGATGAAACCGCAAAGGCAATACGCGAAGGAATATTTGCTTTAATAACACCTGTCAATACATCAACACTTGGTCGTTGGGTTGCAATAATTAAATGAATCCCTGCTGCACGTGCCATTTGTGCTAAACGTGTAATAGAATCCTCTACATCACTTGAGGCAACCATCATTAAGTCCGCTAACTCATCTACAATTACCACAATATAAGGTAATTTCGGATGTTTTTCATCCGTTTGCTCATTGACTTTTTGTACATGACCGTTGTAACCTTCAATATTACGAGTACCTGTATGAGAAAATAAATCATAACGGCGCTCCATTTCAGCCACAACTTTCTTCAGCGCCTGAGACGCTTTACGAGCATCCGTAACAACTGGTGCCAGTAGATGAGGAATTCCATTATAAACATTTAACTCCACCATTTTCGGGTCAATCATCATTAGCTTTACCTCATGTGGTTTTGTACGCATTAGAATTGATACGACAATACCATTTATACACACACTTTTCCCACTACCCGTCGAACCTGCAACAAGTAAATGTGGCATTTTATTGAGCTCGGCGAGTACTGCTTGTCCAGTAATATCACGACCTAATGCGACTTGTAATAAAGCTTCTGGCTTTGCACCATCTTTAGACTCTAACACTTCCCGAAGTGTAACAATTGCTACCTCACTATTTGGTACTTCAATGCCAATCGCAGACTTTCCAGGAATAGGTGCTTCCATACGAATATCCTTTGCAGCAAGTGCTAAGGCAAGATCATCCTGTAAGTTTACAATTTTACTTACTTTCACGCCTATATCTGGTAATATTTCGTATTTCGTTACAGCTGGGCCTAAATGAACCTGCGTTACTTTTGCCTTTACACCAAAGCTTTGCAAAGTTTGCTCAAGCTTTTTCGCATTTGCCTGAATGACAGAATATTCGCCACTTTGGTCATGCTGTGGTGGTAATTGTAATAGATTATAAGACGGCAGTTGATAATCTGCATTTTCTACAGCATCTGCCCCTTCGATATGGACATCATCAACAATTTCTCCATGTTCAATATCTTCATTTTCAGCTGTTGCATATTCTTCTCGTTCATGAGATACATTTTGAGTAAAGGCAGAGATAATTGGTTCATGAGAAGCTTCTTCCTCAGCTTGTACCTCAGGCTCCTGTTCGACAGCTGCGATTTCATCCTTGCTTTCTACTTTTGAACGGCGATTCTTAGGTTTCTTTGGCACATTTTTTTTCTTTTCACGATGTTTCTTTTGCCATTTTCCAAAAAGATCAGGCATTTTGTCCGCTAAATATGGAACAAGCGCCTTTCCTGTTACTAAAATTAAGCCGATAAAGAAAATAACCCATGCAACGACCTTCGCACCTGTTGCCTCAAATAATACATGTAGAGCACTGAATAACAGTGCACCAATCATACCTCCGCCAAGTGCATTACTTCGATGGATAATACCCTCTGAATTAATTAAAATTCGCCAAGATTCTCGCAACACAGAATCTGATAATAAACCTCCAGATTTTGATAATTGTTCAAAAAGAATGCCGTGACTAAAAATTGTTAAACTCATAACAATGAGGAGCATACCTAATATGAGACGATCATAAATACTTACTTTTTTCCGCCCAATCATCAGTAATAACGCAACAAATATAAGCATAAATGGCACAGCAAAATGTAAATTTCCTAAAAGAAACATTGCTATTGTTTGGAGAATACGTCCAATCATGCCATATTCAAAAATCATAATAACTGCTAATGCAATTAAGATAAGCCCTAAAATTTCATACATAAGCGGATGCATTTCTTTTTTTTCTGTAGTCGCTTTTGTTTTCGAGACTTTTCTTTTTCTACTAGTCGCCATCTATTTCACCTTCTTTTGTAATCCATTCTATATATGTAGCGAATAATAACATGTAGAACTTGATTATTTCAAAAAATAGACTCAATACCATAACGTGTGGTTGATTTCCGTTCCGGCTGGGCGCTTTGTCGCTGACGCTTCGCTTTCGCGCAGAAAACATTTGTTGTTGCTGTCGCTACGCTTTCGCACAGATAAAACATTTGTCGCTGACGCAGCGGCAGGATGTTTTTTGCGCGAAAGCGTAGTGCTAACGTAGCGAAAGCAGCACGATGTTGGCCACGAAGGCGTTATCACAGGACGTGATGATTTTAGCCTTCGTTTCTCTATTGCTAATCCCCAAGGAGTCACCCAGCCTTCACCCCAATCAGCTTATACAAATGATATATGTTTCAACAAATGCCATTCCCAACTTTTAGGTTTGAGCCAAAAAAAGGATTTTCCACCGTTTACATTCGGTTAGAAAATCCTTTTTCATTCAACGATGATGTTTCATTTTTAATATTCCATAATGATTGGGATAATCATTGGGCGGCGCTTCGTTTTTTGGAATAAATACGTATTCAGTGTATCTCGAATTTCTTGTTTAATGTTTGTCCATTCAAATGTATCTTTACCAACGTATTTTTCAATAACAGTTTTCGCAATCTCAGAAGCTTCTACCATTAATTCTTCTGATTCGCGTACATATACGAAACCACGCGATAAAATTTCCGGACCAGATGCAATTTTCTTTTGAGCACGGTTTAACGTTACAACAACAATGAAAATTCCATCTTGCGATAATAACTTACGATCGCGAAGTACGATGTTGCCTACATCGCCAACACCAATACCGTCTATTAATACATTACCAGCTTGTACACGGCCACTCATTCGCATTTTACCATTTTTATATTCTACAATATCCCCTTTATCGGCGATAAAAATTTGTGATTTTTGCATACCTAGTTGTTGAGCAAGCTTAGAGTGAGCAATAAGCATACGGTACTCACCTTGCACAGGGATAAAGTACTTCGGTTGCATTAAATTTAGCATTAATTTTAAATCCTCTTGGCTACCGTGACCCGACACATGTACATTTTTGCTAGATGTTAGAATCTCAGCGCCTGCTTTTGCGATAGAGTTCATCGTATTAGCCATCTGTACTTCCATACTAGGAGATGGTGTAAAAGTAATTAATACTGTATCATCTTGCTTTATTTTAATGTCTCGGTGATGTTTGCGGACGATTTTCTCTAATGCATCAAGTGGCTCCCCTTTATTACCTGTAGCAATAATAATAATCTCATCATCTTGATACTTTTGCATTTCTGAGATAGGGATGATTGTATCTTCCCCAGCAGTTAAGTAACCTAGCTGTACACCTAAATCCACAGCTTTTTCTAAAGGTTTTCCTACGATGACTACTTTACGGAAAGACTTTTGAGCTTGTGTAAATACTTGTTGAACACGGATAAAATTCGATGCATAAACAGCAACTAAAATACGACCTGGTGCTGAATGGAATGTTTTTGATAATTGCTCTTCAATCACAATCTCAGATGTCGTATAACCTGGTCGTTCAGCTTCACTCGACTCAGATAATAGAATAAATACGCCTTCTTCCCCTAACTGAGCCATTTTTGCTAAATCAGGCTTAAATTTACCTGTCGCTGATTGATCAAATTTAAACTCCCCTGTATGAACAATTGCTCCTTCAGATGTATGGAACACTACCCCTAACGAATCGGGAATACTATGTGTTGTATGGAAGAATGTCACATACGTTGAGTTGAAATTCATACGACTACGGTTCGTAACCTCAAAGAATTTCACCTGATGTGGTGCAGGCAATTCTTTTAAATGTTCCTTTGCAAGTGCAATTGTTAATTTTGATCCGTACACTGGCGCTTTCACTTTTTGTAATACATAGGCAATCGAGCCAATTGCATCTTCATGACCATGTGTTAAGAAAATGCCTTTCACACGATCTTTATTTTCTTCTAAATACGTAATATCCGGAATCACGATATCAATGCCCAGCATTTCGTCTTCAGGGAACATTAAGCCGCTATCCACTACAAATAGCTCTTCGTCAATTTCTACTACGTACATTGCTTTCCCAATTTCGCCCACGCCACCAAGTGGGATGATGCGAATTAATTCATTTTTCTTTTTTGTCAATTTATTTCCTCCTAAAAAATATCCCGAACAGCAACCACTTAAAATTTATTATACGGTTTGCAAAGCTTTTGCACAAATTAAAAATTCAACTTTCATGATAGAAACAGAAATTTATTGCTAATTTTATTACTAATAGATGGAAAGCAGGTTGAGTATGTGGCATTGTGAAAGGTCTAATTTTTGTCTTTTATTAAGTAACGTAGGTTTTTGGAATGGGATATATCGCCGTTTGTAAACCATTCTCTGTATGGTTGTTCTAGCGCCTGAGCGGATATTAGCTGTACCTGAGCAGTTTTCACTCCTACCCGAGCGGATTTCCGCCTCACCTGAGCAGTTTTCACTCCTACCCGAGCGGATCTCCGCCTTACCTGAGGGGGCCTCCCTCCGGATCAACGGTCTTATTCTTTATTTTCTAACAAAAGAAAAAAGACCGTAAACAAACTAAAAAATCTCACGTTTGTTTACGGTCTAAGGATTTAACTAAAGGTACTTATTTTTCTAAAGCTTTTCGCTTTTTCTTGATACGTATCCCAAATTCGGTCAAAGTTTGCTTTTTCTTCATCTGTCATTTCCATCATTGGCAGGCGAACATTAAGTGTATCAAAGCCTAATTTGGTCATCGCGTATTTTACAGGCGATGGGTTTGGCTGTGCGAACAACGCACGTACAAGTGGTAATAATGCTCGGTGAATTTTGGCTGCTAGCTCGTGATTTCCTTCTTCAAACGCTTTAATCATTAATTGCATATCATTTCCAACAACATGAGCAGCAACTGAAATAATCCCTGCTCCACCTATTGCTAGTAGTGGAAGTGTTAAACCATCGTCCCCACTATACACGAAGAAATCATCATCTGAATCAACATTCTCAATAATATCGCCCATTTGATCTAAATTTCCACTCGCTTCTTTAATCCATGAAATATTAGGAATTTTACTTAAAGCAACGGAAGTTTCATAGGCAACATTGACACCTGTACGTCCTGGCACGTTATAAAGCATGACAGGTAAACTTGTTTCTTTTGCAATTGTTTCAAAATGCGCAAAAATACCGCGTTGATTTGGCTTATTATAATATGGTGCTACAAGCATGATACCATCTGCACCATTTTCTTCTGCCTTGTGCGTCATTGCAATAGAGTAAGCAGTCTCGTTATCCCCTGTACCTGCAATTACGGGTACACGGCCTGCTACTTTTTCTACTGTAAAGCGTACAACTTCAATTTTTTCTTCTGTGGACATAGTTGGGTTTTCAGAGGTTGTGCCACATGCGACAATACAATCTGTACCATTATCAATCAAATAATTAATAATACGTTCTAGTTCTGGATAATTAATCGTGCCATCTTCTTTGAACGGCGTAATCATCGCCGTTCCAATTCGACCTAAATTCATCCTTACACCCCTCTTATAGTAAGTTATCCTCCAGCATTGCTTCTGCAATTTGAATAGAGTTTAATGCAGCGCCTTTTAAAAGATTGTCAGAAACGATCCATAGATGGAATCCTTTTTTATTGTCTAAATCTTGTCGGATACGTCCTACATAAGTAGCATCTTCCCCTTCTGCATAGATAGGCATTGGGTAAGTTTGTGTTGCGATATCATCTTGTAATACTACACCTGGTGCACTGCGTAATACTTCAAAAATCTCCTGTACCGTTGCTTCTTTTTCTACTTCAATATAAACAGATTCAGAGTGTCCTGAAACGACTGGCACACGAACACAAGTTGCTGCTACGTTTAGCTCTGGTGCATGCATGATTTTCTTCGTTTCATTAATCATTTTCATTTCTTCGTATGTAAAGCCATTGTCTGTAAATTTATCAATTTGTGGAATGACATTACGAGCGATTGGATAATGACGTTTGTCGCTACCAGAAGGTAAAATATTTGCTTCTACATCCTTACCTGCATCCCAATTTTCACTTTGTGCCTTTAATTCTTGAATAGCAGAAATACCTGCACCTGAAACTGCTTGGTATGTTGATACAATAATTTTTGTTAAGCCAAATTCATTACGAATAGGTTCAAGTGCAGCCATCATTTGAATTGTAGAGCAGTTTGGATTCGCAATAATCCCTTTATGCTTAGCAAGATCGCCACGATTTACTTCAGGCACAACTAGTGGTACCTCTGGATCCATGCGGAAATGGCTCGTATTATCGATCACTACGGCACCACGTTTTGCCGCTTCTGGCGCCAACTCCGCTGATACAGAACCACCAGCTGAGAATAAAGCGACATTGACGCCTTCAAAAGCTTCAGGTGTCGCTTCTTCAATTGTATATGTCTTACCATTAAATTCGATTGGTTTCCCTGCTGAACGTGCAGAAGCTAAGAACTTAATATCTCCGATTGGAAAATTCCGTTTAATTAGCTGTTCCATCATTTTTGTGCCTACTGCCCCTGTTGCTCCAACAACCGCAACTGTTAACTGCTTTGTCATCTGTCATCTCTCCTTGAATACATGTTACATAATGTGTGCTATTGTATCACAAAAATACTGAAAATTGTGTGCAATTCGTGAATTATTTGAAATATTGTATAAACAGTGGTTGTAATTGCTTTTTCTCCGTAATCGCTTCATGAACAGTTGCGACCATTTGATCAAAATCAGCAATCAAGGAATTTGGCTTGGAATGTGGGGAGTCTTGCCCGAATGGAATAAAGTAAATGTTTTTAGCATTTAGCAGTCTCATAATATTCATACCATTTAAGCCAAGTGCATCATTTGTTGAGATGCCTAGGACAACAGGCGAACCGTTACGTAATGTTGCCTTAGCAGCCATCAAGACCGGACTATCTGTTGCTGCATTAGCAAATTTACTAATACTATTGCCAGTCATCGGCGCTATAACCATCGCATCCAATGGATTGGATGGTCCGAATGGTTCTGCCTCTTTAATAGAGGATATAACCTTTTCTCCAGTCAATTCCTCTATTTTTGCAATCCACTCCTCCCCGGTACCAAAACGCGTAGCCGCATGTAACACGGAATGCGTAATTATTGGAACAACTGTTGCTCCTGCATCTATAAAGTTTTGAATTTTAGGTACTACATCCTCATACGTACAGTGAGAGGCTGTAATACCTAAACCAATTCGTTTACCTAATAGCAATTTTCTTCCTCCTCTATTGCCTTGCACAATATTGTAGCTGCATCATGTGCAAAGTATTTCCCAGGTAATGATGGCAATAGTACGTACGTTTGTAATTGCTCAGTGTCTATATCTAAACAGCCAGGCTCTGAAGCCAAATCATATAGGACAGCTGGGACATGATCTAGGAATGATTCTGTAATCCATTTAGCTGGAATCGTATTGATAAAAATCCCATCATTAATTGACCATTTGCGGTCGTCTAAATTCGTAGCTTTATAACCATATGCCTTTGCTTCACTCACTTGTACAACTGAACGCGCAACTATATGGACATTAGCGCCCATCTTGACGAGTAAAGAGGCGAGCATTTTGGCTGTGCGTCCAAAACCTGCGATAGTAAAGTTTTGTCCGTAAATGCATTTTTGCTCGAGTCCGTAAAACGTGGCGATAAATCCCTCGGCTGTTAATCGTGCGTTTTGCCAAATAAAAGATTCTTGTTGTAAATAACAATTTGTTTCATTCTTCTCAAGCAATTGCTTCCAATGCATAGTCAAACGCCCTGTATAAAACTTAACTTGAGATATCCCATAAAGCTGTTCCACTTCAATTTTTAGTGGAAGGATGGGAAGAATAATTCTATTTGGTTGAAATTCTAATACAAGTTTATTTAACTCTTCATTCCAAACTGATGTTCTTTTATAAAATACCGTTCTCGATGGGCTTCTTAGCATTGTAGCTAATTCCTTTAACCTTAGATCCTCACCGATAACAAGCCATTTTTCATTTTCCAAAAGCTCACCTCACTGTAAAAATTCTGACTGAACCGTCGTTGTTTTGTTAAATAAAATACGATCTTCTCCAATTAGTATAATTTCATGCCAAGGTATCATTTCACTAACTTTTACTTTCTTTTTTTGGAATGGCAATTTATCTTTAACAATCTCAAAACCATGAATCTTTCCTGTTTGCACATCTATTAGACATTCTGTATGTGCCAATATACCAAAATGTACGCCACCCTCAACTTGAATTAACTCTTTATCCACCATCTCTGATAGTAGCATTCCTCATCTCCCTCCTTGAACCGTTACCCCAATATATGCCGAGTTTTTGCAATTCGTGACCCTTACCCAAAGTATGAAAATATTGCATTTATTAACCATACTGTGTATAGTGTGTATATACAGTAGTGTGAGGTGAGAAATTTGTGCATATTCATTTAAGCAACGCAAGTGATAAACCCATCTATGAGCAAATAACCGTACAGCTTAAGGAAGCGATACTAGCCAATAAATTACAGGCAGGTGACGCACTACCATCTATTCGTGCACTTGCAAAGGATTTAAAAATTAGCGTTATGACAACGAAGCGAGCTTATGCTGATTTAGAGCGAGATGGATTTATCGAAACAGTAGCTGGAAAAGGAAGTTTTGTTACAGAACGAAATCAAGATTTTCTACGAGAGGAATTATTACGTCAAGTTGAGGAGCATATGCAAAAAGCAGTGAAAACGGCCAAAACTGCTGGGCTGACAAAAGAAGAAGTACAGGAGTTACTTTCATTAATTTTGGAGGAGGACAACTAAATGAATGCTATTGAAGTTCATGATTTACATAAAAGCTTTGAAGGGTTTTCTCTTAATGATGTAAGTTTTTCAGTACCTCAAGGCACTGTCATGGGTTTTGTAGGAGAAAACGGTGCTGGGAAGTCTACTACAATTAAATGCATACTTAACCTACTCAAAAAAGAATATGGCGAAATTTTGCTATTTGGTAAGGATATTGTCGAACATGAATTATCGATAAAAAACGACATCGGTGTGGTTTTTGACGATTTACATGTGCCTGAAACACTTAATGCGGCGCAACTCGACAAAATTATGAAAAAAGTTTTTAAAACATGGGATTCAGGCTATTATTTTGAGCGATTAGCACAATTTAAAGTTCCGGAGAGGAAGAAGGTTAAAGAATTATCCCGAGGAATGAGGATGAAGCTTTCCATAGCATTAGCATTGTCGCATCATCCAAAACTTTTAATTTTAGATGAACCAACGAGTGGGCTAGATCCGATTATACGTGATGAAATTCTCGATTTATTTTTAACGTTTATGCAGGATGAAACACATAGCATCCTGTTTTCTTCTCATATAACAAGTGATTTAGAAAAGATAGCTGACTACATTACACTCATTCATAATGGGGAAATTTTATTTAGCGAAAGTAAGGATGTACTTGTCTATGAGTACGGCATATTTAAAGGAAATAATGAGGAAGTAAGCGTAATACCAGAACATGCCATTATAAGAAAACGTAATGGAGCCTTTGGAATAGAAGCCTTGGTTCTAAAAAATGAAGTAAATGAGGTATTTTCCCTTGAAAAGCCTTCTATAGAAGATATCATGCTATTTTATGTGAAGGGTAGTGTTTGAACATGGCAGGTCTTATCTTAAAAGATTTAATGTCGATTCAACGTCAAATTAAAACACAGGCCTTCGTGCTAATTTTTTTCCTATTTATATCAATTTTTATGCAACAAGGTTTAATGCTCTTTACAATAATTATATTTATCGTGACCTTTCAAACTATAACTGCTCTTACCTATGATGATCAAAGCAGTTGGGATAAATATGCAAATACTTTACCCATTTCAAAAGGGGACATAATACTTAGTAAATATATACTTAGCATCCTTCTTATGCTTTTTGGGCTTATACTCGCACTACCGATTGTATTTATTATTCATCGTTTTACGAATAACTGGGCATCAGCAGAGTTTTTTCCAACATTTAATCTTCTTGTGACATTAGCCTTTTGTATGTTAGCACTATTATTACCGATCTACATTAAATTTGGTTCTATAAAGGGAAGAATGGTTCTTATTGCTCTTTGCTTCATACCCGGTTTCTTATTTGGTCTTTTAAAAGAGTATGTTCCAGATATGACATTAACATTATCCAGCTTAAAAAAGTATATGTTTTTTGCTCCTTTTGCTGGACTTTTAATCTTATGGCTGTCCTCTCTTATTTCAACCGCAATTTATCAACGTAAAGAATTCTAGGAGGGAAAGAGACAATGCAGGCTTTACTTTTACAAAGAATTATGGTCCAAAAATGGTCCATTCTTTTTGCAGTTATTATTTGTATGATCATAAGTTACATGAAAATACCTTTTTTAGATAATCCCGCAATAGTAATATTTGCTGTAGTTTTTTCTGCTTCCATTGTTGGAGGAATCTATGAGGACGATCAAAAAGTAAAATGGGAATTGTTTGTCAATAGTCTGCCTTTGACGAGAAAAACACAGCTACAAGCTGATTTTCTATATTGTCACGGCTTCGTGATGCTACTTTTTGTTCTAATCGCACCTGCTTATTTTTCTCAAAATGCAGCTGATGGTAATTTTCCAGAGCATTTTGCCATGTACTTCGCCTATATTAGCAGTGCTTCTTTACTCATCTCCATTCAGTTTTATATCCATCATCTAGACGAGACAAAGCGGATGCGTTATTTTAGAATGATAACAGCCATCTTCCTTATTTTTATAATTAATTTCCCTATCCATTACTTTTTATCACAAGTAGTCGAAAACTTTTTGATAATTATTTTAATTCCTTCAATCATAAGTATAATCATTAGTAATTTTATTTTACTTCAAACCCATACCTTATATTTAGCAAGAGAGGTTTTTTAAAGCGACTGAATAGAGAAAAGGTTGCCTAAATGGCAACCTTTTTTAAGCCTCTGGGCCAATAATTGAAATGGCTGGCTCAGCTTTCAAGATTTTTGCTATTAAGCGATCTACCGATTCCATAGATACGGCCTCGATGGACGCTAATACTTCGTCTACAGAACGATGTCTGCGATGCACTAACTCACTTGTACCGTTGCGATTCATTCGAGCGCCTGTCCCCTCTAGACCGAGTACAAAACTACCCTTCAGCTGCTCCTTCGCATTCATAAGTTCTTCCTCGGTCACACCACCTGCTACGATATCAAGTAATGTCGCATCAATTGTATGTTGAAGCTGTGATAATTGCTGACGACTTGTACTACTATAAATCGTAAATGCGCCAACATCTGCATAACAGGATTGATAAGAAAATATTGAATAGGCTAAACCACGTTCTTCGCGTACTTCTTGGAACAGACGAGAGCTCATATTACCACCAATAATATTATTAAGTGCAATAAAGCTATACATATCTGGATTTTTCACACCAATTGCTGGATAAGAAATGGCCAAATGCGCTTGCTCCGTATCGCGAGTTTTTGAAATCTCTCCTGGATAAAAATGAGGATTCGAAAGCACAGGCTCTACCGCAAGTGGAGATGGCTGGTATTGGCCAAATAAGTCTTCAATTGTTTGCATGAGCTTCGCAGAAATATTTCCCGCTATTGAAATAACAACTGATTCTGGACCATAATGTTTCGCCATATAGTTACGTATCATATCTGCTGTAAATGTTTTTAAAGTAGTCGCAGTTCCGAGAATTGGACGACCGAGTGCGTCGTTTGGATACATGACTCCCCATAGCTTTTCATGAACATCGTCATCAGCTGCGTCTTCACTCATTAATATTTCCTCTAGTACAACTTGTCTTTCCCTCTCTAACTCTTCCTCTGCAAACGAAGAATTAAAGAACATATCCGCTAATATTGTAACTGCAAGCTCTGCATGATGGTCTAAAACCTTTGCATAATAACAAGTGTTTTCCTTGGATGTAAAGGCATTTAACTCTCCACCAATTCGGTCAAATTCTTCAGCAATTTGGCGAGCTGTTCGAGTTTTTGTCCCTTTAAAAAGCATGTGTTCTATAAAATGCGTAATGCCATTTTCCTCTGGAAGCTCATAACGAGATCCTGCATTAACAAAAATGCCTAGCGCAACGGATCTTACATGATCGATTTGCTCAGACACAATACGAACACCATTCTGACATGTATGTACTTGTACCAAAAAATCTCCCCCAATTTATCTCTGGTTCTACATCAAAGGCATAATGTGGGATCATCACCAAAACGTGTGGTTGATTTCCGTTCCGACTGGGCGCTTTGTTGTTGCTGTCGCTTCGCTTTCGCACAGATAAAACAATTGCTGCCGCTTCGCTTTCGCACAGAAAACATTTGTAGCTGACGCTTTGCTTTTGCTACAGAAAACATTTGCCGCTGTCGCGCAGATAAAACAATTGTTGCTGTCGCTTCGCTTTCGCACAGCGCAAAGCTTCCTATGGGCGTCCATTCTCCACTCCAATCAACTTATTTACATAGTATACGTTTTACCAAAAGTCATTCACGACTTTTAGTGATGAACCATAATGTGAAGCTTCCCCCAAAATATCCCTTATTGAACCATTTTCCTTATACTTGATTTAAAAAAGGCTGCGCATTATACGCAGCCTTTTCTACAATTTATTATTTATCTTGCTCAGCGCGTTCTTTTTCCTCTTGGATTACAACTTTACGAGATAAATTCACACGACCTTGCTTGTCAATTTCAATAACTTTTACAAGTAATTGATCGCCAAGTTTTAAGACATCTTCAACTTGTTTTGTACGTTCCTCTTGAATTTCAGAGATGTGAAGTAAGCCGTCTTTCCCAGGGAATATTTCACAGAACGCACCGAATTTTTCAATACGTTTAACTGTTGATAAGTAATACTCGCCAACTTTTGCTTCACGTACGATGTCTTCGATAATTTGTTTTGCACGAGCGTTCATTTCTTCATCTGCAGAAGAGATGTAAATTGTACCATCTTGCTCAGTATCAATTTTTACGCCAGTTTCTTCAATAATTTTGTTAATTTGTTTACCACCAGGTCCGATGACATCGCGAATTTTATCAGGATTGATTTTCACGATTACAATTTTCGGTGCAAATGTAGATAATTTTCCACGTGGTTCTGCAAGAGTAGCAAGCATTGATTCTAAAATGTGCATACGGCCAATTTTAGCTTGTGTTAATGCTTCTTCTAAAATATTACGTGATAAACCATCAATTTTAATGTCCATTTGAAGTGCTGTTACACCTTTAGCTGTACCAGCAACTTTAAAGTCCATATCTCCAAGGTGGTCTTCCATACCTTGAATATCAGTTAAAATAGAGTAATGTTCGTCTTTTTTAATAAGACCCATCGCAATACCTGCTACAGGTGCTTTTAATGGAACACCAGCATCCATCATCGCTAACGTTGAAGCACAGATAGAAGCTTGAGATGTAGAACCGTTTGACTCAAGTACTTCCGATACACAACGGATTGTATATGGGAATACAGACTCATCTGGAATAACCGCATCAAGAGCACGCTCTCCTAGTGCACCATGACCGATTTCACGACGACCTGGTCCACGAATTGGGCCAGTTTCCCCTACAGAGAATTGCGGGAAGTTATAGTGATGCATAAAGCGTTTTGATTCTTCTACACCTAAACCGTCGATAATTTGTACATCCCCAAGTGCACCTAATGTACAAATAGAAAGGGCCTGTGTTTGTCCACGCGTAAATAATGCTGAACCATGAGTACGTTGCAATAAGCCTGTTTCAGAAGAAAGTGGACGGATTTCGTCTAACTTACGACCATCTGGACGAACTTTATCTTCTGTAATTTGACGACGTACTTCGTCTTTCACCATTTTATCTAGAATTGTATGAACTTGCTTCATTGTTACTTCATCCGCTTCTTGCTCTTCATAAGAAGCAATAACACGATCTTTTACTGCTTTAATAGCCTCATCACGTGCATGTTTTTCAGCAGTTTGAATAGCATCATGCATGTCAGTCTCACAAATTGCTTTTATATCTGCTTGAATCGCTTCATCAATTTCAAATAATGTTACAGGTAATTTTTCTTTCCCTACTTCTGCAACGATTTGCTCTTGGAAAGCAATAATTTTTTTGATTTCTTCATGACCGAACATAATGGCTTCAAGCATTACTTCTTCCGGTACTTCTAGTGCACCAGCTTCAACCATGTTGATAGCATCCTTGTTACCTGCTACAGATAAATGGACTGTTGACTGATTAGATTGTTCCACTGTTGGGTTCACGATAAATTTACCGTCAATATATCCAACTTGTACACCTGCAATCGGTCCATCAAATGGAATATCCGAAATAGCTAACGCTAATGATGAACCAACCATTGCAGCCATTTCAGACGTGCAATCCGGATCGTTAGACATGACCATCGAAATCGCTTGTACTTCATTACGGAAACCGTCTGGGAACATCGGACGAATTGGACGGTCGATTAAACGGCTTGCTAGTATTGCTTTTTCAGATGGACGTCCTTCACGTTTAATAAAGCCACCAGGAATTTTACCTGCTGCGTATAAACGTTCTTCATAGTTTACTGTTAATGGGAAGAAATCAAGTGGTTTCGGTGATTTTGACATTGTTGCTGTTGAAAGTACTGATGTATCACCATAGCGTACTAATACGGCCCCATTTGCTTGTTTTGCTAACTGTCCAACTTCGATTACTAGTGGACGGCCAGCCCATTCATAGGAATAGACTTTCTTTTCGTTCATTCAATGAACCCCTCTCTATTATAAAAACACTTACTTCGTCTGTATGTACTAATAGTAAGTGTACCAAAAATGCTTGTTCTATGCTAAATATTTCATCAAATAATCATACATTTAAATTCAGTTATTGCCAATTTATTTAGGATTTATTTCTATATTTGATTGAAACAAATTTTTTTGCTTGAAATTCATGTCATATATGCTTTTTTAAAGCTTACTGTCTTCTTAATGTTTATAAACATAAAGAAAAAGCGGGATTAATCCCGCTTTTCGATTGCAATTAGCGACGTAAGCCTAAACGAGTGATTAGTTCACGGTAACGTTGTACGTCAGTTTCACGAAGATATTTTAATAAGTGACGACGACGACCTACCATTTTAAGAAGACCACGCTCAGAGTGGAAATCTTTTTTGTGTGTACGTAAGTGCGAGTTTAGAGCGTTAATTTCCTCTGTTAATACTGCAACTTGTACTTCTGGAGAACCAGTGTCACTTTCGTGAGTACGGAACTCAGCAATTAGTTCGTTTTTACGTTGTTTTGAAATAGCCATTTGTATGGACCTCCTAAATAATTGTTTATCCCCATTAGCACAGTATTCGTTGGAGTCATCGATATACCGAGCTAAGGTTAAGCATATTATGCACTTATGAATGTTACCATAAATCAAAAGGTCAAGCAAGTGTTAACGTAAGCGCCTATTCATAGGCTGAAGCAGATTTAAGCTCATCTCCATAACGTGGGGTTGATTTCCGTTCCGACTGGGCGCTTTGTTGTTGCTGCCGCTTCGCTTTCGCACAGAGCAAAGCTTCCTAGGAGCGTCCGTTGAGGCTTCACTCGCGATGCTCGCTCAAGGGTCTCGGCCAACACGATGTTGGTCACGAAGGCGTTATCACAGGACGTGATGGTTTTAGCCTTCGTTCCTCTTAATCGCTAATCCCCAAGGAGTCGCCCAGCCTCCACTCCAATCAACTTATATTCATGGTATACGTTTTAACTTTTGCTAATAACCTTAAAATATTCAATTGCTTCCTGTTTATCTTTTTCGATTTGGGCTTTCAAAGCTTCAATGCCATCGAATTTTCGTTCACTTCTTATACGTTTATACCAAGCGACATGCACTTCTTCACCGTAAATATTTTTTTCGAAGTTTAATATATGGACTTCGATGGATAATTGTTTGTCGTTTGGATCTTTAAATGTTGGTTTATAGCCTACATTACATACACCATCATACCAGTTATTTTGTACAAGTACTCGAACCGCATATACACCGCTTGCTGGAATATAAGTCCCCTCTAACGCTTGGACATTTGCAGTTGGGAAACCTATTGTGCGTCCTCGCTTATCACCATGTATAACGATACCCGTAACTTCAAATGGTCGTCCTAGGAGCAATCTTGCTTCTTCCATATCTCCCTCTTGCAAAAGCTTACGGATACGTGTAGAGCTAATTTTTTCGATATCATCCGTTTTCTTTTCAACAACCGTTACGCCGTAATCTCCATTGCTCAATGCACGCATATCTTCCATTGTACCTTTACCAAATGCACCAAAAGAATAATCAAAGCCAGCTGTAACATGTTGAATGTTCAACCCACGAATAAATGTATCAATAAATGCATCAGGTGACAGCTTTGCAAAATCAGATGTGAAATGCACAACAAATGCTGTATCAACACCCAGTTCTTCAAAAAGCTGCAATTTTTGCTGTAATAACGTTATATAAAATACTTTTTCGTTACGTCCGCCAAGCACTAAAGAAGGATGTGGATCGAATGTCATAACAGCCGTTGGAATTTGACGCTTGTCTCCTTCTTCCTTCGCTGCCTTAATAACTGCCTGATGCCCTCTATGTACACCATCAAAAAAACCAAGTGCCAATGAATATGGCTGTATGCTTTCTCGTTGCTGTAGTTGGTGTGGGTATTTTAAATGAATGACCTCCATACTAAAAATCCTCCTACTCTATCGTCGGAAACATCTTATGTGGCTTCATAAACCCTTCCTTTGTAGGATGGGCATGATAGACCGCAATTGCTTTCCCACTGATTCCAAAAACAATTTTATCATGTATCTTTAATAATGCATCTGCGGGAAGCACTTGTCCATTGAAAATTTCTTTTTCGTTCGCGGAAGTGATCTCCATATATGGATAATCTGTTAATGCATACTCAACTGGTAAAATGCATGTATCAATTTGTTCAGCTTCCATCAGTTCAGCAACTTGTGCCAACGTAAAGCAATTCTCTTGCGTAAATGTACCTGAGGCTGTACGTACGAGCTCTTTCATATGTGCTGGATAGCCAAGTGCCGCTCCGATTTGCACAGCTAGTGTTCGAATATACGTCCCTTTACTACACTCTATACGTACTGGGAATGTAATTTCTTCCCCTTCATATATTTCTACATCATCTAGTAGTTCTAATGCATAAATAGTAACTTGTCGTGTAGGTCTTTCGACAATTTCGCCTTTTCGAGCATATTCATAGAGACGTTTACCATTTACTTTGACAGCTGAAAACATCGGTGGCGTTTGTTGAATAACACCTGTTAGCGATGCTAAAACCTCTTGCAATTGAGTACGTGTGAACTTTTTATTCGTACTATTTTGCTCAACCGTTTCCCCTTCTGCATCCTCAGTTGTCGTTGTACGGCCAATTGAAATAACAGCTTCATAGGTTTTTCCTGCATCAGTTAAGTATTCTGCGATGCGTGTTGCTTGACCAATACAAATAGGAAGAACTCCCTCAACACCTGGATCAAGTGTGCCTGTATGGCCAACTTTTTTAGTACGTAAAATTTTTCGTAATTTAAAGACGCAATCATGACTTGTCATGCCACGTTCTTTCCAAAGCGGTAAAATACCGTTCATAAATTTCCTCCTCAATTCATTTTTAGCTTTGTTTTTCCGCTACAGTTTTATATAGATGAATGCCCTGACACTTCTGCTGAAAACATGACTAGCAGGAGACTGGGCAATCGATGGAAAGCCGCCAGAACGTTTAATGAAGCTTTGCAAAAATGATAGAGCCACAAATGTTCTGTTGCCTTTCCGTTGAATGTAAAAAGTCTGCCTGCATGAACATGCATATGGCAGACTTTTTTAGTTAAACTTATTCTTCGTGTAAACCACGTAGCAATGAATCAATACGGTTACCATATTCAATCGATGAATCGAATTCAAAGATTAGTTCTGGTGTACGACGTAAACGGATTCGTGACCCAATTTCTGAGCGAATGAAACCAGAAGCCTTTAATAAAGCTTTTAATGTTTCCTCTTTTTCACGTTCATTGCCTAGAGTTGTAATATAAATTGTCGCTTGTTGTAAATCACCTGTCACCTCAACACCAGTAACAGTAACGAAACCAACACGCGGATCTTTTATTTTACGTCCAATAATGTCACCGAGCTCTTTTTTCATTTGCTCAGCGACACGGTTTGAGCGTAGAGACATAGTTTGTCACCTCAATTTCGATGTACAGAAAGTTATGTCTTCACTTGTACATATATTTACATACAAGGTATGACTAAATCATACAACACAACTTCTAATGTTACTTATAAATAGTCTCGCCACACATTTAACTGTTCCCAAGCCGGATTTGACTGTAAGTAGTGAAGCGCATGATTAATTTCACGCTCGGCTGCTTCTTTTGAAGAAGAAACAGCAACAAGCGCTAATTTAGTGCGTTGCCATACATTTTGATGGTCAATTTCAGCAATGGATATATTAAATTTTTGCTTAGTGCGGGTAAGCATACGCTGTAGGACAGCACGTTTTTCCTTCAAAGAATGGGCAGTTTGAATCATGAATTCAACCTCTGCATAAACAATCATTATGCACGTTTAACTTCTTCCATAATATAGGCTTCAATAATGTCGCCTTCTTTAATATCGTTGAAGTTTGTGATTGTAATACCACATTCATAACCTCTTGCAACTTCTTTAACTTCATCTTTGAAACGTTTAAGTGTATCTAATTCACCTTCAAAAATTACTACATTGTCACGGATTACACGTACGCCAGAATCACGAGTTACTTTACCTTCTGTTACGTATGAACCAGCAATTGTACCAACTTTTGATACTTTAATTGTTTGTCGAACTTCTGCTTGACCAATAATTTTTTCTACGAATTCTGGATCAAGCATACCTTTCATTGCTTGTTCAATTTCCTCGATTACTTTATAAATAATGCGGTGTAGACGAATATCTACGCCCTCTTCTTCTGCTGCACGTTTTGCATTGACATCTGGACGAACGTTGAAGCCAATAACAATTGCATTTGAAGCCGCAGCAAGAGAAATATCTGATTCTGTAATCGCACCAGCGCCAGTGTGAATAATTTTCACGTTTACGCCTTCAACATCAATTTTCATTAATGATGCAGCCATAGCTTCTACAGTACCTTGAACGTCAGCTTTAACAATTAAGTTTAGCTCTTTCATTTCGCCTTGACTCATTTGTTCGAATAAGTTATCAAGCGTTACGCGTTGTTTTTCTGAGCGTTGTGCTTGAATTGCTGACATTGCACGAGTTTCTCCAACTTGGCGTGCTGTTTTTTCGTCTTCAAAGACAACGAAACGGTCACCAGCTTGTGGTACATCATTTAAGCCTGTGATTTCTACTGGTGTTGATGGTCCAGCTTCTTTCACACGACGGCCTTTATCATTCACCATAGCACGTACTCGCCCATAAGTATGGCCGACAACAATTGGGTCTCCAATTTTTAATGTTCCATCTTGTACTAAAAGTGTTGCAACAGAGCCTCGACCTTTATCTAGCTGTGCTTCAATTACTGTACCAAGTGCTAAGCGATCAGGGTTTGCTTTCAATTCTCCAACTTCAGCGATAAGTAAAATCATTTCAAGTAATGTGTCAATGCCTTCACCTTTTAATGCAGAGATTGGTACGAAAATAGTTTCGCCACCCCAAGCTTCGGGAACTAGGCCATGCTCTGTTAACTCTTGCATCACACGGTCTGGATTAGCTGAAGGTTTATCCATTTTATTGACTGCAACGATAATTGGTACTTCTGCTGCTTTTGCGTGGTTAATCGCTTCTACTGTTTGTGGCATAACACCATCATCCGCAGCTACTACTAAAATCGTTAAATCCGTTACTTTCGCACCACGCGCACGCATAGTTGTAAACGCAGCGTGTCCTGGTGTATCTAGGAACGTAATTTTTTTGTCGCCTTCAGTTACTTGATAAGCACCGATATGCTGAGTAATACCGCCAGCTTCTACAGCTGTAACTTTAGTATTGCGAATAGAGTCTAACAATGTAGTTTTACCATGGTCAACGTGACCCATAATTGTTACTACCGGAGGACGTTCTGATAATTCTGCCTCGTTAACTTCTTCTGTTTGTTCGAAGTGTGTTTCTAAATCCGTAATATCTACACGAATTTCTTCTTCAACTTCTACACCATAGTCTGCGCAAATTAATTCAATTGCATCCTTATCTAATTCTTGGTTAATTGTTGCCATTACACCAAGCATAAATAATTTTTTAATAACTTCTGATGGCTCACGGTGTAATTTTTTTGCTAATTCCGCTACGGAAAGTGATTCAACAAAAGTAATTTTTTCTGGTAATTCCTTTTGTTTCACTGGTAGACTTGGTTGATGTGTTTTTGGATGGCGACGTTTTCCGCCATGAATTCCTGGTTTTGGACGTTGGTTGTAACCTCCGCCGCCTCTACGATTATTATTATTATTATTGTTATTATTATTATTTGTCATATTTCGATTTTGACTACCTTTTGTATTCTTAGATTTTTCGTTAGACGAATTTGAGTTTTGATACGTTTGTTGCTGATTATTTGCTTTAGGCTTGGAAGTAGCAGATTGCTGCTTTTGCCCATCTTGCTTTTTCACCGATTGCTGTGATTTTTGCGATACATTTTGAGTAGGTTGCTTTACGTCTCTTATAGTTTTAAATGTTTGGTTTAACTTTGACACTATGTCTTTTTCTAACATTGACATATGGTTTGTTACGCTAACATTTAATTTATTTAGTGCTTCAATAACCTCTTTACTCGTTTTATTCACTTGTTTCGCATATTCATGAACTCTGATTTTGGTCATCTGCTCACCCCCGATTATTTTTCGTTGAGTAGACTAGACAATTTGCTTGCAAAACCTTTATCGGTAATAGCTAAAGCCACTCGGGCCTCCTTACCTGTAGCATGTCCTAGATCATAACGATCACCAATTACATGATACTCAACGTTGTAATACGTGCATTTATCTTGAATTTTTTTGCCAGAGTTTTTAGAAGCATCGTTTGCAAGCAGTACTAGCTTAGCATTACCATTGCGGACTTCCTTTACTACTAACTCTTCCCCTGAAATCACTTTACGGGCTCTTGCCGCTATTCCAAGCAAATTATACACCGCTTGATTATTAATCATATAATAGACTCCCTACGAATTAACAAAATAAGCTCATCGTAGATTTCTTCAGGGATTTTTACATCAAGTTGGTGCCCTAAAACATTTTTCTTACGGGCGATTTCAATCGCTTTTTCCGATTTAGATACATAGGCACCACGTCCGGGTTTTTTTCCGGAGATATCAACACTTACCTCGCCCTCTTTCGAACGAACGACACGAATCATTTCTTTCTTTGGTAGCATTTCTCCGGTAGCTACACATTTTCGAAGAGGTACTTTTTTATTAATAGCCATAAGAATCACCTTTCCTCTCTGAAGCTTGTCGTAAGAGGTGGACTAGCCATGCACTACATTCGTTATATATATTTATATTTTTCAATGTAGGCTCTGCCATTATTCAGTCGACGCAGCCCAACGTCCACTGAATAATGGCAGCTAACTAGTCACACGGGCTTTCTTACTTATTCTTCGTCGTCTTGATATAAGTCAACTGTCACATCATCAAAATCACTTTCTTCATCCTCAGCAGGTACGAAAGTGCTTGTTGCAGATGGATAAATACCTAACTCACGAGCATCTGTTTCACTCTTAATATCAATTTTCCAGCCAGTTAGCTTAGCAGCTAAACGAGCATTTTGACCACGTTTACCAATTGCTAGTGATAGTTGATAGTCTGGAACAACAACAG
Source organism: Lysinibacillus sp. NPDC056185 (assembly GCF_047737915.1). Lineage (NCBI taxonomy): Bacteria > Bacillati > Bacillota > Bacilli > Caryophanales > Bacillaceae > Lysinibacillus > Lysinibacillus sp. NPDC056185. The sequence goes on from NZ_JBLLLQ010000004.1 coordinate 166,018, forward strand.
TAGTAGATTTTTCTTCTTCATTGACTTGAACGTCTAAAACTTTAGATGGACTAAGAGCATTTGCTACAAATACAACTGGGTCTTCTGACCATTCAACGATATCGATTTTTTCGCCGTTTAATTCATTGACAATTGTTTGCACACGAGCGCCTTTTGCTCCTACACATGAACCTACTGGATCTACCTCTTCGTTATGTGCATAAACAGAAATTTTAGAACGATCTCCTGCTTCACGAGCAATTGATTTAATTTCTACAATACCTTCATAAATTTCAGGTACTTCCATTTCAAATAAGCGACGTAATAAACCAGGATGTGTGCGTGAAACAATAACTTGTGGTCCGCGCGTTGTACGTTCAACCTTTGTAATATAAACCTTAATGCGATCGTGTGGATGGTATGTTTCACCTTGAATTTGTTCGTTTTGTGGTAATGCAGCCTCTACTTTTCCAAGACCTACGTAAATATTACGAGCATCTAGACGCTCAACTACACCCGTCACGATATCATCTTCACGGTCCACATATTGCTCGTAAATTAAGCCGCGTTCTGCTTCGCGAACACGTTGTGTAACAACTTGTTTCGCTGTCTGTGCAGCAATACGACCAAAGTTTCGAGGTGTTACTTCCTGCTCAACCACATCTTCTAACTGGTATGCAGGGTTGATTGCCTTGGCATCTTCTTCAGAGATTTGTAAACGGTCATCTTCTACTTCTTCGACAACATCTTTGCGTGAGAAGACACGAATAGAGCCCTTATCTAAATTTAAGTCAACACGAACATTTTGTGCTTGATTGAAGTTGCGTTTGTAAGCTGTAACTAATGCCGCTTCTATTGCTTCAATTAACACATCTCTTGAAATTCCTTTTTGTTCTTCTAGCGCATTTAGCGCATCTAACAAATCACTACTCATTTTTGTTTTCACTCCTAAATATGCATTATGCTTAGAAATCGATGGCTAGTCGTGCCAATGCGATTTTTTCTTGTTCAATTGTTACAGTAATTTTACGCGTTTTAATGCGTACTTCCATCACTAATGTATGTTCATCGTATGACGTTAAGTAGCCTTGGAATTCCTTCATGTCCTTGATGGGCTCATAGGTTTTAACATAAATAAATTTGCCAATCGCATTTTCAAAATCAGTATCTTTTTTTAATGGACGTTCTGCTCCAGGTGAAGAAACTTCTAAATAATAGTTTTGTGTAATTGGATCATTTTCATCCAATAGCAAACTTAGTCGTTCACTAACTTGAGCACATTGTTCAATGTCAATTCCACCTTCAGGTGTATCCACATAAACACGTAAAAACCAGTTACGTCCTTCTTTTACGAACTCGACATCTACAAGCTCAAGATTTAACTCTTCAACAATCGGTTTGGCGAGCTCTTCAATTAAAGATGGTACTTTGCTCATTATTTCCTCCTGCATCTATCAAATTCTGGCGTAATAAAACAGAAATTCCACCAGTAGCTTTGGTGAAATTTAACGGTCTTACCTGCTGTTAGTCAAAAATTTGTTTTGCTACGGTATAACAACAGAAAAGAGCGGGAAGGTCCCACTCTTTTGCTGGAAAAATATCAACAAATTATTACCATTAGGATAGCATAGTTTACAGCACAATGCAAATTTCCTTTTTCTAGACATCTCATCTAATCAATTATGCCTCGACTTAATTGCGTCTGGAAATTGAAAATTGTGCTTAAATTAGGCTCTTCACCATAACGAGTGGGTTGATTTCCGTTCCGGCTGGGCGCTTTCCTAGGGGCGTCCAGCCTTCACTTCAATCAGCTTATTTACATGATATACATTTAAACAAATTTCACCCTCAGCTTTATAAGCCTTAATTTGAACATAAGGCTTATAAGTTATTCGTTATTGATGATGATCCCTTTAGACTAACCTTCTTATTTTAGAAAAGTGATAATTGATTCGCATCAGGCATTCCTTCTAAACAACCCAATTGATCCATGTATTCAATCAATGTCTTGGATACTCGACCTCGTTGCTGTAAATCTTCCTTCGATAAAAATTCGCCGTCCTCACGTGCTGCCACAATTTGTTTCGCAACGTTTGTACCAAGTCCAGGAATCGCATCGAATGGTGGAATTAAAGAGTTCCCATCAATGATAAATTCACTAGCCTGCGAACGATATAAATCGACCTTCTGGAAGCTCATCCCACGCTCACACATTTCAAGTGCTAGTTCCATCACAGTTAATAGGTTTTTTTCTTTTGTTGAAGCATCTAAGCCCTTTATATTGATTTCATCAATTTTTGCACGAATCATTTGCGAGCCCTGTACCATGGCAATTAAATCAAAATCATCTGCACGTACTGTGAAATACGCTGCATAATAAAGAATCGGGAAATGTACTTTAAACCATGCAATACGAACAGCCATTAACACGTAAGCTGCCGCATGGGCTTTCGGGAACATGTATTTTATCTTTTTACATGAATCGATATACCAACCTGGTACTTTATTCGCCAGCATTTCTGCCTCAAACTCTTCAGATAAACCTTTCCCTTTACGCACGGACTCCATAATTTTAAATGCCAGTGAAGGTTCTAACCCTTGGTAAATTAAATACACCATAATATCGTCACGACAGCCAATTACTTCTTTCAGCACACATGTACCGTTTTGAATTAACTCTTGCGCATTACCAAGCCATACATCTGTTCCGTGTGAAAGTCCTGAAATTTGCACAAGCTCTGAGAATGTTGATGGCTTCGTATCTTCAAGCATTTGGCGTACAAAACGAGTACCGAACTCAGGAATACCGAGTGTTCCCGTCTTACAGCCAATTTGTTTTTCTGTTACGTCTAAAGATTCTGGAGAACTAAAGATTTTCATAACGACTGGATCATCTGTTGGAATCGTTTTTGGATCTATCCCTGATAAATCCTGCAACATACGAATCACAGTCGGATCATCGTGCCCTAGAATATCAAGCTTTAAAATATTATCGTGAATAGAATGGAAATCAAAGTGCGTCGTACGCCATTCTGCATCCTGAGCATCCGCAGGGAATTGCACTGGTGAGAAGTCAAAGATATCCATATAATCTGGTACTACGATAATTCCACCAGGGTGTTGCCCTGATGTACGTTTTACGCCTGTACAACCTTGTACTAAGCGATCTACCTCGGCACCGCGGAAATGCAAGTTGTTATCACTAGCATAGCCCTTTACATAGCCATACGCCGTTTTTTCCGCAACTGTACCGATTGTTCCAGCACGATATACATAATCTTCACCGAATAATACCTTCGTATAGTTATGGGCTTGTGGTTGATATTCCCCCGAGAAATTCAAATCAATATCAGGTACCTTATCTCCCTTAAAGCCAAGGAACGTTTCGAATGGGATATCTTGCCCATCTTTTTTATAGGGTGTCCCACATTCCGTACAATCTTTATTTGGTAAGTCAAAGCCTGAGCTTACTGAACCATCATTAAAAAACTCGGAATGCTTACAATTTGGACAAACATAATGAGGTGGCAGAGGATTTACTTCAGTAATCTCCATAAAGGTCGCTACTAATGAAGATCCAACTGATCCACGAGAACCTACTAGATAGCCATCCGCTAATGATTTTTTCACAAGCTTCGCAGAAATTAAATAAATTACGCCGAAACCATGGCCTAAAATTGACTTTAATTCCTTTTCAATTCGGGCCTTCACGATTTCTGGTAGTTCTTCTCCGTATATAAGATGTGCCATTTCATAGGTTAAATTTGTAACCTCATCATCTGAACCTTCAATTTTTGGTGTATATAAATCATCTTTAATCGGCTTAACATCACCAATCATATCTGCTACTTTTTGAGAGTTGGTGACAACTACTTCCTTCGCAAGATCCGGCCCTAAAAAATCAAATTCTTCAAGCATTTCATCAGTCGTTCTAAAATGAACTTCAGGTAGCTTTGATCTATTTAAGATGTTGGCACCACCTTGAGAGCCAATTAGTATTTGTCTGAACATCCCATCTGTCGGGTCTAAGTAATGGACATTACCGGTAGCTACAACTGGCTTATCGATTTTCTTCCCTAGCTTTACAAGCTTGCGAATAATATCTTCAAGTGTCCATTCATCACGTACGACATTGCGCTCAATTAACGGTGCATACACCGCCTTTGGTTGAACTTCAATATAATCATAAAATCTCGCAACTTGTTCTGCTTCCTCTGGGGATTTATTCATCATCGTCTCAAATAATTCGCCATTACTACAACCTGATCCGACTAATAAACCTTCTCTATATTGCTCTAGAACCGCTCTTGTTACGCGAGGTACACGATAGAAAGTTTTTGTATGGGAGTGGGTGACTAGTTTAAATAAATTTTTTAGTCCAGCATTATCTACCGCTAATATTGTGCAGTGCATTGGTCGTCCCTTTTTATAAGCATCTCCACCACCAACATGCTTATTAAAGTCGTCGTGGTATTTAATTTCTAATTCATCTGCATCTTTTAACAGCTGTAAAAGTAAATAACCCGTTGCCTCTGTATCATAAATAGCCCTGTGATGCTGGGTTAATTCAATATTGAATTTTTTACAAAGTGTATTTAAACGATGGTTTTTCATCGTTGGATAAAGCATTCTCGCAAGCTCCAACGTATCAATAACTGGATGAATCGTTCCCTCTAGCCCAAATTTTTTATAGCCTGTGTATAAAAAGCCCATATCAAACGATGCATTGTGGGCTACTACTATGCCATCTCCGATAAATTCATGGAACTCCTTAATGACTTGCTCTACTTCTGGCGCGTTACGTACCATATCATCTGTAATACCTGTCAGTTCGATGGTCGTTGCTGAAAGTGGATGATGTGGATTGGCAAAGCTTTCGTATTTGTCTATCACATTTCCATCTTGAATTTTAACTGCAGCAAGCTCAATAATAGTATCGTAAGCAGTAGATAGACCTGTCGTCTCTACGTCAAACACGACATAGGTAGTATCAGCTAATAATCGGTTTTCAGGTGCATACGCAATCGGTACACCATCATCTATTAAATTAGCCTCCAAGCCATAAATAACTTTTATGCCATGCTTTTTCCCTGCTGCATAGGCCTCTGGGAAGGATTGCACAACAGCATGGTCAGTAATAGCCACAGCTGGATGACCCCACTTTGCAGCCTGCTCAACGAGTCTACCAACTGGTGTCACAGCATCCATTTGACTCATTGGTGTATGCAAATGTAATTCAACTCGTTTTTCTCCCTCTGGCGCCTTATCCTGTCGTGTTGCTTTTTTAATTTCATTGATATCATTTGCCATAACAATTAAATCACGAATGAATGTGTCAGTTTGTACAGAGCCTCGGACTTTTACCCACATGCCTTTTTTCAAATACTTCATAAGTTCCGCATCATCATTATCACGTGAGAACATTTTTACTACTATAGAATCCGTATAGTCGGTAATTTTAATTTGTAATAAAGACCGACCACTTTTCAGCTCCCTAATTTCCGTATCAAAAACAAAACCTTCTATGATAACACGGCGTTCTTCCTCAACAATGCGTTTAATTTCCATTGTTTCATCATCTTTAATTAACATACCAAGTTGGAATGGACGGTCACCAAGGTTCGCAATAGCTGGATTTTCTTTCTTCTCTTGCTCACGTTTTTGGTAATCTTGTATCGCTTGCTGAGCTAAAGCTGCTTCCTCTAAACGCCTCTGTTCCATGAAAGCTTCCTGTGCCGCAATCATTTCTTCCGTTTGTTCTTGAAGCACAAAATCTATCACAATGTGTGGAAAGCCAAAGTAACTATAGCTTTCGGAAAGCTTTTCTGCATACTTCGTTTTCAGCATCATAAATTCCATTTCTTGCATGCAAGATAAAGTGATTTTTTGCCCATTCCACATAGGCATTTGCGATGCTAGACAATTTTTTAAAGGTGGCGCCATCTCATCTATTTGTTCTACTACTGTTAGCCAATATTGTTGGACAAGTTCTTCCGTAACATTTTTCTCTACCGTATCGAAAGTTGTGTGGATTTGAGCAATCGCTGAAAATTTTTCAGTCAAACGAGTACGAAATAGTTGGTATAGTTGAAAAGGAAGTATATCTCGTAATTTAATGGTAAAATTCCATAGCCTGTTCTTTTTGTGTACAGTTAGTCGTGATAATTCACCTTCTTCAAAAAAGGACATATACACATCTTCTGTTAACTCTAGTTGTTGCAAGAGCATTTGAAACTTCGTTCTTGCTTCTTGTTGCTGTTCCAATCTATTGACACCTACTTTCAGAAAGAGGCAGTCTTAAAAGCCCCTTGTTTTATTTCCTCACCAACGTTAACGAATCAAAGAAAAAATTCGCTCCCTTTCCGCGGGCGACCGTCAAGCCTCACAAATCCTAAACATCTATGAATTCATGCTTGGCTCGCTGTCCCCGAGAAGTGGCGCGAATCTTTTATCTATTTAATGCCATTTTCATCCTTTTTGGGACAAGCATTTAATTTTTGCGGAAAAATTCATTTAAGCGATCAATGACCTCTTCTTTTTTCCATTCGAACGTTTCACCTGTTTGACGGAATTTAACCTCAACAATACCTTCAGTTGCTTTTTTACCTACTGTTACACGGACAGGTAAGCCAATTAAGTCAGCATCTGCGAATTTAACTCCAGCGCGCTCAGCACGATCATCTAATAGCACATCATAACGGTATGATTTCAATAAGCCATATAGCTCATCAGCTAAGGCAACCTGTGTTTCATCCTTTGTATTAACAGGGACAACATGGATATCATAAGGAGCTAATTGTGTTGGCCAAACAAAACCATTTTCATCTTGGAAATGCTCTGCAACAGCAGCTAAAATACGTGACACACCAATACCATAGCATCCCATAATAAATGGTTGTGATTTACCTTGTTCGTCTAAGAATGTACCATTCATTTTTGCAGAGTAAGTTGTTCCTAATTTGAATATATGACCAACCTCGATACCTTCTGCAAACTTGATAATTCCTTGGCCATCTGGAGATGGATCACCCTCTTGAATAAAACGAATATCTAAATATTCATTCACTGCAAAATCACGCTCTGGATTAACATTAACTAAATGGAAACCATCTTCATTTGCACCGGCTACACCGTTACGAATAGATTTAATAGCATTGTCAGCTACTACTTTTACGTCTACTGGTAATTTAACAGGACCGATTGAACCAACTCCACAGCCTAATAAATCACGGATTGCCGCTTCACTAGCAAGTTCAACAGAACCAGCTTCAAGCGCATTTTTCAGCTTAATATCATTAATTTCGTGATCTCCACGAGCAAGTACAACAACTAATTCACCGTCAACATCAAACACTAATGATTTAATGACATTCGAAGGCTCAACATTTAAGAAAGCTGATACTTCTTCGATTGTTTTTTGGTCTGGTGTTGCCACTTTTTCAAGCTCTTTTAATGCTTCATCTGATGGTTGATAGTCTACAAGAACTTCTGCCATTTCGATGTTTGCAGCATAATTAGACGTATCAGAGTATGCAATTGTATCTTCCCCAATTTCAGAAAGCACCATAAATTCATGTGTACCTTTCCCACCAATTGAGCCTGCATCTGCAATAACTGCACGATAGTTTAAACCTAGACGAGAGAATATATTTGAATAAGCACGATACATATCATCATATGTTTCATCTAAACTTTCACGTGATGCATGGAAAGAGTATGCATCTTTCATAATAAACTCTCTGCCTCGTAGTAAACCAAAGCGAGGACGTTTTTCATCACGGAATTTAGTTTGAATTTGATAAAGTGTTAGCGGTAATTTTTTATATGATTTAATTTCATCACGTACTAAAGTTGTGATTACTTCTTCATGAGTTGGCCCTAATGCGAAATCACGATCATGACGGTCCTTTAAACGCATTAATTCTGGACCGTATTTTTCCCAGCGACCTGATTCCTGCCAAAGTTCCGCAGATTGTAATGAAGGCATTAAAAGCTCAATTGAATTGATTGCTTCCATCTCTTCACGAACAATGTTTTCTATTTTTGTTAACACACGTTTTGCAAGCGGTAAATACGAGTATACCCCACTTGTATTTTGACGAATAAACCCTGCACGTAGTAATTGCTTATGTGATTTTACCTCTGCATCAGCAGGTACTTCACGTAGCGTTGGGATAAGTGTTTTACTTTGCTTCATTCAGTGTTCCACCTTTTTAATAGATAAGTTTTTATACTCTAATTAGCATAAACAAATTTAGCTTTGAACGCAATGTTTCAAAAAAATTGCGTTCAAAGCTATGTTTTTTCAATCAATTTTCACCTTAGCGTAATTGCCATGGCTTCCTTTAAAGATGTTTTACTTGAAAAACTTAACTTAACTCTTCATTTATTTAGATCAATTATGCCTTGGCATAATTGCGTCCGGAATCGGCTTTGTGCTTAGGCCTGCGTGATGCAGGTCAGTTAGCCGTTATCGCATGGATGTGATGATTTTAGGCTAACATCCTTTAAGAACTCCTTTCCGATTCCGTGACATCCGCCGGAGGCTTTAGGCCAACAGATGTTTTTTGCGCGAAAGCGTAGTGCTAACGTAGCGTCAGCAAAAGGGTTTCATTCTGTGCGAAAACGTAGTGCAACGAAGTGACAGCAACAGCACCGATGTTGGTCACTCAGTCGTTGCCACAGGACGTGGCGTTCTTAGACTGAGTTCCTCTATTTCAGCGGATGTTTGGCATCTGCTGAAATAAGTTAAAAGAAAAATCGTTGTATATCGTTCCATGTAACTACGACCATTAAGATCATCAATAGTACGATACCGACAAAATGCACAAGACCCTCTTTTTGACGATCAATTGGTTTGCCTCTTACTGCTTCGAAACCAAAGAACAATAGACGACCACCGTCAAGTGCTGGAAGCGGTAATAAATTCATAATTCCAAGGTTAATACTTAACATCGCAGCCCAATTCATTAAATTGATGAATCCATATTGAGCTACCTGCTCTGTCGCTTTATAAATTCCTACTGGACCTGATAGAGCATCTATCGTGAATTTACCGGTAATTAACATACCAAGCAATTCAAATATTTTAGCAGTCATATTATAAGTTTCTTGTGCGCCATAAACAACAGCCTTTAATGGATTAAATTCACGTGGGCTCTCATACTTAACCCCTATTTGGCCATACTTATCGCCATTTTGTTCTATTTCTTTTACCTTCATATTTAGGTTAACTTGCTGACCATTTCGATCAACTGTTACAGTAATATCTTCACCAGGGTGATCTTGTACAATAGCAGCCAAATCCTGCCATTTTTTAACTACTTGTCCGTCTATGCCAACTACTTTATCACCTGCAAGCATTCCTGCTTGTGCAGCTGGATCATTTTCTACTACTTCTGTGATGATTGGCTCATACGTAGGTACACCATGAATTAAGCCAATCATCATATAAATAATAAAAGCTAATATAAAGTTAAATAACGGGCCTGCAAAGATTGTCATAGCTCGTTGACCGACTGTTTTAGCGTTAAATTGGCGATCATATGGTGCAATTAACGTTTCTTTACCGTTTTCTACGAGAATACAATCTCTTGCAACATTATAACGAACTAATTTTTCCTCTTCATCATAGCCTTCTACAAACAAATCCTTTTCTAAATCGGCACGCTCAACTTCTAAAAATAACAAATCTGGTAATTGCTTATTATTTTGATTAAAGATAATTTTCTTTACAACATTATCTTCATCTACAATAAGCCCTACTCGATAGCCCGGCTGTAATTCGGCGCCATCCATGTCATCACCAGCCATACGCACGTAACCGCCAATTGGCAATAAACGTATCGTATAGATTGTTTCACCATGTGTTTTTCCATAAATTTTTGGTCCCATACCGATTGCAAATTCCCGAACCATAATTCCTGCTCGTTTCGCGAATAAGAAATGACCAAATTCATGGAAGAATACAAGTAGGCCAAATATTAAAATAAATGCAATAGCTGTTTGCATAATACCCCACCTTTAAAAAGCGAATAGTTAACGATATCTTCTCTCTTTATTTTACCATGTCTAACACTGTTTTTCTTGTTTCACCGTCTACATGCAAAATTGTTTGCAAATCTGGCACTAATATGTTGTTATGTGCTTGCATTACACGCTCAATCGTTTCGTCAATTTCAAGGAATGTTATTTTCCCTTGTAAAAATGCCGCAACTGCCGCTTCATTCGCTGCATTCATCGCTGTTAAAATTGTACCGCCTGTGCGCCCAGCCTCATATGCTAGTCTCAATGCTGGATAACGTTCAAAATCCATTTCTTTAAAATGGAGCTGACCAATTTGCGCTAAATTAAGTCGTTGTCCGTTATGTAGCGGCATACGATCTGGGTAGCTTAATGCATATTGGATTGGTACACGCATGTCCGGCGTACCTAGCTGTGCAATGACACTAGTATCATGATACTCAACTAGGGAGTGAATAATACTTTCTCTATGCAAAAGTACATCAATTTTATCATAAGGCATATCAAATAACACATGTGCTTCAATGACTTCTAGCCCTTTATTCATCATTGTAGCTGAATCTATCGTAATTTTCGCACCCATTGACCAGTTCGGGTGATTTAGTGCATCTGCAACCGTTACATGCTTCAACTCCTCGCGTGTTTTGTCACGGAAGCTACCACCAGAAGCCGTAATAATTAATCGCTCAATATTTTTCGGATTCTCTCCATTCATCGATTGGAAAATCGCAGAATGCTCACTATCAACCGGCAAAATTGCTGCATTATATTTCTTGGCCTCTGCCATCACTAAATGTCCAGCGGTTACAAGTGTTTCTTTATTGGCAATGGCAATTGTTTTGCCCATGCGAATTGCAGCTAATGTCGATTCTAGTCCAACACTTCCAAGAACCGCGTTTACTAGCACTGTCGAATCAGGATGTGTAGCGACCTCTACAAGCCCTTTTGCACCAAACGTAAAGTGTACTTGTGGATATTCTTTAGCGAGCATCATTGCATCTTCTTCTAATTGGACAGATACAAGTTCAGGCTTTAAAGTTTCAATCATTTCACGAGTTTTTTCGATATTTTTCCCTGAAGAAAATGCCACTAAATGAAAGGCATCGCGTTGTTCTTTTAAAATATCATAGGTTTGCCAACCGATTGAACCAGTTGCACCAAGTAAACTAATTTTTTTCACGACAAATTGTCCCCTTTTTCTATCTCAGCAAATGATATAGCACGATTATTATCACTCTGTTTAGAGGAAAATGCTATTATTATGGCACATCACCATAACGTAGAATTGATCTCGGTTCCGACTAGACGTTATCCTATAGCGACCGATGAGCCACTATTGTTCCTAGTTACCAAAAACAATGGAAAAAATGTAGTAAAGGGACTACGAACAATAGACTATCAAAGCGATCTAAAATACCGCCATGCCCAGGTAAAATATTTCCTGAATCCTTTACGTCAAAATGGCGCTTGATAGCCGATTCCACTAAATCGCCCATTTGGCCAATAATTGACGCACAGATTGTGATGAAAATAAGTGAGACATAACCATTCGCAAACGGATATATTGCTTGCATCCCAACAGCAAAGATTACTGCAATGACAATTCCCCCAATAAAACCTTCCACGGTTTTCTTAGGTGAAATTTCAGGCCATAGCTTATTTTTTCCTAATTTTCTTCCTACAAAATATGCACCTGAGTCAGTTGTCCAAACTACAAGTAAACAATATACGACAAACTCTAGACCATAGCTTCGTGTTTCGATTAAGTAATGGAAGCCTAACCCGACATAAAACGCACCTAATAATATAAATGCAACTTCATCGAATGTAATTTTATTTTTTACAAGGACTACATATATGAGTAATAGCATCATTAGACCATACACAACCATTAAATTGGAGGAATAGCCAATTGCATCTACTACCTTACTTGACCAGTCTGTTGGTATAACAAGTAGTATTAATGTTAGTAACCCTAAAAAACCTGGTATTGAAAAAAGTGAAATACCTTTCATTTTTAGTATTTCATAAAAGCCGACAACAGCCATTGCAAGCACAAGTATTGTAAATGGCACTTTTCCATAAATAACAAATGGAATAAATAGTGCTGCTGCAATTATTGCTGTAATAATTCGTTGTTTCAAGTTGTTTCTTCTCCCTTCAACCCACCGTAACGGCGATTACGTTTCTGGTAGTTTTCCACCGCTTTCAGTAAGTTTTCCTCGCTAAAATCTGGCCACAATGTATCTGTAAACCAAAATTCTGTATAGGCGAGCTGCCATAACATAAAGTTGCTTAATCGCACTTCACCGCTTGTACGAATTAATAAATCTGGCTCTGGTAAATGAGCCGTCATTAAATGCGATGTCAAGCATTCTTCTGTTATGTCTTGCATCGTTAATTCACCATCCTGCACCTTCTGAAGCATTGTTTTCATGGCGTTAACCATTTCCGAACGACTTCCATAATTCAGAGCAAAATTTAGAATTAATCCTGTATTATGCTTCGTCTCCTCCATCGCTTCATACAACGCTTTTTGCGTATGTGCAGGTAATAAAGATGGATCTCCTATCATCTCAACACGTACATTACGTTCCATCATTTCAGGTAAAAATGAACCTAAAAATTCGACAGGTAAACGCATTAGGAAATCGACCTCTGGTTTTGGCCGCTTCCAATTTTCTGTAGAGAACGCGTACACCGTTAAAACTTTAATACCTAGATCTGACGCAAATCTAGTTACCTTTCGTACCGTCTTCATACCTTCATGGTGCCCTGCAACACGTGGCATGGCACGTTTCTTTGCCCAACGTCCATTTCCGTCCATAATAATCGCTACATGGGCAGGAATCGGCTCGTTTTTAGCAAGGGCAACACGTTCCTCCAATGATAGTGAATCTATATTTATTTGTTTACCTAATAGCTTTTTAAACATGCTAACTCCCCCACTACAACTAATCGGACGTATACTAACCTATCATAACAAACAAAAGCGCGTTTTGTCTTTTTTTTCCCTCTAAATTGACTATGTATGAACTACCTTATTTTAGAACTACACACATTTTAAGATATCACCATATGTTGAGTTAACTTTCGTTACAACTGAGTGTAGGCGAAAGAACATCAACTGATCATGACATATTTCAACTTTTGGTGATGAACTCTTTATTAGAGGGGCTTTTAAGACTTTTACCCCACTCAACTGAAGGTTAAAAAGGGTTATTGTTTCCCTTATTTTGTTCATTATTCAATAATGTATTTCGGTTCACGTTAAGAATAGTTCTTCTTAATCTTAAATGAAAGCAAAAATAGATGAAAGATATTTCCCTTAAAACAATTAAAGATGCTCTGTCTCAGTATGTGTTTGGACACCCGCTGAATGAAGATACTTTAACAGTAAAGAGAAAAGACGTCCTTTATATATATAGGACGCCTTCATCTCATCAAAAAGTTCCATCATAGATATGCAAAACGAGTTGCTTACACTTCTAGAATTTCTTTTTCTTTTTCTTTCGCCACTTGATCTACTTTAACGATGAAGTCATCCGTTAATTTTTGAATATCTTCACCGTAGCCACGTAGATCATCTTCTGTGATTTCGCCAGCTTTTTCAAGTTTTTTCAGATCATCATTCGCATCGCGACGAACATTACGTACAGCGATTTTTGCATCTTCTGCTTCTTTTTTCACTTGCTTCACAAGATCTTTACGACGATCTTCTGTTAAAGCAGGAATCATTAAACGAATAACAGATCCATCATTTGTTGGTGTAATACCAATATCTGATTTCATAATTGCTTTTTCGATTTCACCTAAAATTGTTTTATCGTAAGGTGTAATAACTAATAAGCGTGCTTCTGGTACCGAAACACCTCCAAGCTGATTAATCGGTGTTGGTGCACCATAATAATCAACTGTAATGCGATCTAATAAAGCAGCATTTGCACGACCTGCACGGATTGAAGATAGTTCACGTGAAAAAGCGGCAATTGTTTTGTTCATTTTTTCTTTAGCTTGTTCTAAAACTTGTTTAGCCATTATGCATTCCTCCTAACAACTGTTCCAATTTTTTCGCCTTGTACGGCACGTTTAATGTTACCTGGTTCCATAATTGAGAAGACAATTAACGGAATATCGTTATCCATACATAAAGTAGAAGCTGTTGAATCCATTACTTGTAAGCCTTGTTGGATAACGTCTAAGTATGTGAGTGTATCATATTTAATGGCAGTAGCATCTACTTTTGGATCTGCAGAATAAACACCATCTACATTATTTTTTGCCATTAAAATAGCATCTGCGTCGATTTCAGCTGCACGTAACGCAGCTGTAGTATCAGTAGAGAAGAATGGGTTACCAGTACCTGCTGCAAAAATAACTACACGTTTTTTCTCTAGATGACGAACTGCTTTACGGCGAATATATGGCTCCGCTACTTGTGTCATAACAATAGAAGATTGCACACGTGTTTCAATTCCTAATTTCTCAAGCGCATCTTGTAACGCTAAAGAGTTCATAACCGTTGCTAGCATACCCATATAATCGGCTGCTGCACGATCCATCCCCATTTCGCTACCGATTTTTCCACGCCATATATTACCGCCACCTACAACAACAGCAACTTCTACATCAAGATCTACTACTTCTTTTACCTCTTCTGCAACAGACTTGATAATTTTTGGTGATAAACCGAAGCCCGCTTCCCCAGCTAACGCTTCACCACTTAATTTTATAACTACTCGTTTATATTGTGGCACACTCATTGTAAACCTCCGTCAGACTTTATTTAAAACATCTCTATTCCCTTTTCCATTATAGTATAAATAACAATAATTGCTAGTTATGAATAAGGCAGAATAGGAAATTATATGGCTCATCACCATAACGTGTGGTTGATTTCCGTTCCGACTGGGCGCTTTCCTGCCCAGTCTCCACTCCAATCAACTTATATACATAGTACATAGTATACGTTTTAACAAACATCCACAACTTTTGATGGATGAAACATTTTTATCTTTTTTTTCGCTCATTTCGGAAAAATAGGGAACACGCTATGTTGTGTTCCCCATTTTTTTGTCTAGAAAATCTAGATATTATTTGATTAGGATCTAACGCAAGTAAATTAGTTACCTTTAACTTGGCTCATTACTTCTTCAGCAAAGTTATCTTCACGTTTTTCGATACCTTCACCTACAGCGTAACGTACAAAGCCGTTTACTGAACCGCCAGTTGAAGCAACGAAGTCACGTACTTTTTGATCTGAGTTTTTAACGAATGTTTGGTCAAGTAAGCAAACATCTTCGAAGTATTTACCAAGACGACCTTCAACCATTTTGGCTACGATGTTTTCTGGTTTACCTTCGTTAAGAGCTTGTTCAGTTAATACTTTACGCTCACGTTCAACTTCTTCAGCAGAAACTTCATCGCGAGAAACATAAGTAGGGTTAATAGCTGCGATATGCATAGCAACATCTTTTGCAGCAGAAGCATCTGTAGAACCTTCTAAAGAAACTAACACACCGATGCGACCGCCCATGTGTAAATAAGAACCGAATGCATCTGCATCAGTTTTTGTTTTCACTTCGAAACGACGAAGAGTGATTTTTTCACCGATTGTTGCAACTGCAGTTGAAATTTGGTCTGCAATTTTCACACCTTCAGCATTTGCAAGCTCTAAAGCAGCTTCAACTGTTGCAGGTTTAGCAGCAAGTAATTGCTCAGCTAAAGAAGCAACTAATACTTGGAATTTTTCGTTTTTAGAAACGAAGTCTGTTTCAGCATTTACTTCAAGGATGATTGCTTCGTTACCTTGTTCTAAGATGAAAGTTGTACCTTCTGCAGCGATACGGTCAGCTTTTTTAGCAGCTGAAGAAAGACCTTTTTCACGTAGGAAATCGATCGCAGCATCAATATCGCCATCAGTTTGTACTAACGCTTTTTTACAATCCATCATTCCAGCGCCAGTTTTTTCGCGTAATTCTTTTACTAATTGTGCAGTAATGTTTGCCATTTAGTGTTTCCTCCTCAAATTGGTTGTACAAATTTTAGTGATAGGTTCTAAAAAAGGTGATAAGGGTTTTGAGCCACTTATCACCTTTTTCTAAACGTGAATTACTCAGCAGCAGCTTCTACAGCTGGAGCTTCTTCTTCACCTTGTTTTGACTCGATTAAAGCGTCAGCCATTTTAGCAGTTAAAAGTTTAACAGCGCGAATAGCATCATCATTAGCAGGGATTACGTAGTCGATTTCATCTGGATCACAGTTTGTATCAACAATACCTACTAGAGGGATGTTTAATTTAATAGCTTCTGCAACAGCAATACGTTCTTTACGTGGGTCAACCACGAACATTACGTCCGGAAGAGCGTGCATATCACGGATACCGCCTAAGAATTTGATTAGACGTTCGTGTTCTTTTTTAAGTTGGATTACTTCTTTTTTAGGTAGAACTTCAAAAGTTCCATCTTCTTCCATTTTTTCGATTGCTTTCATACGTGCAACACGTTTTTGAATTGTACCGAAGTTTGTAAGAGTACCACCTAACCAACGTTGGTTGATGTAGTAGTTGCCTGAACGTTCAGCTTCATCTTTGATCGCTTCTTGTGCTTGTTTTTTCGTACCTACGAAAAGAACTTTACCACCGTCTTGACCAACTTGACGCATGAAGTCATAAGCTTCCTCTAATTTTTTAACAGTTTTTTGTAAGTCGATGATGTAGATCCCGTTACGTTCAACGAAGATATATTTCTTCATTTTTGGGTTCCAACGACGAGTTTGGTGACCGAAATGTACACCAGCTTCAAGTAATTGTTTCATAGAAATTACTGACATGTGTATTTCCTCCTAGTATGTTTGGTTTTTATCCTCCGCATTTATCACTTGCAACAAGCTACCCTAAGCTTAGAGCACCACTTACTACATCAAAATGCGTGTGTATTAATAACACCATTTGCAACTATATCATAGCTTTACCCCATTCGCAACTGTTTTAGTTATGAAATTTCAATAAAAGCTCGATTTCTGTTTTTCCTTTTTGAAGCTGTTTTGCAATTTCTTCTGATGTTTTACCTTGTTTCGCTAATTCAACAACTTGTTGTTCCACTGTTAATGGTTTAGTTTCTTCCTTTTCGGTTGCATCAGTTGGTTGTTGGGCCGAATGTACCATCTTAGCTTCAGCTTTAGCTCCAGTTTGCTGTTGACGTGAATAAGCATTGGCTACGATATTTTTGGGCACATAAATACGCGGTTCATGATCGAGACTAATAGAACCGTCTACTGTACTTTCTTCCTTTGTCAGAGAAGGCGGTTGCTCCTGCTCCTTTTGTCTCACAATCTGTTCTTCCTGTTTCACAGCATTCGTTTGAGTTTCAGACTTTGAAACTCGTTGCATCTCTTGAATTAGGCGATCATTTTCATCTTTCATCTCCGCTAAATAGACACTAATGGTGTCATCCATTTCACGCATTAAGCGCTCCTGTTTTTTTTCTAAGTCCTTAAATTTTGCTAGCTTCGTATTTAATATAATAAGGAAATAAAATGAAAGTAGCTGTAAAATAAAAAGAACCGCTATTAGTATGATTGTCATAGTAAGCTCCTATCCACTAAAATCCACAAAATTTCCTTTAAACGGATGCTGTGCTTGCGTTTCTCGCTTCTCGTTATCCTTATTTTTCTTTTTTCGAGTACCTTTTATATACTCGCCACCTGCTTCTTCATCTTCGCTAATCTCATCCATACCCTCTGAAGTATTCACAACTTTTTGCTTGCGTTCTATTTCTTTTTTTAACGCTTCATTTGCATGTGCTTGCTGAGCCAAAGTTTGTTGTTGTGCCTGATCCGCCATTTTCCCTGCTTCAAAAGTTTTTGGAATAGCTATTTGTAGTTCGACACCCTTTAAACTCATGAGACTCCCTCCTTCAACGATATGTATATAAGGATATTATGCATTAATCATTTCATTAGATAATAATTTCCGTAGTTTTAATAGCGCCTTAGAGTGGATTTGTGAGATACGTGATGTTGATAATCCAAGCATTTCTCCAATTTCTGTTAATGTTAATTCCTCAGTATAAAATAAACTAAGCACCAGCTGCTCCTTATCATTGAGCTTTTGGATATTTTCTGCTAAATCCCCAAGCAGTTCTGATTTAACGACAGCTTGTTCAGGTGTCGTTGTCGTATCATCACGAATAACAAATGACTTTCCATCAGCCTCATCTTGATCTTGCTGCTCATTAATGGAAAGAACATTTGAAAAGAAATGCTCCTGTACAGTTTGGTAAACTTCCTCAACAGGTAAAGTCATATGTTCCGCAAGTTCTTCAGGTGTTACATGACGCATATACTTTTGTTCTAACTGTTCAATCTGTGCATCTAATTTTTTTGCCTTCTCACGTGCGGAACGCGGCAACCAATCTTCCTTACGTAAACCATCAATAATTGCTCCTCTTACTCTAAAAGAAGCATATGTATCAAATTTCAAGTCTCTATTTATATCAAATTTATTTAACGCGTCAAAAAGACCTACCATACCTAAGCTCGTTAAATCGTCTCGCGATACACTCTTTGGTAAGCTCGCTCCAATACGTTGTACATGATAGGATACTAGAGAAATATATTTTTTTATAAGTAAATCACCAGCATCTGTATCACGTTCATTTATCCAGCGGTTCCACAGCTTTTGTTCATCGTTCAGAATTGGTTGTGTCATGTAATCCACCTCTCTAAGAAAAACGCATTTACGCGCCTGTTTGCCACTGTCTTATATTACCTTGATATTTTCCGTTGTACTTCTTCCTGATGTAGTTATTCGTAGATGGCACAAAGAGTTACTAGCTATGAGCCTCTAACATAAATAACCAATGTAATTCTTTCCTATATTATAACAAGAATCGACTATAATTTCATTTGTTTCTCAGACTCTATCACAGATTCTTTACATTTTTGTGTCAGGCATTTTTTAGTTTGGCATAGTTAAAACTTACTAATGCAAAAGAATTAAGATAACTATAAAAAGAGCCGCTACTCGCGACTCCCATTTTTAAACATTATTTAATTGAGGATCATCCTCACGATTCATCATTGTGCGTACAACTTGAGCAATTTCTTCTGAGTTTTCATCTTGAAACTCAACGGTAGAGTTGGCCGTAGGTGTTTCTTGATTGTCTTCCTCCTGATTGCCGGATTCGTTTTCTTCATGCTCACCTTCAACGACTTCTTCAGCGTCCTCCGGTGTGAATAAAATATAGGCAATTAAAAATCTTACAATATACATGACGAAAAACACAATTATTCCCGCCACAAATGACCCTATGATAATACGTAGTGGTGTATAAGGTTTTAGAAATGTACTAAAAAAATATATAGAAAAGGCAGTTAAAGCTCCCCATAGGTTATAAAAAATAGAACCAAACATTATATTTCGCTCACTCCTTGGTTAACCGTTCGAATATTTAATGTCGAAGTCGCAGGATTAAATTCAATTGTTCTACCACTATTACCGCCCGTGTCTTCGGCAACTAAACGAATTCCATGACGCTTTAGCTCATGCCTCACAGCTTCTACATTACGTGGGCCGATGCGCATGGAATCTTTATCTGAAGTGAATTGAAACATCTGCGCACCACCCGCAATTTTTGCCTTTAGCTTGAATTTTTGAACGCCTTCTAACTTTAATAAGTCAATCATTGCCGCAATGCCTGTGTCAGCAAATTTAGCCACATTTATTGACTCTTGTCTACCTAAACTCGAATCCGGCAACATCACATGAATTAAACCAGCTATTTTTTTGGATTCATCATATAAAATAACACCTACACAAGATCCAAGACCTGATGTTCTTATCGTATTTGGTAACTTTACTACATCCATTTGTGCAATTCCAACTTTTACAACTTGCCCATTACTACTGTTTAGCATCATCTATGAAACTCCTAATGCTTTAAAAATAGCATCAAATGAGTCTGGATCTGGTAATAAGAAGAAATGCCCTCTTACTGTTTCCTGATCCTCTACACCGTCTTCAAAAATGGATGTGTTTATGACGATAACATTATCGCTAACGTGTGATAATTCAATCAAACCAATACTAATAATGGCACCAAACATGTCAACACTTAGTCCTGGCACAGTTGGATAAATTTTTAAATTTGTAAAGTCAGATAACGCCGATAAATAAGAGCCAGATAAAATATTACCCATCTCTTGCATAGCTGATAAACCTAACTCTGAAACAGGTCGTTTTTTAAAGTCGAATGATTCATCAAATATGAGACGACGAATAAAACGATTTGCTTGTTCAATTGGCAGAATAAAGAACATACTACCTTCAGCATCACCTTCAATGCGTAGATAGATTCCAACTACGACATTTTCAGATCCTCCAGCAAGCTCCATCATGTCATTAAATGACACCATTTCAACCTTTGGTACTCGCATATCAATTTTTTTACCAAGCAAATTGGAAAGTGCTGTCGCAGCATGCGCAGCACCTATATTACCAATTTCCTTCAATACATCTAAATGTAGTGATGTAATCTTTTGATTATATGTCATTATCGATCCCTACTTTAGTGGATTTAGTACTTTCTCTAAATGCAATAAAATTAATAATCGTTTATCTATTTTAGCCACCCCTGAAATAAACTCTTCTTCCAATGAGCCTACTACTTCGGGCTGTGGTTCAATTGAGTCAGCAGGGATGTCTAACACATCATTTGCAGAGTCTACGACGAAACCTACTTCCATATCTTCTAATGAAATGATGATAATACGTGTTGTTTCTTCGTGCTCAGAGACAGGTAATTCAAACCGTTCACGTAAATCTACAATTGGCGTTACAACACCGCGTAGGTTAATAACACCTTTTACATATTTCGCCGTTTTCGGTACGCGCGTAATATGCATAAGTTTTTCAATTCCTTGTACATGTGACACTGGAATCGCATATTCTTTATCCGCTAATTGAAAAACAATTACTTTAATACTTTCTTGTTCCACTGCATTTGTCATTGTTTACACCTCTCTTATTCATTCACCTTATTTAATAAGTGCGTTACAATCCACAATTAAGGCTACTTTTCCGTTACCTAAAATTGTTGCACCTGAAATTGCAAAGATATTCGTTAAGTAGTTTCCTAATGATTTCAGCACAATTTCTTGTTGGCCAATGAATGAATCCACAACTAAACCAGCAAGTTTCTCACCTTTTCGAACGATGACCACTGAATGGAATTCGTCACCCTGTGGTTCTTTACGAGGTACCTCAAAGATTTCTTCTAAAAATACTAGTGGTACTACTTTGCCACGGAAGTCGATTACTTTTTGATTATGCGCATTCATAATTTCAGATGAACGGATAATTGAAGTTTCGATAATTGATGAAAGCGGAATGGCATAAATCTCTTTCTCTATTTCTACTAGCATGACAGAAATAATCGATAATGTCAGTGGTAATTGAATCGAGAATACTGATCCTACATCTTGTGTAGAGTCAATTGAAATATTTCCACCCAATGATTCTATTGTTGTTTTAACAACGTCTAATCCAACGCCTCGGCCTGATACGTCAGAAATAACATCTGCCGTTGAGAAACCAGAAGCCAAAATAAGCTCATTGATTTGCTTATCTGACATTGAATATGATTGTTCTTGTGTAACAATACCTTTAGAAATAGCTTTCGCAAGTACTTTTTCACGGTTAATACCTGCTCCATCATCTTCAATTTCAATAAAGACATAGTTACCACTATGATAAGCACGCAGGACAACTGTTCCTTCTTCTGGTTTACCTTTTGCAAGACGAGCTGTCGGATTTTCAATACCGTGGTCAACAGAATTACGAATTAAATGAACAAGAGGATCCCCAATTTCATCGATTACTGTACGATCTAGCTCTGTTTCAGCACCAATAATTTCGAGGTTAATTTTCTTGTTTAGATCACGAGATAACTGACGAATCATTTTTGGGAAGCGATTGAATACTGTTTCAACCGGAACCATACGCATCGTTAAAATAATAGTTTGTAAATCACCCATGACGCGGCTCATACGCTCCACTGTTTCATTTAGCTCTCCATGGTTAACCTCAGTTGCAATAGACTGTAGTCGTCCTCGATCTATAACAAGCTCTTCAAATAAGTTCATTAATATATCAAGTCGCTCGATATTTACACGTATTGTTTTATTACCAACCGGCGCATGGCTTTTATCAGCCTTAGCAGGAGCGGCTGCTTTTGCAGGTGTAGGTGCTGCAGTATTTGTTTCTGTTGCAGTAGCAGGTTGAGCCTCAACTTCTACCGTTGCTGTTGCCGCTACTTCTTGAATTGCTTGTCCATTTTCACTATATTGCTTTTGTTCGATAGTTGCGACAATCACTTCTTCAACTTCTGAAACTTTCATAATCTTTTTCTGCATATCTTCAGCAGATTCTTTTGTTACGAAAGCTACGTAAAATTGTTGATCAAACTGTTCGTCTTCAAGCTTTTCTACAGATGGATTTGATTTAATAACATCCCCATCTTTTTCTAAAATCTCAAACACCATAAATACTCGTGCTGCTTTTAAAAGACAGTCCTCACGTAATTTAACTGAAATTTCGAGTGCATTGAAACCTTGTTCAGTAGATTGAGAAATAACTGTTTGTTCAAAACCGTCATACTCTAACACACTTGCTACAGCAGTAGCGGGTGTCTCAGTAGTTGCTACTACTTCAGGAATCGCTTCCTCACCTAATTCAATACGCTTTAATTGTGCAACGGTTGAAGATACATCACGTTTTCCATCTCCGCCATTTGCAATGTCCATCACCATTTCTTCTAGATGGTCTACAGACTCGAAGACAACATCTAAAATTTCAGGAGTTACATGGATTTTCTCATTTCGGATCGCATCCAACACATTTTCCATTTTATGAGTTAAATCTGCTAGATCTTCAAAGCCCATTGTCGCAGACATACCTTTTAATGTATGCGCTGAACGGAAAATTTCTCCAACAATCGCCAAATCGTCTGGATTTTTTTCTAGTTCTAATAAATGTTCACTACACGCTTGTAAATGGTCTTTACTTTCTTCAATAAACATCTCTAAATATTGATTGACTTCCATAAGAGGACACCCCTTTAAGGCAAATATTTCATTATTGTTTGTGCAATATCATCTACATCTGCTACTTCATCGACAAGCTGCGTTTCCACTGCTGCTTTCGGCATACCATACACTATGCAAGTTTCAGCTGACTCAGCGATTGCAATCACATTTCCAGTACTTTTTAGTGCTTTTAGTCCGTCAGAGCCGTCATGGCCCATACCTGTCATAATAACTGCCACTTTATCAAAATCTTTAAATTGGCTGACATCTTCAAACATCACATCTACAGAAGGGCGATGTCCAGATCTAGGTGGTTCATTATTATCAAGGACTATGCCAAAGGAGGTACCTACTTTTCTAAGTTTTAAATGATACCCACCAGGTGCAATATACGCCGTTCCATTTTGAAGAATATCTCCTTGCTCAGCTTCCTTTACGGTAATCTCACTCAATTGATCCAAACGAGTAGCAAGAGATTTTGTAAATCCTGCTGGCATATGCTGGACAATTAAAATTGGTGCTTGAATGGATTTTGGGATTTTTGTTATTACTTCTTGTAATGCTCTAGGTCCGCCGGTGGAAGTCCCAATCAGTACAATTTTCCGGCCTACTTTATTCCATTCCACATGTGGCTTTGATGATTCTGCCCTTGTCGGAAAAACATTGACAGGAGGAGTCATCATACCTTCACTAAATGATTCTCTTCTAACGGTACTCGCTATTAATGAATGTTCTTGTTGTCTTTTACTACCAGAAGGTTTCTTTAATTTTGAAACAGGTACCAATGATGCTTGTTCAACCTTGTGGACAAGTTCGGTTTGGATTTTATGTAAATCAAGAGAAATTGTTCCGCTTGGCTTCGCGACAAAATCTACTGCACCAAGTTCAATTGCTGATAAGGCATTCTCTGCTCCTCGTTGAGTTGTACTCGAGAGCATAACAACAGGTACTGGACATATAGTCATAATTTCTTTTAAAGCATCAAGCCCATTCATTTCAGGCATCTCAATATCCATTGTCACAACTGTTGGCCGCAATGATTGAATCTTTTTTATCGCATCTTTCCCATTTCGTGCTGTTCCAACTACTTCAACCTTCGAGTTGCCAACAAAAAAGTCACTAATTAGCTTTCTCATAAAAGCAGAATCATCAACAACTAATAGCTTGCTTTTATGTAAAAAGTCCAATTAATCACGTCCTTTCGAAAAAATACTTCTTAATTTAGTTAAGAAATTACCTGCTGACTGATCATGTGCATGAACTTCCTCCACACGGTATTCCATAAAACGTGCCACTATAAGATGAAGTGTCTTTGTAATAAGTGCGTCTGGATAGGCAAGTGAAAAAGGCACTTGCTCACGCACAGCCTTACGCACAACAGAATCTTCAGGTAATGAGCCTAATACCGTAACCTCTTTGTCCAAAAAACGCTTCATCGTACGCTTCAGTCGTTCATTGGTTTCCAGTCCTTCTTCTTTACTATAAGCTCGATTACAGAGTATATAAAATTGCTTGTCCGCATCTCTCGTATGAATATATTTCATCATTGAATATGCATCTGTAATAGAAGTTGGCTCTGCTGTTGATAAAACAATGATTTCATCTATAGAAGTTAGTAAATCTAATGACCAGTTAGTTGCTCCTGCTCCCATATCAAATAAGATGTAATCAAAGCTTTTTTGAAGCTGCTCAAATGCATGAATGAGTCGATCAAACATAATATCTGACCATTCTAAGACGCCCGACATACCAGACCCACCTGAAATATACTTTAATTCGTAAGGACCTTCAAATATTACCTCATCTAGTAACTTATTTCCTTCTAAGTAATCTTTTAAACTATAAGATGCACTTTTTCCAATTAAAATATTGATATTCCCCATACCAATATCCATATCAACGATGACAACTTTTTTCCCTTTATTGGCCAATGTAATGGCAAAATTCATCGTGAAGTTACTTTTACCAACCCCACCTTTACCACTTACAACCGCAATTGCCCTGCCTAATTCGCCCTGCTGTTTCAACATTTTCAAGCGTAATGTTTCAGCTTGGTCTCTCATTTTTCTTCACCTTGAAAAAATAAATTTAGTACTGCTTCTAGATCAGCTTCTTCAATGTCTTCTGGTACTTCTTGACCATTCGTGTAGTAAGCAAGTCCTTTATTATATTTAATCATTAAATTAATCATTGTGCCAATAGAATTTGTTTCATCAATTTTTGTAAAAATGAATTTTTCAATTGGTAATTGCTTAAATTGCTCTACAATGTTTGCCATATCCTTCTCTTTCGTTGTCATAGCAAGTACTAAGAAGGACTCAGCTTGATCATCAAATTTTATGAGACGCTGTAAATCGTCTACATATTTTACCTCTTTATAATTGCGGCCTGCTGTATCTATAAACACTAAATCTAAATGGGACAATCGATGGATTGCTTGCTCAAAATCTGTTGCATTATAGGCAATTTCGACAGGAGCTTGTAACAGTCCAGCATACGTTTTTAATTGCTCAATTGCAGCAATACGGTAAGTATCTGTCGTGATAAATCCTATTTTTTTCTTTTTTTCTAAAACTGCTCTAGCTGCCATTTTAGCAATTGTCGTAGTCTTTCCGACACCTGTTGGACCTAGAACATTAATATATTTTTTTTCATAGGATAATCCCCCGACTGGGAGATTCTCTAGCTCTTTGCGCAATAAATTTTTCGTAACCATCTTATATTGAGAAAAATTGATTTCTGACGCTTCTTTGAAATGCGTAAAAAGCTCATCACCAATCGTTGTGATGAGCTCCTCACATAGCTCCTGCTGTCTTAAGTATTCAATGAAGGGTAAGAGTTCATCGGGATATTGATCCTGGATAGTCTTCTTATGCATAGAATGCATTAAAGATTTTAAATCTGCAATTTCCTTCCTCAAATCTTCAGAAATGCCAGTTTCCTCATGCAAGGGCGCATCATTCTGGGGCTGTACTTGGTGCATGTTAGCTTGTACAGCATTCGTAATCTCTTGTAACCTTACATTTTCTTTTTTAGCTGTTTTTATAGGTAAAGCTGCAGGTGCTGGAGCCGCATTACCTGGCTCCATTGAATCAATCCCTGCAACAACCTCAAAACTTTTCTTTTTAATGATTCCAAAAAACTTTTTTGTCACTACTACTTTCGAATTCAAAATGACAGCGTCCTCACCTAATTCAGCACGCACAAGCTTCATCGCTTCTGGTATGGAGGATGCATAATATTTTTTCATTTTCATTCAACATTCACCACCCCAACACTTTGAATTTCAACCGTAGCATCAAGTTCATTGTATGATAGAACTGGAATTTGCGGGAAATAACGCTCCGTTAGTTGACGTAAATACATACGAACTGCTGGAGAGCATAAGATAATAGCAGATTGTTCCATAAAGGAAACGCGTTCTACTTCTGCAGCAATAGTCTCCAAGACAGTTTGAGAATCTTGTGGATCCATCGCTAAATAATTTCCGTGATCAGTTTGTTGAATACTATCAGCAATCATTTTCTCTACTTTACCCGAAACAGTTATAACCTTTAGTGACGAGCTGTCTCCTACGTATTGAGAAGTAATCTGACGTGCTAATGCTTGACGTACATACTCAGTTAATATATCGGTATCGCTCGTTAACTTTGCATAGTCTGCTAGCGCCTCAAAAATAATTGGTAAGTTTCGGACTGAAACATTTTCTCGTAGGAGTTTACCCAGTACTTT
The DNA here is from genome assembly GCF_047737915.1 of Lysinibacillus sp. NPDC056185. NCBI lineage: Bacteria > Bacillati > Bacillota > Bacilli > Caryophanales > Bacillaceae > Lysinibacillus > Lysinibacillus sp. NPDC056185. Next base: position 192,838 of record NZ_JBLLLQ010000004.1, read on the forward strand.
TTGAATTTCTCCAGTCGATAACGGTGTAGGCGTCAGCTCTTCGACTAAAATTGGATGTGTTTCACGTAAATGATCAATTAACTGCTTCGTCTCTTGACGACCAAGTAATTCATAAGCATTTGCACGAATCATTTCGGTTAAGTGAGTCGACACTACGCTCGGTGGGTCAACAACTGTGTAGCCGAACATTTCTGCATCCTCTTTCACTTGCTCAGTAATCCATTTTGCAGGTAAGCCAAATGACGGTTCAACTGTGTCAATTCCTTCGATGGAATCATCATCTCCTGGACTCATTGCTAAATAATGATCAAGTAGAAGTTCACCACGCGCCATTTCGTTACCCTTTATTTTAATTCGATATTCATTTGGTTGTAATTGAATATTATCGCGAATACGGACAACCGGAATGACAATCCCTAATTCTAATGCTAACTGTCGACGTATCATAATGACTCTATCTAATAAATCGCCGCCTTGAGTAGCATCTACTAACGGTATTAAACCATAGCCAAATTCAAACTCGATTGGGTCCACATTTAATAAATTCACAACGTTTTCAGGGCTCTTCATGCCGTCAGTTGCCACTTCTTCCTCAATTTCAAGTAATTCTTCTTCATCCTCTGGTTTTTTATGATCCATCATATAAGCACCAGCAATTAGTGAACCACCAATTGGGATTGTTATCCAGATAGGGATAGGTGTGAAAAATCCAAGTAAAAGTATTGTTCCACCCGCTACATAAAGCAGTTTTGCTTGAGCAAATAACTGACCTGTAATGTCTTCACCAAGACTACCTTTAGAGGATGCACGTGTTACGACAATCCCTGTCGCTGTAGAGATCAGTAGCGCGGGAATTTGTGAGACAATACCATCTCCTACTGTTAACTTAGAAAAATGATTTGCTGCCTCTGCAAATGGAAGCTTCATCTGCACAACACCGATGATGATACCAAATAATAAGTTGATAATAACCATGACCATTGAGGCAATGGCATCCCCTTTTACGAATTTTGTGGCACCATCCATCGCTCCGTAGAAGTCCGCTTCACCCGCTACTTTCTCGCGCCGTTCACGTGCTTCCCTTTCAGAAATAACTCCTGCATTTAAATCAGCATCAATACTCATTTGTTTACCCGGCATCGCATCCAGTGTGAAACGTGCTGCTACTTCAGCTACACGCTCCGCTCCTTTTGTAATAACGATAAACTGAATTAACACAAGAATTAAGAATACAACTAAACCAACTAGTACATTCCCGCCGACTACAAAATCACCAAACGTTTCAACAACCGCACCAGCATCACCTTTGGCTAAAATGGCACGTGTTGTAGAAACGCTCAGTCCGAGTCGGAACAAAGTTAACAATAAAATAACTGAAGGGAAAATAGAAAAGTCTAATGCTTCCTTCATACTCATTGCTGTTAACAGTACTATTAATCCTAATGTAATATTAATGACGATTAAGAAACTTAACATCCACGGAGGAAGAGGAATGATGAGCATCGCAACGATTAAAATAACCGCACCTAAAACCCCTATATCGCGAACTTTCATTTGTGTCCCTCCTACAAAAAGCTTTAAATTTTCCGCTTAATTCGATAAACATAAGCAAGCACTTCGGCTATTGCTTTGAAAAACTCTTCTGGTACTTGATCGCCAATTTCTACTTGATCGTACATTGCTCGTGCTAATGGCCTATTTTCAACCATAATCACATCATGTTCTTTCGCAATCAGTTTAATCTTTTGAGCGATAAAGTCTGTACCCTTAGCAACGATGCGTGGGGCATCCATACTTTCCTCATCATATTTGATGGCAATCGCATAGTGAGTTGGGTTTGTTATGACAACATCGGCGTTTGGAATCTCTGACATCATTCGACGCATCGCCATTTCGCGTTGGCGTTGTTTGATTTTCGATTTTATCAGTGGATCGCCCTCACTATTTTTATATTCATCTTTAATATCTTGCTTAGACATTTTAAGATTTTTTTCGTAATCATGTTTTTGATACATCCAGTCTAAAAGGGATACACATAGTAAGACGAGCGAAGCAGCAATCCCCATGATACCAACAAGCTTACCCACTGTAATAAGAGTTATCCATGGGCTTTTAAAGGATAACGCCAAAACTTCCGGCAAATTCGTCCAAACTATAATTGTCGTAACGCCACCGATGAAGCCAATCTTTAATACCGATTTGAGAAGCTCTATAATGGCTTTAACAGAAAATATCTTTTTTAACCCTTTAATCGGGTCCATTTTTTTTAAATCAAACTTCATCGGCTCTAATGTAAATAGGAAACCGAACTGTAGGAAGTTACCTGCCAATGCTCCAACAAATGCAATTCCCATTATTGGGACAATAATAAAAGCCATTTGCACTAATGTTTCTGTAAATAAGCTCATCACACTATCAATCGTTAGTGTTTCTACGCGTATGTTATGAATAAAAGTTTGCCTGAAAAAAGCTAAAAGATCGTCTCGCATCGAACCTGCAAAGAAGAATAAAAAGATAAATACCATGAGCATGACAATCGCACTGGAAATATCCTGACTTTTGACGACCTGACCTTTTTTTCGAGCATCTTGTCGTTTTTTGGGCGTCGCCTTTTCCGTTTTTTCTCCCGCAAAATACTGTAAATCTAAATCCAGCAGTAGCAACATTTTATCCACCACCTAAAATAGCCATTAAATCACGCATCGCATATATCATAATTGTAATAAGCTTTTGTATCACTTGAACCATTACAGTCATCATTGTGAATAACACTAGAAAACTAACACCAATTTTAATAGGAAAACCAACAACAAAAATATTTAATTGTGGTACAGTTTTCGCCGTGATTCCTAGCGCCAAGTCAACTAAAAATAAAGTTGCTACAACAGGAGCAGCCATTTGAAAGGCAATCGCAAAAACAGCTGTAAATGTTGTGATGATAAACTCTATATAATTGGCATTTGCGAAATTTGGAAATCCTTGATCCATCGGTAAGAATTGATAACTATAATAAATTCCATCGAGAATCATATGATGTCCATTTATAGCTAGTAGAAAAAGTAATGCTAGCGTATTAAAAAATTGTCCTATCAATGGACTTTGTGCACCTGTTTGCGGGTCAATAATATTGGCAATGGCAAAACCCATTTGAAAATCTATAAAGCTTCCGGCAATTTGAATTGCCGACATGATGATATAAGCAACTAGACCGAGCAACAGTCCAATGAGCGCTTCTTTCATCACTAAAAGTATGTAATCACCATTAAATACAAATGGTTCAACGTCAATTGTGTAATACATCATCCAAGCTAAAACTAATGCGAGCGTTATTTTAACTTGTGGCGGAATCGTTCTGTACGAGAAAAAAGGCACAGTGACAAAAAATGCCGATACGCGCACAAGCACTAATAAGAAAACCGTAAAATGCGGGATTAATTCATTCATCTACTCACCCTATATAACGCGTTAAATTCTCAAAAATATCTCTCGCATAGCTAGTCACTTGTGATAACATCCAAGGACCGAAAAATACGATGGCTGCTAATACAGCGATGATTTTTGGAACGAATGCTAAAGTTTGCTCTTGAATCGATGTTGTTGCCTGAAAAATACTTACCGCTAAACCAGTGATTAAAGCAACTAATAATAGCGGACCGCTTGTTAGAAGGATAACCATAATGGCACGCTCTGCAATTGAAATAACCAATTCACCTGTCATACTGTATCATCCCCTAAAAACTTTGTAGTAATGATTTCATCACAAGGTACCAACCATCAACGAGTACAAATAATAAAATCTTAAACGGCAATGAAATCATAACCGGTGGTAACATCATCATCCCCATCGACATTAGAGTACTTGCAACAATCATGTCGATTACTAGGAATGGAATAAATATCATAAAGCCAATTTGAAACGCTGTTTTAATCTCACTCAATGCGAAAGCAGGTACGAGCATTGTAAGGGGAATTTCTTCTACTGATGCTGGCTTTTCTGCTTTATTATAGGTTAAAAATAAATCAAGATCCTTTTGCCTTGTATGCTTACTCATAAACTCTTTAAACGGCACACTGGCACGATCATACGCTTCTTCAATTCCAATTTTCTCAGAAAATAGTGGCTGCAATGCCTCTTTATTGACCTCTTGAAATGTTGGGGCCATGATAAAGAAAGTTAAAAACAAGGCAAGGCCCACAATGACCTGGTTCGGTGGCATTTGCTGTGTCGCTAACGCAGTACGAACAAACGATAATACGATAACTATTCGTGTAAATGATGTCATTAAAATTAAAATACTTGGTGCCAGTGAAAGAACTGTTAACAACAAAAGAAGCTTAACAGCGCTAGAGACATTTGTCGGGTCGCTGTTGGAAAAAACACTGATTACATCATTCATTTATCATCATTCTCCTTTTGCTTCCATTTCTCCAGTTCTTCACTACGCTCCTGTTTAATTTCGGAAATCTTTTTTTCAAATAGCTCACCAAAAGAGCCTTGTTTTTGCTGCGCTGGTGAACTTTCATTACTTTTTCTCTTAAACTTAGATAATACTTCTGCAATATACGGTGATGTTACTGCAAGTTCTTGTCGTTCATTATATAGTGCTAAAAGTGTTGCAACTTCATCAGGATCAGTAATTTCACGTAATAGCTGGACATCCTCACCGACCCCAACTAAATAGAGTGTTTTACCTACTTGTAATAGTTGTACCGACTTTTGAGCACCTAACGATAAACCGCCTAAATTTTGTACTAATTGATTACGTTGAAAGTTCAAATTTCTTTTATTTAAAAACTTCATTAATCCATAAAATAAAGCTATAACAAAAATAAGCGCCAACACCATTTTTATGTATTCCCACGCAGATACGTCTCCAGCCGCTTGTAAATCTGAATCTTTCTCAGCAGCTGGAGTACTATCTTCTTTGCAATCTCCTTTTTTATTAATGCAGTCGTCGACAAATTTTGTGTTAGATTCTGCATACACAGGAGTTGTTGTAGGGTACAAAAACAGGAAGGATACAAGAAATGCGAAAATCATCGTTAGACGAAATGATTTTAACATTTGCATTCAATCATCCTAGAGCTTTTTGAATCGCTTCAATTACACGATCAGCTTGGAAAGGTTTAACAATAAAGTCTTTCGCACCAGCTTGAATTGCATCGATTACCATTGCTTGTTGTCCCATTGCCGAACACATAATTACAGTTGCATTTGGATCTGAACCTTTAATTGCTTTAAGAGCAGCAATACCGTCCATTTCTGGCATCGTAATATCCATTGTTACTAAATCTGGCTTTAATTCGTTGTACTTTTCAACAGCCTGTAAACCATCAGCAGCCTCTCCAACAACTTCAAACCCATTTTTCGATAAAATATCCTTGATCATCATGCGCATGAATGCGGCATCGTCTACAATCAAAATTCTTTTAGACATGGTTAACTCCTCCAATTGAAACTATCTTAAATTATTTAAACGCTCTGCTTGACTTAAAACATCTGTAATGCGGACACCGAAGTTTTCATCAATAACAACGACTTCACCTTTAGCGATTAAACGGCTATTTACTAAAATATCAACTGGTTCACCAGCCAATTTATCTAGTTCAATAATCGAACCACTAGATAGTTCTAATATCTCTTTTACAGAACGCTTTGTACGTCCTAACTCTACAGTAACTTGCAATGGAATATCAAGTAGCATATTTAAATTTCTAGCTTCAGATTGCGAGATAACATTTGGATCAAAACTAGCAAACTGTGCTTGTTGAACATTGACCGGTTGAACAGGTCTTGTTGCTTGCATCGGAATCTGTTGTTGCTCTTGATACATTGGTTGCTGCACAGGCGCTGTCTGCTGTTGATAAACTGGCTGTGCAGGCGGTGGTGTTACAGGTGCTTGTGGTTGCATAGACGCTTGTGGTTGTACAGGTGTCGGTGCTACTGGCGCTTCAGGCGCTATAGTTGCAGCCACAGGTTCCTCGATTGATTCCGTTTCTCCTAATAGAGATTTTACAATGTTTTGGCTAAACTTCAGAGGTAATAATTGCATTAGATTCGAATCAATTAAATTACCAATTTTCAATCTGAAAGATACTTTTACGAGTAAATCATCTTCAGGAATATTTTCTCGTCCCTCGTTCTGAGAAATATTCATTAAATCAATAGTAGGTGGAGAAATATCCACTTTTTTATTAAATACTGTCGACATTGAAGTAGCCGCAGAACCCATCATTTGATTCATAGCTTCTTGCACGGCACTTAGCTGAATTTCACCTAAATCTGGTTTCGGATTTAAGCCATCTCCACCTAACATTAAATCAGCAATAATCGCTGCATCGGATTGCTTAATGACAAGTAAATTCATTCCTGTCAATCCGATTGTATATTCAACCTGTACGGCTACATAAGGATGAGGAAATTCCTCTTCTAATTTATTTCGGTTAATCATTGAAATACTTGGGGTAGTAATATCTACTTTTTGACCTAATAACGCTGACAGCGCTGTAGCAGAGCTACCAAAAGATATATTCCCTACCTCACCTAATGCATCTTGGGCAAACGAATCGAGGTAATCCTCTACTTTTAAATCATTAATTTCCTCATTTGTAGAAGCTTCAGTGCCGCTGTTTTTATCTTCCAACGTTTCGCCCCTTAATAACGCTTCAATTTCTTCTTGGGAGAGCATTTCATCACTCATCTTCGTCTCCTCCTTTCAAAGGGTCGATAATCTGGATTGCTAATTTTTTGCCTTGTTTTCCTGGTTGAACTGTAAATTTCGGTAATGTCCCTACTTTTAACAGTAGTGGATCTTCAATTTTTTGTTCTAATTGAATAACATCTCCAACTTGCATTGTGAGGAAATCCTCAATGGTAATGTCTGTAATACCTAGTTCAACGGAAACAGGTAGTTGCGCTTGTTTCACACGTGTTTCAAGCATTTTTGTTTGCTCTGGAGACATCTCTTTTGTATTCGTCTGCATCCAGTAACGAACAGAAAGATTTGGAACAATTGGCTCCAATACAACATGCGGGATACAAATATTAATCATACCGCTTGTCTCACCGATGATCGTGTTTAAGGAAATAACGACAACTGTTTCATTTGGTGAAATCATTTGTAAAAATTGAGGGTTGACCTCAAGCTCTACTAAGATTGGATCAATTTCCGCAACATTTTCCCATGCCTCGCGTAAATTGTCGAATGAACGTTCAAAAAGGTTTGTCATAATTTTAGTTTCTATTTCTGTTAAGTTATCTACATTACTATGACTCGCCCCACTACCGCCCATTAAACGATCTAACATCGAGTAGGCAATGTTTGGGTTTATTTCCATCAATATATTACCATCTAATGGCGGCACTTCAAACACATTAATGAGTGTCATATTCGGAATCGAACGTACAAACTCTTCAAATGGTATTTGGTCCACTGATGCAACAGTAATCTGCACATAGCTTCTCAGCTGTGCAGAAAAGAAGGTTGTCAGCAATCGTGCAAAATTTTCATGTATTCGGGTCAAACTTCGGATTTGATCTTTTGAGAAACGAAGTGCTCGTTTAAAGTCATATACTTTAACCTTGCGCCCCTCGTCCTCTTTTTTTATGTCGTCCGCTGACATTTCCCCAGTTGATATTGCGGAAAGCAGCGCATCTATCTCAGATTGAGATAACACATCTCCTGCCATTTGCCCACCTCCATTTCAAGCAGTTTCTTTATTATTGGGTGATGAAGGAGGTAAAATAAACTTCCTGAATTTCTCCCTCTTGCATCAATTCATTAATTTTTGTTTTTAATGATTTTTGGAAAACTTGTTTCCCTTGCTTACCTTCTAAATCTTTTTGCTCCATTTCTGAAAGCTCTTGAATAACAATATTTTTCACTTGGAAATCACGTTTCGTTAATTCAGCAGCAGCATCTTTATTTGATGTTTGAATTTTTAACGAAAAGCGTACAATTTTGTTATCAGCTAGATTTGTAGTAATCTCCGGAATTTCAACAGAAGCTTCTACGATTTCATCAATAGTTGGCTCAAGAGACTTTGCCGGCTTATTAAATTGGGTAAATAATACAAAGCAAATACCCCCGATAAGTATGATTGCTACTAGTACGATGATAATCATCGTTAACACTTTGTTATTCTTCATCTTCTTCACCTCGTAGATGCGGGTTTGATAGTATTTGTATATTTTTATAAAAGGCTGTTACCTTTTGTCGCACCTCATCTTGACTCTGTAAAACAATGATTTTGGTTCCAGTCGTTAATGTAATGGTCGTATCCGGAAAAGATTCGACCGTTTCTATGTATAAAGCATTCAATGTAAATGCTTTGCCATTTAAACGTGTTAGTTCAATCATTGAAATAGGGCCGGGTCTAGCATGAGAGCCGGCCCGACCCTCCCTCATATGAAATTATGTTTTTAGTTTTGAGTACTTTGTAATCTTAACCGGTATTTTCTTTACCTACATATTAAGTATAAACCTCATACTAAAATCTAGCGTTTTAGATTCACAAGCTCTTGAAGAATTTCATCAGAAGTTGTGATAATACGTGTATTTGCTTGGAAACCACGTTGTGCCACAATCATTTCAGTAAACTCCTCAGAAAGGTCGACATTGGACATTTCAACGTAGCCAGATTCAATACCACCAATCCCACCTACAGTTCCTACTTGAGCGTAAGGTTCGCCAGAGTTAGCTGTTGGTTGGAAGTAATTCCCTCCAACTTTTTGAAGACCGCCCGCATTTGGGAACTTCGCGAGTATGAGCTGACCTGCATATTGATTTTTACCATTATGGTCTACGTAGGTAACTGTACCATCTTGACTAATAGACATTGATTGCGCTGTTGTAGGGATACGAATTGGTGAAACATCAGCTGAGAAATCTATTTCATCTGCTATATTACCTTCTATATCAGCTAGTCCATTGTCCGCTTTTTGTTTGTCAGCTTCAGAACCATCGATTGGATCCTCAGGAGTCGATAACTGATCACTTGGCATACCAACTAAATATTTACCATCAGCATTTACTAAATATCCATTTCTATCCATATAAAAATTACCGGCACGTGTATAGAGAATATTGCTGTAACCCTCTGCATCTAGTGCCCCATCTTCATCAGGTGCACCATTTGCATCCCCTACCATGAAGAAACCATCACCAGCGATAGCTAAGTCTAAGTCACGAAAAGTTGATTGTAGTGAACCTGAACCGTGTATTGTATCGATTGCAGCAAGTTGTGAGCCTAAACCGATTTGTTTAGCATTAACACCACCACGAGTTTGAGATGGTGAAGATGCACCTGCTTGCGTTTGAGAAATTAAATCTTTAAATACTACACGTCCTTTTTTAAAGCCATAAGTATTTACATTAGCAATATTGTTCCCAATTACATCCAGCTTCGTTTGGAAGTTTTTTAAACCTGAAATACCAGAATACATAGAACGTAACATAATGTCGTTCTCCCTTCGTCTTTTAATTGTGTGCCTCTATCAATCAGCACACCTAGGCCTCCTATTACAGGTCCAGCCCTTACAGCACGATTGTGCCATCAATATTTGTAAATATTTGCTGCTTTGCCTCCGTGCGATCCATTGCTGTAATGACAGTTGCGTTTTTAGCACTGACAATTAAAGCTGCTTGATCCATCAAGACTAATGGTTGTTTGACACCTTTTGAGTGCGCTTCAAATACCTTGTCCGATACAACCTGCCATTCTTGTTCAGTAATCGCAATATTACGCTGGATAATACGTTCATGCGCATGCTTGCTCACTTTTAGTTCTTGTTGCTTAGTAGCATCCTGTAAATGAGCTTTAAACGATTGTTGTGATTTTATTGGCGTTGGTTGAGTCTGGCGAATAGATGGATGTAATGGTACACGATGTATTGAAAACTGATCCATCATTCTTCTCCACCTTTATTCGCTTATTTCGGTAAATTCTTTATCTGTTAATTTTTTGTCATTGTCTAATACGTAATAAATAACGCCATCTTTACTCGAAACAGAAACAATACGCGCTTGTAGTTCTTGCTCGCCATCTTTATAGGTAACTTTTTTACCAATTAGCTTGCTTGCTTGTACAAGAGGAGATTCTTTTTCAGTATTGTTATCATTCGAATTCGTTCCTGAACCGCCTAAAACAGCTGAGATATTGCTAGGTGTTATCTCCTTACCATCAGCTAATACGAATACTACATCATCGTCAACAAATTTTAATGATTCAATAATGCCCGTTCCTTCGTTGACTATAAAATTACCTTTTTCATCCTTCTCATCCGTTTTCTCATGCCACTTTACTTCCTTACCAACAAATGTTGTATAACTCATAAGCTGTGTTTGTTGCTGTGAGGCAAGTAATGATACCATCGCTTTTGTCATATTTTGCATTTGCTCTAAAGAAGAGAATTGTGCCATTTGAGAAATGAATTCACGGTCGTCCATAGGGTTCGTTGGATCTTGATTTCGTAATTGCGTAATTAGTAATTGTAGAAAAGCATCCTTACCTAGTTCGCTATTACCCGTTTCCCTAACTGGCTTCTTATAATTCTTATAGTAAAAGTCATCGGTTATTTTTCCAGTCATTTTATCAGTCGTTGTATCTGCCACTCCTACACCTCCTCACTTATTAGATAGTCACTAAAGGTCTTGCCTTCATCGTCATCGTCGTTTTTTTGCTCCTGCTCATCTTGCTGTTGTTGCTTGAAGAAATTATTGAAGAAGCTTTGGTCGCGTTGTTGGCGATCTGCGTCTTGCAATGATTGAGCAATATCGAGGCGATCAACTTGAATATTTTGCTGTACAAAGGCTTGCTTTAATTGATGTGCCTGGCTATCAAGTAATTCACGTCCATGAGCCGTAGAAGCCAGTAGTCGTGCTGTCAGGACACCGTCATTTTGCACAAGCTCGATACGTATTGTTCCTAGATTTTCAGGATACAATTTCAAAGTTAAGCGTGTAACACCTTGTGCATTCGAGATTTGGGCTTTATTGATGATTGCTTGCATCTCTTTCAAAAATGCCTCAGACTGTGCTGGCTTTGCGGCCGGCAGTGTCACTTGGAACGTGTCTGCTTTTGTTTGGACTGTATTAGAAGTCACCATTTCATTAGGACTTGTGTCTGTCTGCTTTGTAACCTGAACTTGTTGAACTACTTTTTGGAAGCCTTGCAACGGAAGCGTTACTGTTGTTTTAGTTGTTACTTGCTGTTCAGATAGAGTCGTCTCTACTTGTGTTTGAATCGTTGTCAAAAGACTTTTTATGTCAGTTAGCAAGTTTTCTTGTGATGCTGTTAAGTCCGTTTTTTGCCCAACTAATTGTGCTAACTTTAACACTTGAAGTAATGGCGCTGTTTCCTTTGGAGTCACTTGTCCTTCGCCTTGTAAAGCTGCTACGATTTGCGTTTGAAGCATTGGTGCCTGAGCGTCTACTATTGCTAAAAGCTCCCATACATCTTTTGCTTCTTTATCTTCTCCTAGCAACTGTTGTACTAATTGTTGAAGTTGCTCGGTATCAATCCCCAATGCATCCATTAGGTTATCCAGATTTAACATTTCATCAATTGCAACAGCTTTGCCTTCATCACCAATTTGAAGCATTAACAAGCCATCGTCGTGTGGAATACCCAGTAAGTCTAGTACGTCTTCTATAGATTCAGCATTTAAAACTGCTGTCAAATCAGATGTATCTTTTATGTCTGTTGACTGTGTAGGCTGCTGTATTTGATTTGAAGAAGAAATAATCTGTCCAAAAACAGACCCAAACTTGTTCGACGGTCCATTTGCATTCACATTGGAATCACCTGATGTTGTAGGTTTTGTAGCTGCTGTTTTAGCTGGTATAGCCTTAGACATCATTTGCATCATTGCCACATCCATTTTTTCACCCCCCTTCAGATTTCCTTATTGTTTAGCCATCATTTCTGTATATTTAGCAGCATTTTGTGGATCCATTTTTTCTAAAATCGCAGCTAATTTATCTGGTTTTAAGTTTGTTAAAATACGAAGTGCTTCAGTATCGCTCATTTTAATAAGAACTGGCGCTGCTGCTTTAGGGGACATTTTATCAAATGTTTTTAAAATATCAGTAAAGTCACGCTTTACATCACTTTGCTCCCTATTTAATTTTTCAATTTCAAATTTTAACTGTTCATTTTCTGTCGTTAACTTTTCTTTTTCAGTTGTTGCCGTATCCATCTTTTTTTGAAGCTGTACGATTTCCGCTTCTTTTTCTTGTATTTCGGCCTGTAACTTTACAACTTTGGAATCATTATTAACGACAGCATCTTTTGCTTGTTGTTCTTCTGAAGGAACGAATGGTAAGCTTTGAACTGCCTTTTTCCCTAAATCAAAAACATTCGTATTCATTAGGGTTGCAACAACAAGTAGAACTGCCGCTACAAACATAATAGGTATTACAAACCACGTAAAAAACTTTCGCAAGCCTCCTGATTTACGTTTAGGCGGTTGTTCTACTAATTCTGCTTTAAGTCGATTGTCTGTTTTCGCCATGAAATCACCTGATTTCTCTCTTGTTATACGTAAGCAATGAAATCTCATCTAAAAAAATGCCTTCGATACGATCCTGTTCCTGCTGAAACACTTTAAAATCTTTCTCTCGCATTTTTTCAAATTTACGTACTTCCAAGTTTTTTTCTAATAATTTTTCTTCGTGCCAATTCATTTTTGCACGAGCTTGAACAACTTTTTGCTGTACATCAGTAATTGTTTTTTCGAGGCTATCAATAAACCGTGCATAGTGATGAACTTCTTCTATTGATGAACCTACAGCTAAACGCTCCTGCTGAAACTCTATTAAATCTTCTTTCTTTTTTAACAACTCATATAGCTTAGTTGCAATTTCTTCAAAAGAACGTACAGATTCTTTATAGGCAATTTCTGTTTCATTTTTTTCTTGCTCTCGAATGGTTAACACTTTTTCAAAACGATATATATAGCTTACCACCCTATTTTCCACCACCAATCGATAATGAAATTAACTCATTCTTGCTTTCCTCTAGGGTCACCTTATCTAAATAGCCTTGCTTTAAATAAGCGGTAATGAGAGGTTCATAGTAAATGGCTTCATCAATTTCTTTTGATGTTCCTGTCTTATAGGCACCGATATTAATTAAATCCTCTGACTTGTCATATGTATAATAGAGCTCCCTTAATCGTTCTGCAGCCTTTTTGTGCTCTGGCTCTGCCACATGATTCATCAAACGGCTGACACTTTTTAATACATTAATAGCTGGATATTGACCTTTATTAGCAAGGTTTCGATCAAGGACTATATGACCATCTAAAATCCCTCGCACCGTATCTGCAATTGGCTCATTCATATCATCACCATCTACTAACACTGTATAAAAGGCAGTAATAGAGCCTTTCTCATTAGTACCTGTGCGTTCTAATAGTTTAGGTAAAATCGCAAATACAGATGGTGTATAACCTTTTTGAGCTGGTGGTTCACCTGTCGCAAGACCGATTTCACGCTGCGCCATAGCAACACGAGTCACAGAGTCCATCATCAACATGACATTTAAGCCGCGATTTCTAAAATATTCAGCAATCGCTGTTGCGGTAAAGGCCCCTTTAATTCGCATTAGTGCAGGCTGATCAGAGGTAGCAGCTACTACTATCGATCGACTTAAACCCTCTGGTCCTAAATCACGCTCTATAAACTCACGAACCTCACGACCACGTTCCCCAATTAGCGCGATTACGTTTAAATCTGCTTGGGTATTTCGCGCAATCATACCGAGCAATGTACTTTTCCCGACCCCAGAACCAGCGAAAATACCAACACGTTGTCCATTACCCACTGTTAGCATGCCATCAATTGCTTTAACACCTACTTCAAGTCTTTCATTTATCGGCGGGCGCGTTAGTGGATTGGGTGGGTCCTGCTCTGTCGGAACTGTCATTAATCCTTTCGGTAATACAGTTCCATCTATTGGATTCCCCATAGAATCAAGTACCTTACCGATTAGCTCAGGGCCCACTTTTACCTCAAGCGGTGCCCCTGTACCTTCGACTAGGCAGCCAATTGATATTTCTCGAAGCGAAGTAAAAGGCATTAAGACGACAATTTCATCTTTGAAGCCTACAACCTCTGCTAAGATGATTTGATGGCCGTTTTTAGAAGTTTCCACATGAATTTTACAGACATCACCAATAGAACTATCTGGACCTTGTGACTCAATCATCAAGCCGACAACTCTAGTTACTCTACCAAATTTTTTAAAGGTTGGTATTTGAGGAATTTGTTCGATTAATTGAGCCGTTTTCATCTAGATCATTCCTTACTTTCTAATATTTCATGTAGCTTCAATCTTAGTTCGTTCAATTGCTCATCAATACTTACAACAATACGGCCATGATTTGTTTCAATATAACAATCTGTTTCATTTTCTAACTCCTCATTTACAAAAATCATAAATGGTACGTCAGTTGGGAACATTTCAGCTAGTTCATCCCGATTAGCAGTAATTAAAGCATAGTAGGTAGGCGAAACATAAATTTTTATTTCTTTCATTTCTCTCGCTTCTTTAAGTCCTCTATGAACGATTGAAACAAATAATTCGTTGTCTCGCTCTAAAGATGCATCAATAATTCGCTCTGCTGTAGTTAAGCCTAGCTCTAAAATAATCGATTCCTGATCTTCAATATATTTCCGAGCATTTTCCCCTGCATGAATGATTATTTCATTGGCCGTTTGGAGAGATTGCGCCATCGCTTCATTAGCTTTGTTTATCCCGTCCTCATAGCCTTGACCAAATCCTTCATCATAAGCTTCTTGCACTCGATTAGGTCGTTCTTCTTCCCAACCTTGCTTTAAATGTTCAATTTCCTGAAAGAACATTTGCTTTTCTTGTTCAAAAGCCTCACGTTCAGCTTGTAAAGTAGCTCTAGCCTCTGCAAATAAACGTTCGCGCTCTTCTAGCACTTCTTCGATAGTAATTTGTTTTTGAGGTGGAACTTCTCCGTTCTCTACCTCTTGCATCTCAAACATGTCACGAATTTGAATTTTTTTGACATGATCGCCATTGGACTGTGTATATACAGAACGGATGATTCTAGACAATGACGTCATCTCCTCCACCACGTGCAATAATAATCTCACCAGCATCCTCTAAGCGACGAATGACAGCAACAATTCGAGATTGTGCCTCCTCTACATCACGCAGACGTACAGGTCCCATAATTTCCATTTCTTCCTTAAATGTCTCAGCCATACGTTGTGACATATTGCGGAAAATAATATCTTTTACTTCTTCGCTTGAAACTTTCATTGAAAGCAGTAAGTCTTCATTTTCACAATCACGAATAACACGTTGAATTGAGCGGTTGTCGAGCGTAACAATATCCTCGAATACAAACATACGTTTTTTGATTTCTTCAGCAAGCTCTGGATCTTGAATTTCGAGTGCATCGAGAATCGTTTTTTCCGTTTGTCGGTCTACACCATTTAACACTTCAACAACTGCGTCAATGCCACCCGTTTCCGTGTAATCCTGTGTAACGGTTGATGATAATTTACGCTCTAATACAGATTCAATTTCACTAATAACTTCTGGAGAAGTTGATTCCATTACGGCTATACGTTTAGCAATATCAGCTTGTACTTCCTGTGGTAATGAAGATAAAATAACACCCGCT
The DNA here is from genome assembly GCF_047737915.1 of Lysinibacillus sp. NPDC056185. Classification (NCBI taxonomy): domain Bacteria; kingdom Bacillati; phylum Bacillota; class Bacilli; order Caryophanales; family Bacillaceae; genus Lysinibacillus; species Lysinibacillus sp. NPDC056185. The sequence goes on from NZ_JBLLLQ010000004.1 coordinate 208,502, forward strand.
TGCCCTGCCTCTAAATAAGATAGAATAAGGGCAATTGTTTGTGGATGTTCATTTTGAATAAAGTTAAAAATCTGTGCTGGATCAGCTCTACGCGCAAAGTCAAATGGACGCACTTGCAAAGAAGATGTTAGACGATTAATAATTGTTTGCGCCTGTTCTACACCAAGTGCTTTTTCCAATACTGTCTTCGCGTAACCAATACCACCCTGTGTAATATAGTCTTGCGCAAGTGCAATATTGTGAAATTCTTCAATAATTTCTTCTTTAACGTTTGCTTCTACTTTTTTAACGCTTGAAATCTCTAATGTTAAGCGTTCAATTTCCTCTTCTGTTAAATGTTTGTAAACAGAAGCTGAAACCTCAGGCCCTAATGAAATTAACAAGAGCGCGGCCTTTTGTTTTCCAGTTAATTCTTTATCTTTCTTGGACACAGTCGAACCTCCTAGTTAGTCTTCCGCAATCCAACTACGCAGTAACTTCGCAAAATCGTCTGGCTTATCTTTTGCCATTTTTTCAAGCTGCTTACGACGCATTGTAGCTTCCGTTTCAATTTCTTCATTAATATCTTCAATCATTAATTCTTCTTGTTCATCTAGGATACTAAGTTCTTCTTCTTCTTCCGCACGTTTACGTGAACGGATAATGAAGAATGCAAGCAATAATATTACAGCTAGTAATATGCCGCCGATTACCCAAACCCACCATGGAATAACAGATTTTTCACTAGCTGTCTCTGTTGCTTTACCATTTAAAGGATGCACTGAAACAGCTACTTTTTCATCGATTTGATCTTGAGTAAGTTCTGCTGCTACATCTTTAGAAATCGTCGTACGAACAATAGTACTTAAAATTTTCTGGATATCCTCTTGAACCCCATTTGGTAACGTTCCTGCGTCAGCTCCTGTCGGTGGTTCAACAATTACTTGGATACCTATATCTTGAACTTTATATGGTGCCTCTTGGATCTCTTTGCGTATACGGTTTACGTCATAATTAATTGTTTCTTCGGTATGCTCGGAATCCCCGTTACCCATGGTACCTTCGTTATAAGTGGTAAAGTTATCTGTTGTCGTTTCAGCTTCAGGTGTACCAGTAGCCGCAGCTGTACCAGAATATTGATCCGAAATACGTTGAGCACTAATTTCTATTCCTGCCATATTCTCTTCGTCAACCGGTGTAACTAGGTTTTCTTCACGATTTTCTTTTTTGAAATCAATGTCTGTTGTCACAGAAACTACTACTTTGTCTTGTCCCATAAGCGTACCTAGCATACTTTGAACTTGTCGCTGTAGGTCGCGCTCAACCAATTTCTTCGCTTGTAGCTGACCTTCAGCTGTCGTTGTTGAAGTTCCATCAGCAGTTGCAGCATGTAGATCAAAGTACTCGGAGAATTGGTTAGAAATAACAATGTTATCCGTGTTTAAATTCGGAACACTTTTTGCTACTAAATTGTACATAGTGGCAATTTGTTGCTCTGTAAATTTATAGCCAGGGTCTGTATTTAAAACAATAGATGCTGTCGCTTCATCTTTAACATCCTTTAAGAAAACGCCCTCTTCTGGAACGTTGATCATTACCTTTGCATCTTTTACACCATCTAGATTTTTAATGAGCTTTGCAACTTCTGTTTCAGTTGCTGCTTTTTTTAAGAGGTTAAACTCATTATCTGTCATACCAAATCCAGAGCCCTTTGCAAAAGAGTAATCAATCGACCCTGTTTGCGGATATCCGTCCGATGCCAACTGCACTAGCAATGAATCTACTTGGTCTTCAGGGACTGAAATCGATGTCCCTCCCGGTTCAATTTCATACTTTACACCTTGAGTGTCTAGCGCTTCCTTCACTTGTCCGATTTCTCTTGTCGATAAATCCTTATAAAGTGGTACATATGTAGTTTTTGTAGCAAAAATTGTAATAACTATAGCAAGTGCTACAACCCCTACTAAAGAACCAATCATCACAATTTTTTGTTTTTTACTACGACTTGTCCAAAATTGGCTGGTGTCGTTTTTTATTTTCGTCAATCGTTCATTCATTATGATCCTCCGGTTATAGTGAATAACCTATCCATCTAATAATTCGCGAAAACAGTGGTATCCCATAACATTCAATCAATATCATCACCATAACGGGTTGATTTCCGTTTCGATTAGTCTTTTTCCTAGGAGCGTCCGATGAGCCACACTTGTGGCAATCAGGATGTTGGTCAAGGCATTATCTCAAGACTTGATGCTTTTAACCTTCGCCACTTCTGTCTCCAGGGTATTATCTGTAACGTAATCCTTAAGGAGTCGTCAATCCTCTACATCAATCATTCATTTAAAAAAGTATAAATTATGGGATATATTCTTTACTTCAATAGTGAATGTAATCACTTGTTCAAATAAAGTTAGACACTCATTCGCATTATTTCTTGGTAAGCTTCAATCACCTTATTGCGAACTTCAATTGTTGCATTTAATGTAATGCTCGCTTTTTGTGATGCAATCATCACTTCGTGCAACTCTACATCTCCTCCATTAATTAACTTTTGAGTAAGATTGTCAGAAGTAATTTGTTGATCATTTACTTTCGATATTGCTTCTTTTAACGAGTTCGCAAAGCTCTGTTGTGCTTCATAAGGTGTCGTTTTAAGTTTATTTGTTTCATTTACAACCTGCATAGGTGTCATTTGTGAAACGGACGAAATTGTCATTATGTATCTTCCTTTCTTCTTATTTATCTTCCAATCTCTAAAGCCTTTGTCAGCATGGATTTATTTGCATTCAATACAGTTACGTTTGCCTCGTAGGAACGAGTAGCTGACATTAAATCTACCATTTCTTTTAATGGATCTACATTTGGCATATTTACATAACCATCTGCATTTGCATCGGGATGAGTTGGATCATACACAAGTTTGAAAGGTGTTTCTGTATCCTCTTTTATTTGTGTAACTTTTACGCCGTTACCAACGCCACTTTTTGCGTTTTTACCAAGTGCTACATTAAAGAAATTTGAAAACTGTCCCTCTTGTGCTGTAAATGTCACAGACTTTCGACGGTATGGTTCCCACTCCCCATTCACTTGTTTAGATCGCGTTGAATCCATGTTTGCCATATTTGAAGAAATGACATCCATTCGTAAACGCTGTGCTGTTAAAGCTGAGGCAGTGGTATTCATTCCATGAAAAATAGACATCTATTACTTACCTCCTTTAATAACAGTATTTAATGTGTTTAACTTACCGTTCATACGTTCAATTAATGCGTTGTAATAAATTTGATTTTCCGCTAGTTTCGCCTGTTCAGCATCCATATCTACGGCATTACCGTTATTTCGATAACGTAAGCCATCAACATTATTCACTCCAGGTGTTGATTGTCGAATCTCGAAATCATAATGTCTACTATCAGTACGATATGCCGACAGTGACATTTGTTGTTCTTTCTCCAACATATCTTTAAAACTTACACTTTTCGCCTTATAGTTCGGCGTATCGACATTCGCAATGTTATTAGCGATCGTTTTATGATTCAAAGTTGCATAGGAAAGTCCGTTTTCCAAACTACTAATAGTTCCTCCAAACAAATCCAAAACACTCACCTCATTTATGTATTTCATTTTTTATCCAATAACACAATTGTAATTAAGATGATACCTAGTGTCTATTGTCTTTTGTCCCTTTTTAATAGTATATCAGACCTATTTTTATTCGCAAATAACCAGGACAATACTTCCGCACCCCTTGCTACTACAGGCTTCACAGGACACAACACATATCTAGTTAATTTACACTACTCAGACAGTGTTTACGGTTTTAGGATTGATTTTTTTCCTTTTTTTAACAAAATATCAGTAGACACAATGTCTATATTAGAGTTCCTTTTTACTATTTAAGTACAAGTTGTAAAAAATACTTAAAATTCAGAATAGTTATTCTAGACTGTCTTATAAGTATCAATTGGAGCATCTATTTTTTTCATTTATGCAAAAAGTAATGCATACTCAAAAAATCTAATTTAGGGAGAAAGCAATGATAATTGCGTCTATAAGGGTTGAAAACATACCTATAGGAGATGAGGAAAAGAATTAAAACATAGATTATTTCTCCCCCCTATTTAGTACTATAACATAGTTCGACTTAATTAGAGCATTGTAAATCAGCTGAAATTTTCGTCGATTTCTTGTCGAAATACGGAAAAGTTCAAAAAGGCATCTGGAACACAATTATTCCTGATGCCTTCATGTTACTAATGAATTTTAAGTGTCATATTAAATCTTTATGCAAAACGAGGGGGGTGATTTCTGTACCGACTTGGGGCGTCCAATGAGCTGCTTTTGTTTATCTGCGCAAAAAAGGAAGCATAGGACAGTTTCAGGTGTTTGGACACCTATAGAAAAGTAACTTAAATCCACATTTATCTCACCATCTATAGTGGTGGAAGACTTCTGTACCTGTCGTTTCACTAACGTTAAAAAAAGATATGAGAGAAGTTAAAAGGCATCTGGAAAATCCATTCCAGATGCCTAACATCGTTCCTAAAGAACGTTTTATTATTTCATTTTAATTTCAGCTAATGCATTTAAGAATTTACCGTTTAGTACTTTAATGTAAGTACCTTTCATACCTAGAGAGCGAGATTCGATTACACCTGCAGATTCTAGTTTACGTAATGCGTTTACGATTACTGAACGTGTAATGCCAACTCGGTCTGCAATTTTTGAAGCAACAAGTAGACCTTCATGGCCGTCAAGCTCTTCAAAGATATGTTCAATAGCTTCTAACTCACTGTATGAAAGAGAATTAATTGCCATTTGTACAACAGCTTTGCTACGAGCTTCCTCTTCAATTTCCTCAGATTTTTCACGTAAAATTTCCATACCAACTACTGTTGCACCATACTCAGCTAAAATTAAATCATCATCCTCGAATTGTGAAGATAAACGAGCAAGAATTAATGTACCTAGACGCTCACCACCACCAACAATCGGAACAATCGTTGTTAATGCATTTTGGAATAGCTCTTTGTTTTCAACTGGGAAAGCAGTATGTTCGTCATTAATATCTAGGTTTGAAGATGTTCCAGAAATTGTAAACAAGCTATGTGTATACGCTTCTGGGAATTGACGCTCTTCGAACATCTTTTTCATACGTTCGTTTTCAATTTGTTGATGAATTGAAATGCCTAAAAGCTTCCCTTTACGGCTCACAATATAAACATTACTGTCAATAATATCTCCTAATGTATCTGCCATTTCTTTAAAGTTTACCGGCTTACCAGCAGATGCTTGGAGCATCGAGTTAATTTTACGTGTTTTTTCTAATAAATTCATTATATGTTCCTCCTATAAATAATCCGAAGAGTATTTACTTAATATTCTAAAGTTTTTTATAACTGAATGAAACTATTCAGCCTTAGCTTACAATATAAACTGTGACAAATCTTTGTTTTTTACTATACCCGCAAGTTTTTGATCTACATATGCAGCATTAATTGGAATATTCGCAGGCGCAATTTCTGCAGCTTCAAACGATAATTCTTCCAATAAACGTTCTAAAATTGTGTGTAAACGTCGAGCTCCAATATTATCTGTCGCTTGATTGACCTCGGTTGCAATTTCTGCAATTCGTTCAATCGCGTCTTCCGTAAAGTTTATTTCCACGCCTTCTGTTTCTAATAATGCCTTGTATTGCAAAATAAGTGATTGGTCTGGCTCTTTCAAAATACGTACAAAATCTTGTTTCGTTAATTTTTCAAGCTCTACTCGAATCGGGAATCGTCCTTGCAATTCAGGAATTAGATCTGATGGCTTTGACATATGAAATGCTCCAGCAGCAATGAACAACATAAAGTCTGTTTTGACAGCACCGTACTTCGTCGTTACAGTAGAACCTTCAACGATTGGCAGAATATCACGTTGCACACCCTCACGTGATACATTCGCAGAGGAGTTACCATCCTTACTAGCGATTTTATCAATCTCATCAATAAAAATAATACCTGACTGTTCAGCTCTTGAAATAGCTTCTTGGGCAACTTCATCTGCATCTATAAGCTTATTTGCTTCCTCTATTGTTAGAATACGGCGCGCGTCTTTCACTTGTACACGGCGTTTCTTCTGCTTTTTAGGCATCAAATTAGATAACATATCCTGCATGCCACTGTTAGCTGACATATCCATGCCAGTTCCTTGTAACGCATCGAAAATAGAAGAATTTTGTTCCGTTACTTCAACTGTAACCCATTCATTTTCTAATTTACCATTGCGTAAATCGATAGCGATTTGCGCACGTTTGGAGCGTACTTCAGTTTCTTCAGAGGAATCGTCATTGGCTTGCGGTTCTTTCCCACCAAATAACATTTCAAATGGATTTTGCATAGACTGTTTTTTTCGTAAGGAAGGAACCAATAGCTTAACGATGGCTTCGTTTGCTAATTCTTCTGCTTGGTCCTTTACAGACTCCGTCATTTCTTCTTTTACAAGACGATGAGAAGCTTCTACTACATCACGTACCATTGACTCTACGTCGCGTCCAACGTACCCTACTTCTGTAAACTTTGTTGCTTCTACCTTCACAAATGGTGCATTCGTTAGCTTTGCAATTCTTCGTGCAATTTCTGTTTTTCCGACACCTGTAGGTCCAATCATCAAAATATTTTTTGGAATTACCTCAGCCTTCATCTCATCACTTAACAGTGAGCGACGATATCGATTACGTAACGCAATAGCTACCGCTCGCTTCGCTTCATTTTGTCCAACGATATAACGATCCAAATGCTCAGTAATTTGTCTTGGCGTTAAATTATTTTTTGTCATTAGTTAAGCGCCTCCACGATAATATTATGATTCGTAAACACACAGATTTCAGCAGCAGTTTCTAATGCTGCTTCTGCAATTTCGCGAGCAGACATTGTATCACCCGCATATTTTTTCAGAGCACGACCTGCTGATAATGCATAGTTTCCTCCAGAACCAATTGCCAAAACCCCATCATCCGGTTCAATTACCTCTCCCGTACCTGAAACAAGAAGGAGCGTACTTTTATCCATTACAAGCAGCATGGCCTCTAATTGACGTAGCATTTTATCACCGCGCCATTGCTTAGCTACTTCAACCGCTGCACGTTGTAAGTTGCCATTGTATTCATTTAACTTTCCTTCAAACATTTCAAAAAGTGTAAAAGCATCGGCAACCGATCCGGCAAATCCGGCAAGTACCTGCCCATTAAACAGACGTCTGACCTTCCTTGCTGTACCCTTCATTACAACCGCATTCCCTAGGGTTACTTGACCATCACCTGCCATAGCGCAAGCTCCATTATGATGAACCGCAAATATCGTTGTCGCATGAATTTGTCCCATTTGCCTTCCTCCTTAGCTTATTATGCCCTTGGATGAGCATTCATATATGTTTGACGAAGATGCTCTTTTGTTACATGTGTGTAAACTTGTGTAGAAGTTAAATGAGCGTGGCCTAATAACTCCTGCACCGTACGTAAATCTGCGCCATTATTCAATAAATGTGTGGCAAAAGTATGGCGAAGCATATGTGGATATATTTTCGTATGGAGCGAGGCCTTGTCAATCATTTCAGTTAAAATATGACGTACACCTCGAGGAGTAAGTTCCCCACCGCGCATGTTGACAAACAATTGCTGATGACTTGTGTTTTTCATCAATCGTGGACGAGCTTGCTCTATGTAATCCTGCATAGCTAAACTCGCAAATTGCCCGAATGGAATAATACGTTCTTTTCGCCCTTTTCCCATTACCCTAATAATTGAATAATGGAAATCAACATCTTCTACTTGAATAGATGTGAGCTCACTTACACGAATACCTGTCGCATATAACAGCTCTAATATAGCCGTATTTCTTAATGATTTCAAATCATCGCCAACATTCGCATCAAATAACTGCTTCAACTCTTCTTCATAGAAAAAACTAGGTAAGCGTGATTCTTTTTTGGGATGATAAAGTGATCGAAATGCCCCATCATCTAATCCGTACTGTCTATTTAGAAAGCGATAGAAGGAGCGTATTGAGGAGATTTTCCTTGATACCGATGATCTTGCTCTCTTTTCATCGTACAACTTCGTCACATAAAGACGTGCATGTATATACTCAACACTAGCTAAATCATTTACGCCCTCCGCCTGCAAAAACGCTAAAAAATCTAGTAGATCCGATTCATACTCTCGCACTGTATGAACAGAGAAGTTTTTTTCAATTTGGATATAAAGCATAAACTGCTCAAGTGCATCTTGGGACGAAACTAACATTAAAAGATTCACCACCAATGGATTTATTGATAATCTTCTCAAATTATGGGTCATCACCATAACGTGGGGTTGATTTCCGTTCCGGCTGGGCGCTTTGTTGCTGTCGCTTCGCTTTCGCTACAGAAAACATTTGTTGCTGTCGCTTCGCTTTCGCACAGATAAAACATTTGTTGCTGTCGCTTTGCTTTCGCTACAGAAAACATTTGTTGCTGCCGCTTCGCTTTCGCACAGATAAAACATTTGCCGCTGACGCTTCGCTTTCGCACAGATAAAACATTTGCCGCTGACGCTTCGCTTTCGCGCAGAGCTTCCTGGGGGCGTCCGATGAGCCACTTGGGGCAACAGATGTTTTTTGCGCGAAAGCGTAGTGCTAACGAAGCGTCAGCAGCAAGATGTTGGTCACGAAGGCGTTATCACAGGACGTGATGTTTTTAGCCTTCGTTCCTCTATCGCTGATCCCCAAGGAGTCGCCCAGCCTCCACTCCAATCAACTTATATACATGGCATACGTTTTTTACAAATGCAATTCAACGTTGGCTGATGAGCCTAAAGTGCTTTCACTTGCCATTAAAAGAATGTCAATTTTCGATGATCCTCTTTAGTTTGTCACTTTGGGTATTGTTAATGTAGAAAACATACATATTGACACTATACCTATCTTCATCATATAGCAAGTGGAAATGTTTATATTTTGAGAAAATCTCCATACAAAATAATAAAATTCGTGTAAATTAGCATTTTGCCTACAAAAAAGAAAAAGCCTCTAAGAGTATATCAACTTTTAGAGGCTTTTTGCAATCAAATTGTTTGTGAATTCACAAAATTACGAATTGTGCTTATTGCACGTGTAGCATGCATCTCTGCACGCTCTGGTTTTGAACGACGTCCTGGTGGTAGTTCAGGGAAAATTCCAAAGTTGACGTTCATTGGCTGGAAGTTTTTAGATTGTGCTTCTGTTATATAACGCGCCATACTTCCTAACGCCGTTTCGAATGGGAAGATAAGTTGTTCTTGCCCTAATGCTAATCGAGCTGCATTTATACCAGCAATTAATCCACTACCAGCAGATTCAACATATCCCTCGACACCTGTCATTTGGCCAGCAAAGAAAATATTTTTTCGCTCGCGAAGCTGATAAGTTTTCTCTAGAACCTTTGGTGAATTAATGAATGTATTTCTATGCATAACTCCATAACGAACGATTTCAACATTCTCTAATCCCGGAATTAATTGCAATACTTCTTTCTGTGGTCCCCATTTTAAATGTGTTTGGAAGCCAACTATATTGTAAAGAGTTCCTGCTGCATCATCCTGACGTAATTGAACAACAGCATAAGGTCGTTTCCCTGTTTTTGGATCTTCTAGACCTACTGGCTTCATTGGTCCAAATAACATTGTTTTCTCCCCGCGAGCAGCCATTACTTCGATTGGCATACAGCCTTCAAAGTAAATTTCCTTTTCAAATTCTTTTAATGGCACAACCTCTGCTTCGATTAACGCTTGACGGAAACGATCAAATTCTTCCTTTGTCATAGGACAGTTTAAATAAGCTGCTTCCCCTTTATCATAACGAGATTTTAAATAAACTTTCTCCATATCAATGCTGTCTTTTTCAATAATTGGTGCTGCTGCATCATAGAAATATAAATAATCTAAACCTGTTAAGCTCTGAATTTTTTCAGCTAAAGCTTTCGATGTTAGTGGTCCTGTAGCGATCACAGTAATGCCTTCTGGAATTTCCGTGACTTCTTCATGAATTACTTCGACAAGAGGATGATTTTTCACCGAGTCTGTCACATAGCCCGCAAATTCATGACGATCCACTGCTAAGGCACCGCCTGCTGGTACTGAACATGCATCTGCTGCCTTCATAATAACAGAATCTAAAATACGCATCTCTTCTTTAATCACACCTACGGCATTTGTTAATCCATTTGCACGTAGTGAGTTTGAACAAACAAGCTCTGCAAATTTATCAGTATGGTGAGCTGGTGTTTGCTTTACTGGACGCATTTCATAAAGTCTAACTTTCACACCACGTTGAGCAATTTGCCAAGCAGCCTCACTGCCCGCAAGACCTGCGCCTATTACATTTACTACTTGTTCAGTCATGTTCTTACCATCTTTCTATCATTGAGTAGGTGTCTCTTCATAGTCACATTTCGTACACTGAATTTGCACACCTTTTTTAATTTTTTTCTCTACCAATAATGCACTACATTTCGGACATGGTCTACTAATTGGCTTATCCCAAGAAACAAATTCACACTCAGGGTACTGATTGCAGCCATAGAATAAACGCTTTGTTTTACTCTTTCGTTCTACAATTTCGCCTGTTTCACAGGATGGGCATTTTACGCCAATAGGTTTCATAATAGCTTTTGTATTGCGGCAATCTGGGAAGTTTGAACAAGCCATAAATTTCCCATATCGTCCAAGCTTAAAGACCATTGGAGATCCACAAAGCTCACAATCCTCGCCGGCCGGTTCATCTTTTATAACAACCTTTTCCATAGCCTCATCTGCATGCTTTACATGGACCTCAAAATCCTTATAAAACTCACGGACAATTTCTTTCCACTGACGACTACCTTCTTCAATATCATCCAAATCTTGCTCCATTTGTGCTGTGAATTCGATATTTATTTCATCAGGGAAAAACTCTAATACGAGTTGGTGCACGATTTCTCCCAGCTCAGTCGGCATAAATCGTTTTGCATCTAATACGACATAGCCACGGCGCTGAATTGTATCGAGGGTCGGTGCATATGTGGACGGGCGCCCTATACCTAACTCTTCCATTGTCTTTACAAGACGCGCCTCTGAATAGCGTGGTGGTGGCTGTGTAAAATGTTGCTTTGGCTCAATTTCAAGAGATTTTACTTGATCGCCAACTTCCATTTCAGGTAGAAGCTTTGTTGTTTCTTCAGTTTGATCATCCGTACCCTCAATATATAACTTCATAAAGCCAGCAAATTTAACTTGTGAGCCGTTTGCACGGAATAAAACATCCCCATTTTGTAAATCAACAGCAACTGTATCAAGTACAGCCGGCGCCATCTGACTAGCGATAAAGCGCTCCCAAATTAAACGATATAAGCGCAATTGGTCGCGACTAAGCACTGCTTTTAATTCATCTGGAGTTCGTATCGTACTAGTTGGACGAATGGCCTCATGGGCATCTTGTGCATTGGATGCTTTTTTAGCCTGCTTCGATTCTGTGGAGATGAATTCTTTGCCGTATTTAGATTCAATGTAGGCAATTGCCTCTGTTTTTGCTGTATCCGAAATACGTGTTGAGTCGGTACGCATATAAGTGATTAAACCGACTGTTCCCTCTTTTTTACCAACATCGATACCTTCATATAATTGTTGCGCAAGCATCATCGTTTTCTTAGCACGGAAATTCAACTTACGTGCGGCCTCTTGCTGTAAAGAAGATGTTGTAAAAGCAGGTGCTGCATTTCGTTTACGTTCTTTTTTAGATACATTGACAACTTCAAAACTTGTACCTTTAACATTTTTTAAAATAGATTTTACTTGTTCTTCATTTGTTAATTTAATTTTTTCTTTGCCATTACCATAATAAAGCGCATCGAACGTTTTCTTACCTTTTTCAAAAGAACCTTCAATTGTCCAATATTCTTCCGGTTGGAAGTTTTTAATTTCATTTTCACGATCAATAATCATGCGTAGTGCTACAGATTGAACTCGTCCTGCTGATAATCCTTTTTTAACTTTTTTCCAAAGAATCGGGCTAATGTTATAACCAACAAGTCTGTCCAATATACGACGTGTTTGCTGTGCATCTACTAAATCCATATTAATAGGACGTGGATTTTTAAAAGATTCTACAATCGCATCTTTTGTAATTTCATTAAAAACGACACGACAATCTGAATGAATATCAATATTTAACGCAGTCGCAAGGTGCCAAGCAATCGCTTCTCCCTCGCGGTCTGGATCGGCCGCTAGAAAGACTTTCTTCACTTTTTTAGCTGCTGACTTTAAGTCCTGTAAAACAGGACCTTTACCACGAATAGTAATATATTTAGGTTCAAAATCATTTTCAGGACCAACACCCATTTGGCTACGTGGTAGATCACGAACATGCCCGATTGACGCTTTCACTTTATATTTTTTCCCTAAATATCGTTCAATTGTTTTTGCTTTTGCTGGTGATTCTACAATCACTAAATAATCCGCCATCTATGTCTCCCCCTTAGAGAGGTCTATTGCTAATTTTTTAAGTTACCTGTTGCAAAATGTATAACAGATTTTAAGATAATGCAACTTTTTTTCAATTTTTGTTAGAAAAGAGAGTAAGTGTTTCAACGATTTCGTGACCATTGCACACCGGAATAGCTCCTTCTAATAGTAGTTTATTTGTGCCTTTTGATTGCTCCGCATTAATTGGACCCGGCACAACAAATACATCTTTTCCTTGCTCTAATGCATAATCTGTTGTAATAAGCGTTCCACTTCTTAATGCTGCTTCGGTTACAACTAAAGCTTTGGACAATCCGCTAATTATTCGATTACGCATTGGAAAATGCCATTTCTCAGGCTTCATATACGGAGGATACTCCGTGACAAGTAACTGATGCTCCGCCATATGCTCAGCGAGAGGCTGGTTTTCCATAGGGTATAAATAATTAAACCCGTGACCAAGCACTGCAATTGTGGAACCACCAACCTTTATGGTTGTCTCATGAGCGATCGTATCTGCCCCTCTTGCAAGCCCGCTTACGACAGTATATCCGTGTTCAACAAGTGGTGGGACGATTAGATCCATCGCAATCTTTGTATAAGTTGTAGCCTTTCTAGAGCCTATAATGGCTACTTGTTTTTCGTCCGTTAATAGAGAATACCGACCTTTCACATACAATACAGTAGGTGGACTTGATATTTCAAATAATTGCGCCGGGTAAAAAGGATGATGAAAAGGAATAGGGGAAATATTGGCCCGTTCATAAGCTTCCCTAAAAGGGAATGTCATAATTTGTCGAAAGCTCCGGGATATTTCCAATGCTCTTTGAGATGGTAGTTGCAGTGCTTTTGCAATCTCGTAAGGGGGCGCGTCTTCAAAATAACTTAGTATATCCACCGGGGACAGTAATTGCTGAAGTTTTTGAAGTGGTAATGGGTATATATAATGTAAAGCTAGTAATCTCTGTGTATCGACTGAAAAAATCATTTAAAAACCTCCTTTTAAATAGAAGAAATTAAATGACCGCATCTTTAATGACACAGCTTTTTTAGGAAAGGTTCTTAAAAGTAAGTAGGAAGTGGGAAGTTCTTGAACACAATTCCGTTAGAAGCATATTAAAGCCGTGTCTACATAAAGTAAAAGATGTAGCCACAGTGTGCTACATCTTCCATTTTAATGGGTTTTACACTTTTCGTATAGCCCTTTTTCTTTGATTACTTTAATAAGTGTGTCACCAATGACAGATGGCGTTTCCGCTACTTCAATACCAGCAGCATTCATTGCCTTAATTTTCTCTGCTGCTGTTCCTTTACCACCTGAGATAATAGCACCAGCGTGACCCATACGTTTTCCTGGAGGTGCTGTTTGTCCACCGATAAAGCCAACGACAGGTTTCGTCATATTTGCTTTAATCCACTCAGCCGCTTCTTCTTCAGCTGTACCCCCAATTTCCCCGATCATTACAACTGCATATGTTTCTGGATCGTTGTTAAACGCTTCCAAAACATCGATAAAGTTTGTACCATTGACAGGGTCTCCACCGATACCTACAGCTGTAGTTTGGCCAATACCAGCTTGTGTTAATTGGTGTACAGCCTCGTATGTTAACGTACCAGAGCGGGAAACAACTCCTACATGCCCTTTTGTATGGATATACCCTGGCATAATACCAATCTTACATTCATCTGCCGTAATAACACCTGGACAGTTTGGACCTACTAGACGTGTCTTTTTACCTTCCATATAACGTTTAACCTTAACCATATCAAGGACAGGAATATGTTCAGTAATACAGATTGTTAATTCTAATTCAGCATCAACTGCCTCTAAAATAGCATCTGCCGCGAATGGAGCAGGTACATAAATAACTGAAGTTGTCGCACCTGTTGCAGCTACAGCTTCCACTACAGTGTTAAATACAGGCACTCCTTCGATTTCAAGACCACCTTTACCTGGTGTTACACCAGCTACAATTTTAGTACCATACTCAAGCATTTGCTTCGTATGGAAAAGCGCTGTTTCGCCCGTAATCCCTTGTACAATTACCTTCGTATCTTTATCAATAAATACAGCCATTGTTCTCCCTGCCTTCCTTAGCCTACTAGTCCCACAATTTTTTGTGCACCGTCAGCCATTGAATCCGCTGCAACGATGTTCAAACCAGATGCATTTAAAATTTCTTTTCCAAGTTCTACATTTGTACCTTCTAAACGTACAACTAACGGCACAGCTAGTCCAATTTCTTTGGCAGCTGCTACAACACCCTCAGCGATAATGTCACATTTCATAATTCCGCCAAAAATGTTTACAAAGATGCCTTTTACATGTGAATCAGAAAGGATGATTTTGAAAGCTTCTGTTACTTTTTCTGCCGTAGCGCCGCCACCTACATCTAAGAAGTTAGCGGGGCTTCCGCCATAATAGCTAATTGTGTCCATTGTAGCCATCGCAAGACCAGCTCCATTAACCATACAGCCAATATTGCCATCTAACGAAATATAGCTAAGGTCATATTTTGATGCTTCGATTTCCTTTGGATCTTCTTCATCAAAATCACGTAATTCGACAATATCTTTATGACGATACAACGCATTTGCATCGAAATTAAATTTAGCATCTAACGCCAAAACTTCTCCTTGCCCAGTTATAACAAGTGGATTAATTTCTACAATAGAAGCATCTTTGTCGATAAATGCTTGATATAAGCCTAACATTAATTTAACAGCTTTCCCTACTAGGTTAGCTGGAATATTCATATTGAACGCCATGCGACGTGCCTGGAAACCTGTTAATCCCACAACAGGATCCACAACTTCTTTGAAGATTTTTTCTGGATGTGATTCCGCTACTTCCTCAATATCCATGCCGCCCTCTTCTGATCCCATCACTGTTACACGGGATGTTGCGCGGTCTAATACTAAACTTAAATAGTATTCTTTTTGAATATCAGAACCCTCTTCAATATATAAGCGTTTTATTTCTTTTCCTTCAGGACCTGTTTGATGAGTTACTAAAATTTTGCCTAGTAATTCTTTTGCATATGTACGCACCTCGTCAAGGTTTTTAGCGATTTTTACGCCACCTGCTTTACCGCGTCCACCTGCATGAATTTGCGCCTTGACTACTGTCACATTAGAGCCAAGTTCCTTTGCTACTTTCACTGCTTCATCAGGGGAAAAAGCAACTTTTCCGTTCGGTACAGCTACACCATATTTTCTAAGAATCTCTTTCCCTTGATATTCATGGATATTCATAATACATCCTCCCATCAAACATTTGCATAAAATTGTTTTACTAACATAATCTATTCTAACGAAAGATTCTGATAAAGTCTACACTTTGTCTTTTATTCATTTTTTATCTTTTAATATGACGTTTTCTTCTGTTTAGTGTACTAAAACAGAGTTTTATGAAAATCAGAATTCTTCGTTTTTTCTGTATTTTTGCGCATATTGTTGATCTAATCGATATATAAATGCAAATACCTCAGCGACAGCTTCGTACAATTCTTCTGGAATTGACTCATTTAAATCTAATTGTCCAAGTAATTGAACAAGGTTAGGATCCTCATAAACCGGGACATCGTGCTCGTTCGCGCGTGCTAATATATTTTCCGCTATTTTCCCTTTTCCTTTTGCTACGACTGTTGGACTATCAAAACGTCCTAACTTATACGTGAGAGCGATAGCCTCTTTTCGAGTAAATTTTTCTTCACTCATATGCGAAAATCCACCCCACTATGTTCCTCCTGCTGTTCTACTACAGGGGTTATTTCAGGTTGGGCTTTTTCAAATTGTTTAATAAAAACGCCTGAAAGTTGATACTCTTTTTCAGCTAGTCCTTTTTTTAATGCTGCTTTTAGTGGTTCTGCAAGCGGAATAATATCATTATTTTCATTAAATACTGTCACAGAAACTACACGATTTTGAACCTGCATATCAATAACCGTCTCTTTCATAGATTCCATTTGTAAATAAAATAATATACGCGCATAATTGGCATCAATTTTACCATCTTCCTTCATGCGTCCATTCCACTGTAATGTTGCATCCATTTTCTTGCCGAAGAATTCCAATGGTACTTGCATAATAAGCTGGTGCTGATGGCCATTCTCTCCTGATGCTAGCTGCATGCCGTTCATACGTGCCATTAACATTTCCGCAGCTTCCTTCAGCTGCGGAGTAACATGTGTTTCCTGCAATAATGTATGTAGCTGCGGTTTTAATTGATGGGCAATCTGCTGTAAATCTGCTGACTTATTACTAAGTGTCGCTTCATAGCTAACTCCTAGATTTTTTAATACCGTTTTAAGTGCATGTTCCATTGCTTTACTGTCCATAGAATTTTGTACATGGGCATCTGCCTGCGTAACGATCTGTTGAATCATTGATTGCGGGGATTCAACACTATTTTTCATAAGACTTCGCATGAATGCTTCATTTTGTAGTGGAGTAGTAGCTTCATGCTTTAAAAGCGATAATAAATGGTCCTTTACTGAAAGAGCATTGGCGTCTTGTGTAAATAAACGCTCCGAAGAATTTTCTGCAAACGCTTTTATAAGCTGTTCTTGCATCTGTTTTGCGAAAATCTCTAGCGTTTGTTTAGTTGCTGGTAGCTGATTAAATCGATCGATAAGTTGATTTAATGACTGCTTTTGTTCATTGGTAAGCAAACTTTGATTTGCTGTCCAAGATTTAAGCTGGTCAACAAGATGATTTATATTGTCAGATTTTGTCGTTAAAATGGTTTGAATAACTTCTCCAGCTTGTTGGAACTGATTTGACTGTATAGACTTTATATCGCTAAGACTTGACCAGTTTTGCAAAGTTGCCTGCTGAGGAAGTATCCCTGCCTCTTTTAAGATATTCATGGCTTGAATCTTTTCACTCATAGAAGCAGCATTATTCGTTAATATTTGTATGGACTTGGCAAGTACTAAACTACCTGTTTCTACTTCAAAAGGCTTTGCAATAGCCTGTACTTGTTGCATTAGATTTTGCTTAAGGTTTTCTGGTAAAGCTATATCCTTCGTTAAAAGTTGCGTAAAGTTTTCCATTACGGAAATCATGCCATTCGTTTTTTGTCCACTAATAAGAGCTTGAAAAACATCATTTGTCATCGGCATTTTAAACTCCACCATTTTTTGAATGGCTTGCAGGGCATCCATCTTAGTAACACCCTCTGGTAATGCCTTTAACCACACTTCTGCCTGCATCAGCTGCTCTTTTGAAATCGGTAGCTGCGCTTTCATAAAATGAGCTAGAATTTGCTGCATCTCAGCTGTTTTGGGCAAATTCATTGATTCAAGTAACTGATTAATTTGTTGACTTTGAGAAGCCGTTTGCTCCATAGGGCCGGTAACAACTTTTAGTTCTGTTTGTGGGCTTGTACCAGTTACTTGGAAGAAGTGGGCATCACCTGCTTTTAGCGGCACTTCGAGTTTAGCAATAAATTTCTGCTGACCAACTTGTATTTCTGCCATTTGATCTGGATATAATTGTTTGATTGTTCCTTGAAATACTTGTCCTTGTTTTAAAGTAAGTGGCTGATTAGTTGGGGTTAAAGCAGTTTGTTGCATTTGAATCGGATTAAAAGATGTGGCTGTCATATACATACTCCTTTCATCAACTACTCCTTGGCGTAATTGGCGTCCTTTTTTAACGTGGGGACGATTTCTGCTCCGACTGAACGCTTTCCTAGGGGGGCGCAGGCGTAGCTCAAATCAACTTATCCACATGATATACGTTTTAACAAATGTCATTTCTAATTTTCGCTTGGTGTGCCTGTTAAATGACATCCGCCGGAACATTAACTTATTTCAGCGGATGTTTGTACAATAAATATTTGTAGCTGTCGCTTTGCTTTCGCTATATAAAACATCTGTAGCTGTCGCTCCGCTTTCGCTACATAAAACATTGCTGAAACAAGTTAAAGCATTGACTTTATCGGCTCAAATGATTTGCGATGATGAATAGTTGGACCAAATTCTTCAAGGGCTATTAAATGCTGTTTTGTTCCATATCCTGCATGTTGAGCAAAACCATACATAGGAAATTCCTCGTCCAATTGATCCATATAATCATCTCGAGCCGTTTTTGCCAATATGGATGCAGCTGCAATAGCTAAGCTTTTCGCATCCCCTTTAATTATTGAATCCTGTGGAAAAGAGATTGGTAGCGTCATAGCATCAACTAGCACATAATTAGGTTTAATAGATAATGATTCTACACTTGTCTTCATCGATTGCTTCGTCGCTTCGTAAATATTTAATTCATCAATTTGTTGTGCTGATTGGAAATGGATAAAATAACATAATGCATGCTCTTTTACTAAAGCAGCATACGCATTGCGTTTATCTTTTGATAATTGCTTTGAATCATTTAATCCGACTAGAGCCTCACAGTTTACAGGTAAAATAACAGCAGCAGTTACTACTGGTCCAGCTAACGGTCCACGCCCTGCTTCATCTACCCCTGCAATTAAGGTATTTTCTCCTCCGTAGCTTCGATCGAAATCAATTTTCGCTTGATGTTCCTTCAATATCTGTTCCTTTTTCTCTTGACGCTTTTGCCAGCTTTGCCAAGCCTTTTGCACGCCTGCACGTTCATCGGCTGCTACCCCCGTCATCCAGTCCTGCCATTCCTCCGCTTCCTTCAATGCTGTAGTAATTTCTTTAATCGTTTTCATATATATACTCCCTTTTTGTCTACATCAACAGTTTAAAACATTTTGCGCTGATTGTTATCGAACATTCTACTAATATCAGCCATTTTTTCACTAGAAGGTAGTGGATTCTCTCAAAGTATGGATCATCACCATAACGTGTGGTTGATTTCCGTTCCGGCTGGGCGCTTTATTGCTGCCGCTTCGCTTTCGCACAGATAAAACATTTGCCGCTGACGCTTCGCTTTCGCGCAGAGCAAAGCTTCCTGGGGGCGTCCGATGAGCCGCTTCACTCGCGCTGCTCGCTGCAGGGTCTCATCTGTGACGCTGATCCCCAAGGAATCGCCCAGCCTCCACTCCAATCAACTTATATATAGCATATGTTTTAATAAAAGACATCCTCAACTTTTGGTGATAAACCAAAAATATGTATTCCCTTTTTTCTATATCAATAATAATATAATTTCTTTTTCTCGCTCTATATCATTTATCGGCAAAAAGAAGTATTCCTAAAAGAAAAACTGTCACGCTCACGATTTAAGGCGTGAGTATGACAGTTTTACGTTCGTTATCCCGCATTAACGGGCAGTAATTTATTTGTATCGAAAGCAAAGATTTTAGGTGAGGGATTCACTGCTCGTAAATGCCCAATTGGTGAAGACTAATAATCAGTGGAGATGAAAAACGCCACTAATTAAAGTTTCGTATTATTACTGCTCTGTTTCTTTTTCAAGTTGTTCGGCAACAAAGTCAAATGTTAGTTTGCCTAATTGTAACCCACGAATATCGCGAACGATTAGTTGAGCTACTTGATCATAATCGATTTCTCCTCCAGGACCGAAAACACGACGAAGTTTACCGATATGATCGAAGGTATCCACTAAATCTTCATGGATAAACTGGAAGCCATAGCGTTCTTCCATTCGTGCCGGATAATGAACGGATAAAAAGCGTAGACCATATACAGCTAAATCCTCCATATTCGTTATTGTATCCTTTATAGCACCTGTTAAGGCTAATTTAAAGCCTACTTCTTGATCTTCGAATTTCGGCCATAAAATACCTGGTGTATCGAGTAATTCTAGCTCCTTGCCTACCTTTATCCATTGTTGAGCCTTAGTTACCCCTGGAGTATTCCCCGTTTTTGCTATATTTTTCTTTGCTAGACGATTAATGAGCGTCGATTTCCCTACGTTTGGAATTCCAACAATCATTGCACGAATAGCTCTTGGCTTCATCCCACGTGACTTCATACGGTCAAATTTTTCTTTTAATATTTCTTGAGCAGCCTTTGTAACCTGCTGTAATCCTTTGCCTTCAAGGGAATTGATTGCTACTGCTTTATGGCCACGTTGTGCAAAATATTCAACCCATTTACGTGTTTCGTGCTCATCTGCCATATCTTGTTTATTTAAGATAAGGAGACGCGGTTTTTGATTAATCACTTCGTCTATCATCGGATTTCGGGAAGATAGCGGTAAACGTGCATCTATTAATTCAAATATAATATCAACTAGCTTTAATTTTTCTGTTACTTCTCTACGGGCCTTTGCCATATGCCCCGGAAACCATTGTATAGTCATATCTATACCTCCTAAACTAAAAGAAAAAGGGAGTGTTTAGCCCTCCCTTTCAAGAATTACTTTACAATTTTAATATCACTGAACGGCCAGAAAATCAGACTTGTATTACCAATAATCTCTTTCTGATCGACGACTCCAATAATACGACTGTCCTTACTGTATCGACGATTATCTCCCATAACGAAAACATAGCCTTCTGGAATTACATTATCTTTTAGGTTTACATCAATGTCTTTTAATGTAAAATCCTCGGTTAAAGTACCTTCTGTAATTTTTGATTTGTAAGCATCTAAATAAGGCTCATCTATCGGTTCACCGTTAATGTATAATTGGTCATTTTTATATTCCAATGTCTCTCCCGGAAGCCCAATAACACGTTTAATATAGTTTTTCTTCTCAGGAGCATGGAATACAACAATATCAAAGCGTTTTGGTTCACCTATTTTATAACCAATTTTATTCACAATCATACGGTCGCCATCTTCAAGGGTTGGCATCATGGATTGGCCATCTACTGCAATGGGTGTAAATAAAAAATAACGAATAATCGCTGCAATCGCAAATGCAATTAGAAGTGCCTTTGTCCATTCCCATAATTCATTCTTTTCCTTTATCTGTTTCTCCATCGAGATTTGCCCCCTTGTCTATCCTCATTTTAGTTGATAGCTATTTAAGATGACAAGCAAAAAGAAAAGGGGCTTGTTACACAAGCCCCTCACTTTTAAGTCATAATTATCGAATTTCTTTAATACGAGCAGCTTTACCACGTAGGTTACGTAGGTAGTAAAGTTTAGCACGACGTACTTTACCACGACGTACAACTTCTAAGTTAGCGATTTTTGGTGTGTGTACAGGGAATGTACGTTCAACACCTACACCGTAAGAAATTTTACGAACTGTGAAAGTTTCGCTAATACCGCCACCACGACGTTTAATTACTACACCTTCGTATACTTGGACACGTTCACGAGTACCCTCTACTACTTTCACGTGTACCTTAACAGTATCACCAGGACGGAAAGTTGGTAGATCAGTGCGAAGCTGAGCTTTTGTAATCTCTGTAATAATGTTTGACATTGTTTTTCTCTCCTTAGACAGATGCTCTTGCACGCAATCTATGCCACAGCGGAACACCGTAATTCAGTACTTCACATAGAAGTACAGATTAGATGTTATCATAAATATAGATAGCAATCAAGCATCTTTATCGTTGTTTTTAAGTTTTTCTAAATACAATTTTTGCTTGTCTGTTAATGGATAATTCTCGAGTAAATCAGGACGACGCTCGAATGTTCTTTTCAAAGATTCTTCCGTACGCCATTGCTCAATCTTTGCGTGATTGCCCGATAGTAAAACATCAGGTACTTTCATTCCGCGAAATTCAGCAGGGCGTGTATAATGTGGGTGCTCTAGAAGACCCGTTGAGAACGAATCTTGTATGTGGGAATCCTCTTGTCCTAAAACCCCCGGCAGAAGTCGTACAACGCTATCTATAACCGTCATAGCCCCTAGCTCGCCACCAGTTAATACGAAATCTCCAATTGAAATCTCGTCTGTGACAAGATGCTGACGAATGCGTTCATCATAACCTTCATAATGCCCACATAAAAATACTAGTTCTTTTTCTTGCGCTAGCTCTTCTGCCTTTTTTTGAGTAAAGCGTTCACCTTGCGGACACATCAAAATGATACGAGGATTTTTCCCTTCTGTAATAGCCTCTACAGCGCTAAACATCGGCTCTGGTTTTAATACCATTCCCGCACCACCACCATACGGATAATCGTCTACTTGATTATGCTTGTTACCTGAAAATCCACGGAGATCAGTTACTTCCAGATTTACAGCACCTTTTTCCTGTGCTTTCTTTAATATGGATGCTCCAAAAACACCTGTAAACATATCCGGAAATAAACTTAACACATGAATATTCATCATAGAAGACCTTCCATTACATGTATCACTATTTTCTTCTCATTAACATCAATTTCCTTGACGATATCCTCGATATATGGGATGTAATGCTCTTTTTTAGTGCCCTTGACTACCCATACATCGTTAGCGCCTGTTTGAAGAATGTCAGTCACTGCCCCGATTGTTTCGCCTTCTTCAGATACAATTGTACAGCCAATTATTTCGTGGAAGAAATATTCATTTTCCTTTAATAAATCATCTGTCATTTGATCTTTCGTAATTTTGAGCATTCCTTCTTTGAAAGGCTCAACCAAGTTGATGTTATTCATTCCCTCAAAGGTTAACAAAATAAAGTTTTTATGACGACGCATTGATTCAATTGTTACCCACGTTGGCTTTTTATCGTCTTTTTTAAACGCCGCAAGCTTTATTCCTACTGCGAAGCGCTCTTCCTCAAAATCTGTTGTTGATAACACACGCACCTCACCGCGAATACCGTGTGTATTGACAATACGACCTACATTAAACCATTCCATTCAAATCTCACCTCATATCAATTTCGCCTTGGCGGAATTGCGTCCGGATTTTGAATTGTGCCTGCACAATTCATTCCTTTAAAAATCCGTGACATCCGCCGGAGGCTTTAGGCCAACGTGATGTTGGTCACTCAGTCGTCGCCACAGGACGTGGCGTTCTTAGACTGAGTTCCTTTATATCAGCGGGTGTTTGACACCCACTGAAAAGGAATCACATCCTCATTCATCTCACCACCTAAGAGATGGGAGTCTTATGCTGAATGAAGATAAAAATGCTAAACATGCTCATCCCCGTCAAGCTCCTTGCTAATCAGATCAAAAAGCAACCTTCTCTCACGTTTCACCTACAAAAGCAGTTTAACTTTTGGTGGACGGTGTTATAGCTTAGACGTTGACCAGTCTTCCTCAATGTCATTATGTTCAATTATCTCTCAATGTAACTACGATAATAAAAAAAGGAAGGAACCGGCAAGCTCCTTCCTTTCAAGTCCAGATTTTACGCTTTACCTCAAGGCCACTTCGAATTCCTAAGCGCATGTAAACATACCTGTCAGGACTCTCCAGTGCTTGTTGCATGTAAAAGAGCGTGAAAATCTTTTCTTTCAATCCAATATATCGACGTAGGTCTTTTTTTGATGGTGACTACCCGCCGCTGAATAAACAATTGTACGAATCGCTTTCGCTACTCGCCCTTGCTTGCCTATGACTTTCCCTCGATCCTCTGGATGAACAAAAAGTTTATAAACAATTCGATTTGCATTTTCATCCGTCTCTATACGAACTTCTTCTGGATAATCGACTAACGGTAAAACGATTGCTTCAATCAGCTGCTTCAAAGACCTCGCCCCCGATTATTTACTGAATTTTTGGTTATGGTATTTTTCCATGATACCTTGTTCTGAGAACAAGTTACGCACTGTATCTGATGGTTTTGCACCGTCAGTTAACCATTTAAGAGCTTTCTCTTCATCAATGTTTACAGTAGCTGGTTTAGTTAGTGGGTTGTAAGTACCAACTGTTTCGATTGAACGACCGTCACGTGGTGAACGAGCGTCTGCAACTACGATACGATAGAAAGGAGATTTTTTAGCTCCCATACGTTTTAAGCGAATTTTAACTGCCATTTTAATAGCACCTCCGAATAAGTTTCACACAAGATAGTATATTATCAATGTTTAGGTTGTTTGTAAAGTGTTTTTTCTTAACACCTATAAAATATTATTTAAACAATGAATCGAAGCCTGGTAGTTTCATCTTTTTCTTTCCTTTGCCACTCGCCATGCCTGTCATTTGCTTCATCATTTTTTTCATTTCTTCAAATTGCTTCAATAGACGATTTACCTCTTGAATTGATGTCCCAGAACCCTTCGCTATACGCTTTTTACGGCTACCGTTAATAATTTCTGGATTCGTCTTTTCAGCAGGTGTCATCGAATAAATAATCGCTTCTACACGTCCCATTTGCTTATCATCAACTTTAACATTGTCTAAGCCTTTGATTTTCCCAGCACCTGGTAACATTTTTAAAATTTCGTCAATTGGTCCCATTTTCTTTACTTGCTGCAATTGTTCAACAAAATCATCGAACGTAAAAGACTGAGTTTTAAATTTTTCCTCTAGTTCTTTAGCCTTTGCTTCGTCAACATTTGCCTGAGCTTTTTCAATAAGCGATAGAACGTCACCCATTCCTAATATACGAGATGCCATTCGCTCTGGATGGAATGGTTCAAGCGCATCCATCTTCTCACCCATACCGACAAACTTAATGGGCTTCTGTGTAACGGAACGAATTGATAGCGCCGCACCACCACGTGTATCACCATCTAGCTTTGTTAAAACAACTCCTGTAATACCGACCGCTTCATTAAAGCTTTCTGCCACGTTTACAGCATCCTGACCTGTCATAGCATCTACAACTAGGAATACTTCATCCGGCTCTTTTAACGCACGAATATCTTTTAATTCTTGCATTAAATCTTCATCGATATGCAAGCGACCAGCTGTATCGATAATAACGACATCATGATGTTCTTCTTTTGCCAATTCAATTGCCTGACGTGCAATTTCTACTGGTGATACATCGGTTCCTAATGCAAACACAGGTAGGGATAACTGCTTTCCTAATGTTTGTAACTGCTGAACAGCCGCTGGACGATAAACGTCTGCAGCAACTAGTAATGGCTTACGATTATATTTTTTACGTAACACATTTGCCAATTTACCTGTAGTTGTCGTTTTACCTGCACCTTGTAAGCCGACCATCATAATAACAGTTGGTGGCTTTGTATTAAATTTAATTGGGCTTTGCTCGCCACCCATTAATTCTGTTAATTCTTCTTGTACGATTTTAATAACTTGCTGACCTGGTGTTAAGCTTTGCATAACATCTACACCGACAGCACGTTCACTGACCTTTTTAACGAATTCTTTGACTACTTTTAAGTTAACATCCGCCTCGATTAAAGCAAATCGGACTTCGCGCATCATTTCTTTAACGTCTTGTTCCGATACTTTACCTTTACCTTTAATCTTTTGGATCGTTCCTTGGAGTCGTTCCGCTAATCCTTCAAAAGCCATTGCTTTCGCCTCCTAATCCCATTCTTTCAACTGTTCTATAAGCGTTAGCTGCTCTTCAATTGTCATACTTTGTTCTGTAATCCCTGTTGTTAGCTGCGCAAGCATTTGTGTACGTTGTTGAAATTTTTCAAGTAAACATAGTTTTTCTTCATATTCTTCAAGCATCGCTTCTGTTCGACGAATATTATCATAAACAGCTTGGCGCGAAACCCCATACGATTCAGCGATTTCTCCAAGTGAGTGATCATCTAAATAATAGAGCTCCATATAACTTCGTTGCTTATCTGTTAATAATGCTTGATAAAAGTCGAAGAGAAAGTTCATGCGTGTTGTTTTTTCAAGTAGCATCGAATGTTTCTCCTCCCGTTATTAGTCATTTGTATCATAACGAAAAGCGCCCGTCTGTGTCAAGGTAATCTCCTTGTCTAAAAGCTTTAATTAACTGCTTTTTAGGCGTTTTTCACCTATAGCTAGTATTTCCCTTTTAAACAATGCGATTCACCTGCACAGACGAGCGCAATTACAAATTTACTTACTTAAATGTTAATCCTCGGATCATCACCAAGCGTGTGGTTGATTTCCATTCCGACTGGGCGCTTTGTTGTTGCTGTCGCTACGCTTTCGCACAGATAAAACAATTGCTGACGCTTCGCTTTCGCACAGAGCAAAGCTTCCTTGGGGCGTCCGATGAGCCGCTCGGGCCAACACGATGTTGGTCACGAAGGCGTTATCGCAGGACGTGATGTTCTTAGCCTTCGTTCCTCTATCGCTAATCCCCAAGGAGTCGCCCAGCCTCCACTCCAATCAACTTATTTACATAGTATACGTTTTAACAAAAGTCATCCACATCGGTGATGAACCTAGTCCTCACTATTTTGTAATTCTTTATCTAAACCTTCAGCAAATAAGCCATACACATAACGCTCTGCATCAAATGGTTGTAAATCATCCATTTTTTCACCAAGACCAACAAACTTCACAGGAATGTGTAATTTATTACGAATTGCAAGAACAATACCACCTTTTGCAGTGCCGTCAAGCTTCGTTAAAACGATCCCCGTTACATTTGTAGCTTCCTTAAACGTTTGTGCTTGAACAAGTGCATTTTGACCTGTTGTTGCATCTAATGCTAATAGTACTTCATGCGGAGCATTCGGTACCTCACGTGAGATTACTCGATGAACTTTTTCAAGCTCATTCATTAAGTTTACTTTGTTTTGTAAGCGCCCTGCTGTATCACAAATTAACACATCTGCATTACGGTTTTTCGCTGCACGAATTGCATCATACATAACCGCTGCTGGATCTGAACCTTCCGATTGTTTAATCACTTCACAGCCTACACGATCTCCCCAAACTTGTAATTGATCGATGGCACCAGCACGGAAAGTATCACCTGCTGCTAAAACAACTGTTTTACCTTGTGATTTCAGACGATGCGCAAGTTTACCGATTGTCGTCGTTTTCCCAACACCGTTTACCCCTACGAATAAAATTACCGTAAGCTCACCTTTAGGTTGCATGTTAAGCTCGATTAAATCCTCTTCTCCTTGCTCATAAATTTCCACAAGTTTTTCAGAAATAATCGTTTGAATACCGTCCGTATCTTTTATATTTTTACGCTGAACCTCAAAGCGTAATTTGTCCATTAGCTCCATTACTGTTTCAAAGCCAACGTCTGCCTGTAATAATAAATCTTCTAATTCTTCAAAGAAATCTTCATCCACTTTTCGATAACGAGCAACTAGGTCGTTTACTTTAGAAGTAAATGAATTACGCGTTTTTTCAAGACCAGCCTTGAACTTTTGTGTAATAGACCATGCAGAAGGTTTTTTCTCCTGTACAGGTTCTTCTACTACTGCGACCTCTTGCACCTCTTGTTGCTCTTGATCTTCAATTGCTACAGGAGTCTCTGTTTCAATTGAGGTTTCCGTTACAGAAAGATCCTCGGCTTTTTCCATTTCATCTACAGTTGCTTCAATTTGAGCAGGCTTTGTTGCTTCGTCTTGCTTCTGTTCAGCAGCTTCTTCTTCATTGATTGCTACTACTTTTTCTTCCTCGATGGGATTGCCTGTCAATTTATCTTTTAAACGTTTAAAAAA
This sequence comes from Lysinibacillus sp. NPDC056185, assembly GCF_047737915.1. Classification (NCBI taxonomy): domain Bacteria; kingdom Bacillati; phylum Bacillota; class Bacilli; order Caryophanales; family Bacillaceae; genus Lysinibacillus; species Lysinibacillus sp. NPDC056185. Next base: position 236,350 of record NZ_JBLLLQ010000004.1, read on the forward strand.
ACTCATGCTTGTTCGCTCCTTTGCTCCGCAAGTACGGGTTCATCTTCCAATTTTACTGATACAAGTTTAGATACGCCAGATTCCTGCATTGTAATACCATACAACACATCCGCTCCCTCCATCGTTCCTTTACGATGTGTGATCACAATAAATTGCGTATTACGGCTAAATTTCTTCAAATATTGACTATATCGAACGACATTTGCCTCATCTAAAGCCGCCTCTACCTCATCGAGAATACAAAATGGTACAGGTCGAATATTTAGGATGGAGAATAATAAAGCGATTGCGGTTAGTGCACGTTCGCCACCTGAAAGCAAGCTTAGATTTTGTAATTTTTTACCTGGGGGTTGTGCTACAATTTCTATACCTGTTTCTAGCAGATTCTGAGGGTCCAATAACACTAAATCCGCCTGTCCTCCACCAAATAATTCACGGAATACGAGTTTAAATTGCTCTCGAATGGCATAGAAGGTTTCACTAAATCGTAGCGTCATTTCTTCGTCCATTTCTTTTATAGCCTCATGTAATGTTTCCTGTGCAGCAAGTAAATCCTCACGCTGCTCTGTTAAAAATGAATGGCGTTCAAGTACGCGATCGTATTCCTCAATGGCGCTCAAATTAACAGGACCTAGCTCTTCTATAGATTTCTTCAGTAATTTCACTCGACGTCGCATATGCTCTTCATCTTCAATTGCAAGGGCTAACTCTTCAGCTTCCTCATATGATAGCTGATAGTTTTCTTCTAGCTGTTCATTGAAATTATTGATTTCAAACTCTACGCGACTTCGCTTCAATTCATTTGCACGTATTGCTTCAAGGTAGCCTTTATGTGTACGTTGCAATTCCTTCAGCTGTTCTTCTAAAGTAGTAAGCTCTTGTTGTTGTGCTACTTTTTCATCTTTTTTCTGTGAAATAGTGTCTTGCAACGAATCTCTTCTCGTTTTCCACGTAGCAACTTGCTCATCCACTTCTTCATCGCTTAAAAGTTTTGTCGATTCATCAGATTGAAGCCAGATTATTTCCTGAGAAATATTTTCGACTTTTTGACGAGCTTTGTTTAATTGTAGAGCTAACTCTGCTGTAGCAATTTGCACTTGTGACATTTGCTCCTGCATTACCGCTAACTGCGAGCGTTTTTCCGCTGACTGCTCACGAAGTAAATCTTTCTCCGATTCACTTTGTAGCTTCACCTTACTTAGTTGCTCCACTGTTTCATTTATCTCTAACAGTTCTGTTGCTAATGCCGTTAAACGCTCCGTAGCCGCTTCCTTTTGAGCTAACAATGCTTCTTCGCGTGTTTTTACATCTTGTGTCTCATTAGAAGCAAAAGATACACGTGCAGACAAGCTTTTCTCACCAACCTCTAGCTCGCGTATACGACTCGCCTGTTGCATTTCATCTTTTCGAAGTTGCTCACCGTCAAGTTTCAATTGTTCTACTTTGTCTCGCAGTGTTGCAAGCTTCTCTTTCTCAACTGAGACAGACTGTTCAGCACTATAAATAGATGCTTCCAACGATTCTAGCTTTACTATTAAACCATCTAATTCCGCTTTTCTTGTAAAGAGTGAAGATTGTTGCTTCATTGCACCACCAGTTAATGAACCACCTGCATTGACGATATCACCTTCAAGTGTTACAACACGATACCTAAACCCACATAAACGAGCAATTTGGCTTGCACCTTCTAAACTTGATGCAACGATAACATTACCAAGGAGGTTCTCGACAATTGTGCGGTTGTTTTCTTCGAACGTTACAAGTGCATCAGCCATTTGGACAAATGCTGGGTGCTCAGTGGCTAGCTGAATCATAGATAGATTGATCTTCCGTGACTTGATAACAGTTTTAGGTAAAAAAGTTGCGCGTCCAGCTCTCTTTTGTTTTAACCAATGAATTGCCTGTTGAGCAAATTGTTCATTGGTTGTCACAATATGTTGAGAGGCTGCTCCTAATGCTGTTTCGATAGCCTGAGAATATTTCCCGTCGACTTGAATTAACTCTGCCACGGCTCCTTCAATCCCAGCTAATTCACCTTTATCACGTGCTAATAATACTTCTTTTACTCCATGGAAGAACCCGGAGAAATCTGCTTCAAGCTCAGCAAGCGTATCTTTTCTAGCTTTCAGTTGCTGCTGATGCTGATAAGCTTTATAAAGCATATCCTGCTTTTCATTAAATGATGCATTGACGTTTTTAAGCTGTATTTGCAATGTTTCATATTGCTCAAGTTTTTCCTGCAATTCTTTAGTTGTTGTGGTATGAGCAACAACTAGCTTCTCTTTTTCAGCTAGAATTTGCGCAAGCTCTTGCCCGATTTCATCAGTTTGGTCTAACATTCGTGTCGCCATCGCTTTTTGCTGCGCTAACTGTTGTTCAATATTTTTCAATTCATTTTTAACTGTTGCTTCTTCATTTAAAGAGTCGATATAGCGGTTTTTTTGTTCTTCAATTTCTTCTTCAATTTCAGAAACTGAGCGATTCAAAGATTGTTCTAATTGCTTAATGCTTTGTTTCAGCGCTGCAACCTCTTGCTGTTTTTCAGTGAACAATTCTTTTTTCTCTTGCTCTTGAGCTATAAGTGCCTCAGCCTCATCTTTTGCTTCCTGTAATGCCGTATTCAATTGAAGTAGTTGATTAGAAGCATTTTGTCGCTTTTCAGCCATTAACGCTTTACGACCATCCCAACGCTCTACCTCCATCGTTGCATTAACAAACTCAGCCTGAGTCGTATCTAGATAATCATCTAACTCTTTTAAAAGCTTACGAATACTTGCAGTTTGCTTTTCTATCGAAGAAATATGATGAGCTTGTTTTTGCTCCGTTTCATATAGCTCCGTATACTCAGCTTTCAGAGCATGCAAAGATTGTGCACAATTTTTTAAATCGTGCACAAGGATAGCAATATCAAAATCCTTTAACTCTGTTGACATTTGCACATAATCTCTTGCACTTGATGCCTGAATTTCTAACGGCTCCAGACGACTGTCTAGCTCATGTAATATATCTAAAACACGATACAAATTTTCATCTGTTTCAACAAGCTTATGCTCTGCCTTTTTCTTTCTTAGTTTATACTTTAATACGCCAGCTGCCTCTTCAAAAATTGAACGACGGTCATCAGGTCGGCTATTTAAAATTTCATCGACACGGCCTTGCGAAATAATGGAAAAGGCCTCTTTCCCAAGTCCTGAGTCCATAAACAAGTCCGTAATATCCTTCAGGCGACACTGCTGGTTATTTAGTAAATATTCACTATCACCTGAACGGTATACGCGTCTTGTTACACTAACTTCTGTATAAGAAAAAGCTAGTTGTTCATCTGTGTTATCTAAAATTAATGTTACCTCTGCAAAGTTTAGTGGCTTTCGTGAGTCACTTCCAGCAAAAATAACATCCTCCATCTTTGCCCCACGTAACGACTTTGCCGATTGCTCCCCAAGTACCCAACGAATAGCATCAATGACATTACTTTTACCACTACCATTTGGTCCGACCACCGCTGTAACACCAGGTACAAAATCAACTCCAATGCGTTCCGCAAAAGATTTAAAGCCAATCACTTCGAGTCGTTTTAGGAACATCTATTAAGCCTCCTCTTTTGCAGTTTGCTCACGCATTGAACGCATCGCACATTGCGCAGCTTGCTGCTCGGCTTCTTTTTTTGATTTCCCACGACCAATACCCAGCTCTTGCCCATTTAATAGTACGCTCGATACAAAGGTACGGTTATGTGCAGGACCCTTTTCATCAATAATTTCATAATGAAGAAGACCGTTATTTGTTTGCTGTACCATTTCTTGCAATTGGCTTTTGAAATCCATCACATGCGAAAAAGCACCGACTTCTACTTTCGGGAATACGATTCGTTCTAAAAAGCACACAACCGTTTGTAAGCCTTGATCTAAATAAAGGGCACCTACAAATGACTCAAATACATCTGCAAGTAACGCTGGGCGTTCCCGTCCACCTGTTAATTCCTCACCTTTTCCAAGTAATACAAAGCGACCAAAGCCTAATTCATTTGCAAAGATAACAAGTGAAGGCTCACATACTATGGATGCTCGTAGCTTCGTCAGTTCACCCTCACTCATATGAGAGTATTTCTCAAAAAGGTATTTAGAAACAGACAGTTCAAGTACTGCGTCTCCTAAAAATTCAAGACGCTCATTATCCGTAAACAATTTACGGCGATGCTCATTCACATAAGATGAATGTGTGAATGCTTGATACAATAAATTTTTATTAATAAATGTGATATTTAATTCATGCTGTAACAGCTCGAATTGATTGCGTACTTTTTCAGGAAGCACGCCAGATTTCTGCATAGTTCCTTTTCTTTTCATAGCCATTGAACAATCTGCCTTCCTAATAGTTTCTACCGTTTAAGTGTACCTTTTTCAAGGCATTTATGCAAAAGTATTTCGGCTTAAATACAATGTTTTGGAAATTATTTTTTTCAAGGCCAATTTCACCTTGGCGTAATTGCCGCTGACGCTTCGCTTTCGCGCAGGAAACATTTGCCGCTGACGCTTCGCTTTCGCGCAGGAAACATTTGCCGCTGACGCTTCGCTTTCGCGCAGATAAACAATGCGTCCGATGGCTTTAGGCCAACGTGATGTTGGTTACTCAGTCGTCGCCACAGGACGTGGCGTTCTTAGACTGAGTTCCTTAATATCAGTAGGTGTTAGGACACTCACTAAAAAGGAACGACTATTGTATTCTTCTTACCACCTTCACAAGTGAGTGTCTTCTACTGAATAAAGATAAAAAAGAGGACGATCATGGTTCGCTAAACGAACCATTTCGTCCCCTTTTTAAATACACCTCAGCATAGTATCTGCTCTTCCACTGAAGTAAAGCATGAGTAACTTCTGCTAAAGGCTTTAACTTTATTTAATCATAAACATTTATTGTATAATGACCGCATTCATGTCAACACCGATAGAGGTGATTAATTTCTGCTCAATAAAGTTAAACGGATTAGTTTAATTTACTTTCGATGTATGAAATTGCAGAACCAACTGTTGAGATTTTCTCAGCATCTTCATCAGAAATTTCCATATCGAATTCGTCTTCAAGCTCCATTACAAGCTCAACTACGTCTAATGAGTCAGCACCTAAATCATCACGGAAAGAAGCTTCTAGTGTAACTTCACTTTCTTCAACACCTAAACGGTCCACGATTACTTTTGTTACGCGTTCTAATACTGTAGACAAAACATTCACCTCCCCTCAATGATTATACAAAAAATCATTATCTATGACTAATTGAAATTACATTACCATACCGCCATCTATATGTAACGTTTGACCTGTCATATAGTTAGCATCATCTGAAGCTAGAAAAGCTACGGCCTTTGCAATATCCTCAGGCTGCCCAAGTTTTGCTAGAGGAATTTGCGTAAGCATACCTTGCTTTAGATCTTCTGGTAGTTGCTCAGTCATTTCAGTTTCTATAAAGCCTGGTGCAATTGCATTTACTAAAATATTACGTGATGCTAATTCCTTTGCAGTTGTTTTAGTTAACCCAATAACACCGGCTTTTGCAGCTACATAGTTAGCTTGCCCTGCATTACCAGCTACACCGACAATCGATGAAATATTGATGATACGGCCTGCACGTTGCTTCATCATTTGACGTGTTACTGCTTTCGTACAAAGGAAAACACCTTTTAAGTTCGTATCTAGCACAGCGTCCCATTCATCTTCTTTCATACGCATTAACAAGTTATCACGCGTAATGCCCGCATTATTGACTAAAATATCAAGCGAGCCGAATGTTTTCACCGCTACATCCATTAATGCTGAAACTTCCTCTGTTTTTGAAACACTCGCTTGTACGGCTATTGCCTCGCCGCCATTCTCTTGAATCGCCGCGACAACTTCCTCTGCCTTCGCCTGTGAACCGCTGTAGTTAACGACAACTTTAGCACCCTCGTCAGCAAGCTTTAATGCAATAGATCTTCCTATTCCACGTGAAGCACCCGTTACAACAGCTACTTTACCCTCTAATTTACGCATTAATTGTCCACTCCTTCGCCGCTTCTAGTACAGCCTCTAATGATGCTTCATCATAAACGCAGTATGTTGCAACAGATCGGTCGATTTTTTTCACTAATCCACTTAATACTTTGCCTGGTCCACACTCAATAAAGACATCCACACCTTGCGCAATCATTTCACCCACAGATGCTTCCCATTGCACAGCGCTATATACTTGTTCTACTAATTCATGCTGAACAGCTGGAACATCCTCTAATCCTTTCGCCATTACATTGCCGATTACAGGAATTTGTGGAGCTGATAATGATATATCAGCCAACGCTGCTTTTAATTTTTCAGATGATGGTCGCATTAGCTCTGAATGGAATGGACCACTAACAACTAAAGGAATTGCTCGTTTTGCACCAGCTTCTTTTGCCGCTAAAGAAGCCTTTTCAACGCCTTCTTTTGTACCAGAAATAACGATTTGCCCTGGACAGTTTACATTCGCTACCTGAACTGGCTCACCTGCTGCAGATACTTTTTCAGTTACTTCATGCAGTGCCTCAAGCTCCATCCCCAGAATAGCTGCCATAGCACCTTGCCCTGCAGGTACAGCTTCATTCATATAAAGCCCCCGCTTATGCACAACAGAAACTGCATCCTCGAACGAGAGCACACCAGCGATTACTAATGCACCATATTCTCCAAGTGAATGTCCAGCTGCAAAATTTGGTGTTATACCTGCCGCACGTAATTTTTCTGCAACCATTACACCAGTAGTTAAGAGTGCCGGCTGTGCATGGTAAGTCAATGTGAGCTCCTCAGCTGGTCCCTCTAACATCAGCTTAGATAGCTCAAAGCCAAGCGATTGATTTGCACGCTCATAAAATGCTTTACTTTCTGCCGCATTCTCAATAAACTCTTGCCCCATCCCAACTACTTGAGAACCTTGTCCTGGAAAAATAAATGCTATTTTCGTCATTTTTTATTAATCCCCTTTTTAATCAATTATGCCTCGGCCTAATTTGCGTCCGCCGGAGGCTTTAGGCCAACATGATGTTGGTCACTCAGTCGTGTGTTGTTGCTGACGCTGCGCTTTCGCACAGATAAAACCCTATTGCTGTCGCTTCGCTTTCGCACACATAAATTGCCACAGGACGTGGCGTTCTTAGACTGAGTTCCTCTATTTCAGTGGGTGTTTGGACACCCGCTGAAATAAGTTAATCAATTTCTAAGTGACGTACTGTATCTGTAATCGTCGAGATGACTGTATGCTCAACCATCGTATTTGCTTGGCGAATTGCACTGTATATTGCTTTGGCATTGGATGAGCCGTGCGCCTTAATGACAGGTGCTTGCAAACCAAACAAGCCTGCACCACCGTATTCTGTGTAATCCATTTTATTTTTTAGGTCACGTAAATTATTTTTCATAAGTGCTGCCGAAATTTTCGTTTTTGTTGAAGACATAAACGCTTCTTTTAGCATTGAAAATAACGCGCCAGCAGTACCTTCGATCGATTTCAGCACCATATTACCTGTAAAGCCATCTGTTACAACAACATCCGCTACCCCTTCAAGTAAATCTCGAGCTTCAACATTACCAATAAAATTTAAATCAGCTTCTTTTAATAAGCCAAAAGCTGCCTTCGTTAATTCATTCCCTTTTTTATCTTCAGTACCGATATTCAATAAGCCGATACGTGGCTTTTGTAAGCCACCTACCTTTTTCGCATAAATATCGCCCATAATCGCATATTGCAATAAATGCTCAGGTCGTGCGTCCGCATTTGCCCCTAAATCGAGCATTAAAAAGCCCTTACCATCTAAAGTAGGAAGTGTAGTGGCTAGAGCAGGTCTAGCAATCCCTTCAATACGTCCTACTTTAAATAAGCCTCCTGCCATTAAAGCACCTGTATTACCCGCTGAAAGACAAGCATCCGCCTTTCCTTCTTCAACCGCATCCATCATGCGTGCCATGGATGAATCCTTTTTACGACGAACAGCACGTGCTGGATCGTCTGTTCCTTCGACAACTTCATCACACTGTACTACAGTTAATCGATCATGTATTTTTAAAAATGGTTCAAGCTTTTGCTGCTGACCATATAATTGAATTTCTAAATCTGGAATTTGCTCTAATGCTAATAACGCACCTTCAATAACTGATTTTGGTGCGTTGTCTCCACCCATTCCATCAAGCGCTAATTTCATTGTTGTTCACCTTTACCTTTCGTGCGGTACATATCAAATTCACCAACAAAAACTGTTTCACCGTTAACAGTGGACGTTAACTCTACTTTTGTACGATGATTTTTTTCATCACGTCCGATAACGATCGCTTTTGTAATAACACGATCTCCAGCTCTAACAGGTTTCACAAAGGTAATGTTAGAATGTACTGTTAACGCTAGTTCGTCGTCAATTACTGCTACCGCTAATGAGTTTGCCTGTGCAAACAAATGATGTCCACGTGCGATGCCATTGCGCTGAAAAACATGTTCTTCTTTTACGTCAAAAATAGATAATGCACGATTATCCAATTCAATATCAATTATTTCTCCGATCACTTCATCAATCGGTAGTGATTTAACTTCATTTTCATAGGTTTTCGAAGCAACATCTTTAATTCGTTCTCGTAATTCCGGAATAGATAATTCCATACGATCTAAACGAATTGTTTGGACACTAACCTGAAACTGTGTTGCTAGCTGTTCATCTGTGACGAATGGATTATCAGCTATCGTTTCGGATAATTGTCGCTGTCGCTCTTTTTTCGTTCGTCTCAACATCATTCGCCACCTTTTTAGTTGTTATTAGCACTTGGTACTAATATCAGTATATAGAGTATAAAAAAAGAATGCAAGACTTGTTTTTAAAACAAGCGCTCACATTCCTAATTGAGCATCAAAGATTCAGTTAATCGAAGCGGTCCCCTTGTAAAACACCTGAATTTTCAAGCATTTCACGCAAATATTTGTACTCATCATCATGCCAAAAAGCATCCGTCTCAAGCATATCCGTTGCATCTTTTCTCGCAGTTTCTAGTATGCGATAATCGTGCACTAAATCCGCTACTTTAAAATCAGGCAAACCACTTTGTTTACGCCCAAAGAAATCACCTGGACCACGTAATTCCAAATCCTTTTCAGCTAGGCGGAAGCCATCATTCGTTTCCGTCATCGACTGCATTCGCTCTTTACCTTCATCGGATTTTGGATCTGCTAGTAACACACAATATGACTGATGTTCACCACGCCCAACACGCCCACGTAGCTGATGCAACTGTGCTAAGCCGAAGCGTTCAGCGTCATAAATAATCATAAAAGTTGCATTCGGTACGTTAACTCCTACCTCGACAACAGTTGTAGACACGAGCACATGAATAGTTCCCTCACTAAAGGCTCGCATGACAGCGTCTTTTTCATCCGCTGATAGGCGACCATGCATTAATCCGACATTGTAACGCCCATTAAAATATGTTGCAAGTTGCTCATAGATTTCTACAGCATTTTGTACATCCAGCTTGTCTGATTCCTCGATTAGTGGACAAATAGCATAAGCCTGTCTACCTGCAGCAAGCTCTAATTCTAGCTTTGACATAACAGAGCCAAATTGCTCTTTTTTCATCCAATGCGTTTCAATTTGCTTACGCCCCGCTGGCATTTCATCAATCATTGAAACATCCATTTCTCCAAATGCTGTAATCGCGAGTGTACGCGGGATTGGTGTCGCCGTCATAAAGAGTACATCTGGATTTTCCCCTTTATCACGCAATATTCTACGCTGCTCTACACCAAAACGATGCTGTTCATCTGTTATAACAAAACCAAGTTTGTAAAAAACAACATCAGGCTGAATTAGCGCATGTGTACCAATTAAAATATCTATGTCTCCGTTTGCCAGTTCTTCTAAAAGTAAACGACGCTCCTTTGCTTTCGTCGATCCTGATAGTAAAGCTACACGTACGCCAAACGGCTCAAACCATTCCTTTAAATTTTCAGCATGCTGCTCAGCTAAAATTTCCGTCGGCGCCATTAACGCCCCTTGAAAACCAGCAGTTACAGCAGCATATAAACATATTGCCGCAACAACTGTTTTCCCCGACCCTACATCACCTTGAAGTAAGCGGTTCATACGATGTGGCTCTTTCAAATCTTTACAAATTTCATTGACAACGCGTTTTTGCGCACCTGTTAATTCATAGGGTAATGACGCAATAAAAGCACGTAACTTTTGCAAATCAAACTGTATAACTGTACCGCGCTCACTATCTTTCCTAATTTTACGTAACGCTTGAATACGTACTTGAAAGTTTAGTAACTCTTCATAGGCAAAACGTCTTCTAGCCTGTTTCGCATGCCCAGCATCAACAGGGAAATGAATTCCCTCAAGCCCTTCACGCATTGTAGCAAGCTTATAATCGGCTTGTAAATGCTGCGGAACAGCATCCGGTATCTCTGCACCAAACTCATCTAATGCTTGTCGCATATATTTACGAAAACGCTTTTGTGGAATCAAACCTTTTAGACTATAAACAGGTTCAAAGTCAACTTGATCTGTCTTAGGGCCAAACGTTACAGACGTTCCATTGATTACTTGTCTGCCACGGTCCCATTTTCCCGTAACGGTTATAATAGCTCCCGGTACAAGCTTTTGCTTCAAATAGCCTTGATTAAAAAAAACAACCTTAACTAAATGTCGACCTGCCAGCACCGTGACTTGTAATCGTGATTTATTGCGACCTAAAAACAGTACTGTCGGTTCACGTTCAACTTTACACTCAACTGTGACACGTTCATTATGTGGTGTTTGTGCTAAATCCTTTAAACGAAAATCCTCATGTCGATGCGGAAATGTCCATAACAAATCCGCAATCGTCTCGATGCCCAATGCCTCTAAATGCCCTGCTGTTTCTTTCCCGATTCCCTTTAATTCAGTAACGGGATTCGTTAGATCAGTCACCTTGCACGACAGCTCCTCCAAAGTTTTTCACCACAAGTACTTTACCTATAGTCATTCGTATAACCATACTATTTTTCAGCATATGAGTTTTCCCCTTTCTTACGATTACTCTTAGCTTTCATAATAATGTTGTTTGCATTTAACACTTTTGAATAAAACATACTAAGCATTTTATATATTCAATATCATTATATAACTTTTCATTTTCAGTAAGATAGCAATTCAATTGATTAATAGTTAATTATATCGCATGAATAATCACTTTTTCATCCCAATACATTTTCTTGGTGATACTCCATATTCTTGACTCATCACCATAAAGCGTGGTTGATTTCCGTTCCGGCTGGGCGCTTTCCTGGGGGCGTCCGATGAGCCGCTTCGCTTCGCTGCAGGGTCTCATCTGTGACGCTAATCCCCAAGGAGTCGCCCAGCCTCCACTCCAATCAACTTATATACACGGCGTTCGTTTTAACTTCTATCAGTGAATGTTTATTGTATCGAAAGCATAGTGACAGGTACAAATCTTTTATGTAATGTAAGTGAAACGGCAGTTACAAAAGTCTCCTACCTCTATAAGTGGTGAGATGAATGCGGGTAAGTTACTTTTTAGAAAGTGTCCAAATTTTAATGCAACATCAATTAAAAAATGACCCAATTTCAATTATGAAGAGGATTATTAATTGTTGTAAATCGCAAACTAGAACAAATGAACATTGTTGGCAAAACTCTCTTTGTCAAAACTACCCTCCCGAACTATTTCACCATTATGCCTTACATTTTCACCTACACCATGTAGAACCTCAAAAAAACACGCCTTCCACTTAGGAAAAGCGTGTTGAATATTTTTATTTTTGAAGTGACTTGATACTTTCTAAATTGCCATTATCAAAAATGGCTCTGCTAATAGCTTTGCCTGTTGGTGTTGCAGCAAGTCCTCCACGTGCAGTTTCTTTTAAATTCGGACTCATAGATTGTCCAATTCGGTACATCGCACCAATCACTTCGTCACACGGGATGCGACTTGTGACCCCTGCAAGTGCCATATCCGCTGCCACAAGGGAATTTGCCGCTCCCATAGCATTTCGCTTAACACAAGGAACCTCTACTAATCCCGCTACCGGGTCACAAACAAGCCCTAGCATATTTTTCAATGTAATAGCAAATGCTTCTGAACATTGCTGAGGCGTACCACCAGCCATCTCTACAATCGCAGCCGCTGCCATGCCAGCAGCTGAGCCAACCTCTGCTTGACAGCCTCCAGCGGCACCTGAAATCGAAGCATTATTAGCAACAACGAAGCCGAAAGCACCCGATGTGAATAAATAACGAATCATTTGCTCACGCGTCGGATTTAGCTTGTTCTTTACCGCGAACAATGTCCCTGGTACAACCCCAGCAGAACCCGCAGTTGGAGTAGCACAAATTGTACCCATAGCTGCATTAACTTCGTTTGTTGCAACAGCCTTACTCACCGCGTCTAGTAATAAATCCCCCGACAGTGATTTGCCTTGCGCAATATAATTTTGAAGCAATACTGCGTCACCGCCCGTTAAGCCTGTTACAGATTTTACACCCTTCAAGCCTCTTTCAACAGCTTCTTCCATCACCGTTAAATTATTGTCCATTTGCTGTATAATTTCTTCTCTTGTGCGTCCAGTTATTAACATTTCCTGCTCTATCATAATTTCAGAAATTAGTTTTCCTTCTTGCTCCGCTCGTTCAACTAGTTCACGAACATTATGAAACAATACGTCCATATTGGGGCACCTCCTTAGTTATTAATTTTAGAAACCTTCGAAATATGTGGTATTAAAGAAATTTGTTGTAATACTTTTTCCTCGATGTTTTGATCGATTTCTATCACCATAAGGGCTGTTAAACCACGTTCAATACGAGAAACCTCCATATGCCCAATGTTGACTGCATGCATCGCCAAGCAATTTGCCACATTGGCAATACAGCCTGCACGATCATCATGGACAACAAGAATTGCTGGCATGCCTCCAGTTAGACGTAGCTTGAAGCCATTCACCTCACTCACTTCAATTTTACCGCCACCGATAGAAATACCAACGACAGACATCTCTCCTTCATCATCGCCAATTACAAGGCGAGCTGTATTCGGATGCTCCATATTTGCTGTTTCTGGGATAAACTCATAATCTAACCCTGCCTTTTCTGCATCGGCAAAAGCTGTTTTGATCCGCTCATCGAATGTATCGTAATTTAATAGGCCCCCTACCAAAGCTACATCTGTTCCATGTCCTTTATACGTTTCAGCAAACGAACCATATAAGTGGATTTTCGCCCATTTTGGTTGTCTTCCAAATAAATCTCTGGCAACGCGTCCAATTCGTGCGGCACCTGCCGTATGAGAAGAAGAAGGCCCAATCATCACTGGTCCAATAATATCAAATACTGAAGTAAACTTCATAATAACATCCCTCTATTCTATCCATATAATAATATCGATTTTTTATTTATATCATGCTTGATAGTTACTATAAAAGTAAAGCACTTCTTTATCAACTTTCAGAAAATTTACACGACTATAATTTACACAACGGAAATATAGATTAACTTTTGTCTACTCCGTATACACAATAATTTCAAAATGCTGATATTCCAGTATTTCCAAGTTCAGTGTCCACTGGATGCATACATCAAATCATTTATTTTTAGCTAATTTAACTCGTTTATTATCCCCTATTCTCCTTGTACCATAAACAAAAGCAGTACACGGCTTGTGCACTGCTTTGTCTACTTATGCGCAAAGTAGAGTGAATTATTCTACTGAAATAATATATGGATATAATCCTTGTTTACCATTAAATAACTCTACTTCAACCTCTGGATAATTCTCTTCAATGAATTTCACTAATTCTGAGGCATTTTCTTCGGTTGTATCCTCACCATAGATGACTGTTACAATTTCTGCATCTTCATCCACCAAATCAGTAATCACCTTCTCAGCAGCATCTTTTAATGCTGGAGTAGATAATACAATTTTCCCTTCTGCAAGAGCCATGAAATCATCCTTATGAATTTCCACACCATCAATAGATGTATCTCGAACTGCATAAGTTACTTGGCCAGTTTTAACATTTGCGAAGGCTTCTGTCATTGTTGCTTGGTTCATTTCAACTGCCGCTTCTGGATTAAACGATAAAATTGCCGCCATACCTTGAGGGATTGTTTTCGTTGGAACTACAGCCGCTTCTATATCTAAAAGCTCTACTGCTTGTTCTGCTGCCATCACGATATTTTTGTTATTTGGTAAAATCAATACTTTTTCAGCACCAATTTCTTGTACTGCCTTCACAATATCTTCAGTTGAAGGGTTCATTGTTTGACCGCCTTCAATAACATAAGAGGCACCAATTGAACGAAGTAATTCAGCAACTCCCTCGCCCATTGCAATCGTTACAATTGCATATGGGTGCTTTTCTGCTTTTTTAGCTGAAGAAGGAGCTTTATGATCCTCACCAACAATGGCAGAATGCTGTTCACGCATATTGTCGACTTTAATTTTAATAAGACTACCATATTTTTGACCCATTGCTAAAACAGCGCCTGGTTGTTCAGAATGAATATGCACTTTTGCAATTTCTTCATCTGAAATAACGAGTAAAGAATCACCTAGAGGATTTAATTCATTGCGGAATTGTTCTTCGCTAAATGGCTCTTTTCCTTCTTCAAAACGTACCATGATTTCTGTACAATAACCAAATTCAATATCCACAGTATTCATGAAATCTTGTGCTCTATGATGTTCTGCATTAATTAAATCATCTAAAGTTGCTTCATTTTTCACCGGTAATGGCTCGCCCTTTAAAGATGCTAAAAATCCTTCATACACAAATAGAAGACCCTGACCGCCACTATCTACAACACCGACTTCTTTTAGAACAGGAAGAAGTTCAGGCGTACGTTGCAACGAAGCCTGTGCTTCAGCAGTAAATGCTTCCATCACTGCAATGATATCGGTTTCAGTTTCTGCCACTTCTACACCTTTTTTCGCCGCTTCACGTGCAACCGTTAAAATTGTTCCTTCAACTGGCTTCATTACTGCTTTATAAGCAGTTTCTACACCTGCTTGGAAGGCACCGGCAAAGCCCTTGGCATCAATTGTCGCTTCTTTTTCGATCGATTTACCAAAGCCACGGAATAACTGCGATAAAATAACGCCTGAATTTCCGCGTGCTCCCATAAGTAAACCTTTTGATAAAGCTTGAGCTGTTTTGCCGATATGTTCTGACGCATACTGCTCCGTTTCCTTTGCCCCAGATGTCATCGATAAGTTCATATTCGTTCCTGTATCACCATCTGGTACTGGAAATACATTTAATGAATCAACATAATTTGCATTTTGGAATAGGTGATGAGCACCCATTTGCACCATTTCTGCAAACTTTATTCCGTCTAAAGACTGCATTAGAATTAGTTCCTCCTCTTAATCATTCGCTACACGAACGCCCTGCACAAAGATATTGACAGATTTCACGCTCATACCTAATGTTTTATCCACTGTATATTTCACTTTCGATTGTACTTGATAAGCAACTTCCGAAATTTTTGTCCCGTAACTAACAATAATGTACATATCAATATGTAAATCGTCGTTCTGTTTTCGAATAACAACACCTTTTGCAAAATTTTCTTTACGTAAAATATCAGTTAGACCATCACGAATTTGATGTTTAGATGCCATGCCAACAATACCGTAGCATTCTACAGCAGCGCCACCAGCTATTTGTGCAAGTACATCTGTTGAAATATCAATTTGGCCGAATTCATTGTTTAATTCAATTGACATAGAAATGCCCCCTTGGCTCTTTTTGACTAAATGATATTGTAACACTTTCGTTATGCATTAAGCAACCTTAGAAGGCATGAAAGCGCATTGTATCAACGTTTTACTGACATTAAAAAGGTAAACATACATCTTCATCGAAATTTCCACTTTTGCAGTAAAAGTTATTACGACCGTTTTGTTTTGCTGTGTATAGTGCTTGATCAGCTAATTCACAGCATATTTTCAGTTGCTCGCTATTTGAAATTTTGGCATGACACATCCCGATGCTGACTGTTACAATATCAGCTACTTCCGAACGTTCATGACGAATATTTAAGTTGCGTACTTCCTCTAAAATTTCCTCACAAACATGCTCTGAAAACTTTGCGGCATGCTGACTAACGATTACAAACTCTTCGCCTCCCCACCGCGCTGCAAATGCATTATACTTTTCTGCAATTTCCTCTAATAGAGCAGCCACCTTTATCAATGCTTCGTCACCCTGTAAATGACCGTAATAATCATTTAAATTTTTAAAGAAATCAATATCAATCATCATGACCGATAAAGATGTTGGTTTACTAAGTTGTTGCCCTATTTGTGTCAATTTATTATTAAAGGCTCGTCGATTAGGCAAATTTGTCAACGTGTCCCGAAGCACTTGCTCTGATAGTTCATTATTTTTCTCAGCTAATAATTTTGACAAATTCTTAGATTTTTTCATTTCTTCTTGTAATAAAATATGTTGCTTCGTAATTTTACTTTGAACTTTATAAGTATGACGCTGAATCATTAGCCCTATGGGAATAATAAGACACATCGGTAAAAATATTTTAATGCTTTCACCTGATATTCCAACACTCAAATAAGCACTTATTAAAATTGGCGACACTGTTATTAACATAATCCAAAAAATTTTCAGGAAAGGGATAGCAAAAACAGTGCAAATCAATAAAAACAACACCTCATAAAGAGCCGTATGTTTAAAGAAATAAACGTCCATTACGGTTATGACAGTAATTAATAACAATATTGTATAGATGTAAGCAAGTAAGATCGTTTCGTATTTTCGTAAATTAAGGGATGTAACCTTAAGTTTCTTTTCTTTCACAAATAATAACACCGCTAGATCTAGATAAAACAATATAGTGTGGATGGCTATATAAGCTGGCACCATCGCTCTTTCTGTTTTCACAAAGAAGACCTCGCCATAATGAATAATTGTAATAATGGCTGATATATACATCAATGTCCATGCTACTGTTCGCATGCGTTTTAAATTAAATTGAACCATTTCTTTTTGTATAGAGAGAGCTAGCTCTTCTTGATTTCCCATAACTTCCGCTCCTAATAAACAATCTTGCAATAATTTGTCCTTTATTTATCGTCTAAATAATGAAAAATACAAGTAGTCTTTGCAAAATCGTTGAAAATTGAACAAGATTAGCTCGACCTTTAAAAAAGCTCAAAAAACCTACCATATTGCTAGGCAGGTTTCATGTAGTCAAAAACAAAACTTTATAGAAGGCATTTCACTTCGCTGCATAAAATATTCTCAAAAAAATAAAAAAGCTGATGCTTTATTTCAAAAATCAGCTTCCATGTTTTTTGTAAAACTATTGTTTCAATGAAATGAAAATGTTATGTAAAAAAAATGATTCTTCGGCAAAGCAAGGGGTTGATTTTCGTTCCGACTGGGCGTTTTCCGGGGGCGTCAGGGCAACAACTGGGTTTTGTCTGTGCGAAAGCGAAATGTAACGTAGCGGAAGCAATCAATGTTTTCTGCGAAAATGAAGTGTCATCGTACTGTTACGGCAGAAGTGGCTCGACGCTCACCATCAAGAAATAGAGTAGCACGGTGCGGAATTTTTCCTTACTGAACAACATTCTAGGCATCTATATATTCATAAAATGTTTAAAAAATATTAAAGTCATTAAAGATAATAAAGATTTTAAAGGTGGCGTAGAAATTTTATTTTCATACCCTCTTTCTGATTTCCTTATATAATAAAAGTATTGATAAATATTTCAATATTTATATACATAAGGAAATGGTGGTGTGCTAAGTTGTATTCTCATAAGCCAAAAAATTATGAGTGTCCATTTTGTCGGATTGTATCAGGGAAAGAAAAACAAAATAATGGTACAAAACAAAAAGACATTATTTATCAAAATAAACATGTAACAGCATTTATTGCGAGTAAATGGTGGCCGAACAATAAAGGACATGTTCTAGTTGTTCCGAACGAACATTTTGAAAATATATATGAACTTCTAGCAGAAATGGCTACTGAAATCCATCGTGTTGCTCAATTAACAGCATTTGCAATGAAAAATACATACGGTTGTGATGGGATTTCTACTCGGCAGCATAATGAACCTGCGGGAAATCAAGATGTGTGGCATTATCATCTTCATGTATATCCAAGATATGAAGGTGACAATCTTTACATGACGAAAGGTTACTACACAGATCCTGACGAACGACCTTTCTACCCTGAAAAGTTACGTTCATGGATACACCAAAATATTTAGGTCATTTAGTTTTAATTCAAACAAAGGGATTGGGTATGCTTTTCGTCTTCAAAAAAATATATAAATTTTTTATTCATAGAAGTTCAAAATAAACATAAAGACCACTTAAGTACCCATCTATCCATTATGCTGATAGGTGGGTACTTTAATTCAACGAGCCTAATTAAAAAACTATTTTATTTCTATATATTACATACAAATCGGGCGTGCAGTTAGTGCGGGTTAAAATCGAGCTACTATATACCAGGAATTGTAACACCTAGAAATCAACAACCATTATTTAACAAGTACTTTTTGTCTGTAAAGGTTTTTTTCTTGAAAGGTTATGTGAAAACTATTGCACTGAACGTCATCGTATGTTAAATTATTATGGTATGTGAAATACCGAACTGAAATAATAATCTTTCAGCATTAACAGTAAGGAGGGAATACAACATGCCAAAACAATGTGTAATCACTGGGCGTAAAGCTCGTACTGGTAACAACCGTTCCCACGCTATGAACGCTAGCAAACGTTCTTGGGGTGCTAACCTTCAAAAAGTTCGTATCTTAGTAGACGGTAAACCAAAACGTGTATGGGTTTCTACTCGTGCATTAAAATCAGGTAAAATCGAGCGCGTTTAATCGTCGCTTCCAAAAAATCGATTTTCGCATTTGGCGCAAAATCGATTTTTTTCTGTCTCAATAACTAGGCAAACTACCAACCGCCTTTGTGAATATTTATATAATAAAATGACTATGCCGCTAGAAATTACTTCTCATAGTAATTCCTAGCGGCTTTCATTACATAGCAGTACAACAATCTGCAGAAATTAACAATCTTCATCTTTTATCAATTTTATGCATGTCAAAAATGAACGGTATAGCTACTCACCTTATTTGAACAGAGTAACTACTAACAGTGATGTGATTGTCCATTTGTTGTTGCTGTCGCATGCTATGTGAAGTTGTTGATTGGAGTGGAGACTGGGCGACTCCTTGGGGATCAGCAATAGAGGAACGAAGGCTAAAACCATCACGTCCTGTGATAACGCCTTCGTGACCAACCTCGTGTTGGCCCGAGACCCTGGAGCGAGCAACGCGAGTGAAGCGGCTCATCGGACGCCCCCAGGAAAGCGCCCAGTCGGAACGGAAATCAACCCCTCGCTTTGCTGAAGCACCATATTTTTTTACATGCTACATTAATTTCGCAGATACATTTATTTCCCAAAAAGTAAAAATCCGACTAGTGTTAGTCGGATTTTTTTACTTTCTTTTCTTTTTTAAAAATGTTGATACATGTACGCGTAATACTACTTACAAATTTCGGCAGCTGGAACGTATATACTTTCAGGACTCTCTCCCCCTTACGCTAATCTATGCTTCTTATCATTAAACATATGCCTTGCGAGAAAGATATAGACCCTGAATTCCCTATTATTTCATTACTTGTAAAGCGAGATGTACCAAGAGAGATTTCTTCATTTGTTGTTTCATATTTTACATGCCTTAATGTCACATCTTTAATCGGCTCTTCATGTGCAAAGAAAGACAAATAACGGTATTGTTCGTCTGCTTCAATGAAGTGCTTGCCCGGCATTAAAAATTGCAACATATTTGCATAATTAATAATCTTCAATACTACCTGCGGATGCTCTTTTTGTAACCGATAAATCGAACGAACTGCTGCCTCATAATGATCTAAACGACCACCTGTAACACCTGTAAGTACAATTTCTAGCGGTGTATAGGTCAAAGCTTTTAATAACGCTAAGTCCGTATCCGTTTCATCTTTTTCTTCCTGGAATCGTTGTCTATCATTTGTATGTGCCATCACCAGCTTGTATTTCTCTTGCGATAGTGAATCAAAATCTCCTACTATGGCATGCGGTGTGATTCCTTGCTCGATTAAATATAGCGCTCCTCGGTCTGCTCCGATAAATAACACATCACTTTGTTCTTTATACGGGCTAAATGAACAGAGTTCCGCTCTTGGCCCACCTGCACAAACAACGACTACTGTCATCCTTGAATCGCAGCCTCACCAGCAGCTAAAATTTCCTGTAGGGCCGCGGTACGATCTTCTTTACTATAAATAGCGGAACCAGCTACAAAAATTGTTGCTCCTGCTTTGGCACAAGGAATAATAGTCTCTGCATTAATACCACCATCAATCTCTATAGCAATATCGAGATTACGTTCTTTAATAATAGCTGCTAATGCTTCAATTTTTGGCACAACAGAATGAATGAATTTTTGCCCACCAAACCCTGGATTCACTGTCATGAACAACACCATATCAATATCTTCTAAAATGTGTTGAATAGATTCTATTGGTGTATGTGGATTTAATACAACACCAGGTTTGACTCCATACGAGCGAATTAATTGAATTGTACGGTGTAAATGGCGGCAAGCTTCTACATGCACCGTAATATAGTCTGCTCCTGCATTGGCGAATTGTTCAATATATTGATCAGGATTTTCGATCATCAAATGAACGTCTAGTGGTAAATCAGTTAAAGGACGAATGGCGTCTAATACAATAGAGCCAAAAGAAATATTTGGCACAAAATGACCATCCATAACATCGATATGAATAAGCTGTGCCCCTGCCTTTTCTACTTCTTTAACTTCTTCTCCTAATTTAGCAAAGTTCGCTGCTAAAATTGATGGTGCTATTTGTATCATCATTAATACCTCGGCTTTCGATCCATAATTTCTTGCATAAATTGTTTGTAGTGTTTATAACGATAGTCACGAATTTCTCCCGCCTCAACAGCTGCCTTTACTGCACATTTTGGCTCCTTTAAGTGTAAACAGCCTCTAAATTTACAATCATCTGCCATACGGGCCATTTCAGGGAAGCATGCGCCTAATTCTTCTTTTTCTATTTCATCAAAATCAAACGAACTAAATCCTGGAGTATCTGCTAATAAGCCGTCACATACCTCGATTAATTCGACATGGCGAGTCGTATGTTTTCCTCGCCCTAAGCTTTGTGAAATAATTCCGGTTTTCAAATTTAAATCTGGAATCAATGTATTAAGTAGTGTAGATTTCCCAACTCCAGATTGCCCTGCTAACACGGAACTTTTTCCCTTTAAAATAGGTTGTAGACGATCAACTAATTCTTCCTCACCTTTATAGGTTTGTAGCACTGTATAATCCATGCTTTCATAATCTGCTATATAGCTTTGCAATTCCTCGCGTTCATGATCTTCTAGCAAATCCATCTTTGTTAAACAAATAATCGGATGAACATGAAATGACTCTAAAACAACTAAGAAACGATCCAGTAAAATTGTATTAAAATTAGGTTCCTTTACAGAAAACACCAAAATCCCTTGATCAATATTGGCAATTGGAGGACGTACTAATTCATTTTGGCGTTCCATAATTTTTTGAATAGTACCGTCTGATCCCTCTGTTTCCAGAGTGTATTCTACATTGTCGCCAACGAGTGGGGATTCCCCGCGATTGCGAAAAACCCCACGTCCTCGACATTGTATTAGTTGTTCTCCATCATATACATAGTAATAACCGCTTAATGCTTTACGTATTTGGCCTTGCGCCATCCAATTCCCCCTTATTTAACATCATCAAAATTGAAACTGTCTTCCTCAATAATTTGCGAATCACGTATAATTTTATATGCGCCTACTTTGCCCTCTTCAATGACAAGCTGTATTTTATACGGTTTATTAGCCGTAATAGTAAATTTATCGGCAGCTGTTGACATTGTATGGTCTTTATCTTGAATTTCAATACGAATAGATTGCTCCATACCTTCCTCTGTTGGTTCATATGGTATTTCCACATGCACAGTTTTCACCACAGTTTTTACAGGTTTTTCGGCAGGTCCTTTACTTATAACAACAGCTATTGTAGAGCCTGGTTCAACTTCAGTCCCAGCTCTTGTCAATTGGGAAATAACACTTCCGGCAGCTACTGTATTATGATAGTCTTCACGGGCAATACTCCATTTTAAGCCTTTACTTCTTACATACTCATCCATTTCAGCCTTCGTGTAATTCACAACATTACCTACGGTAACCATTTGTATACCTGCGCTTACCGTAAATTTCATCTTTGTATCTTTAGCGATTACCTCTTCTTGAGGTTTAGGCTCTTGATCAATAATTGTTCCTTCTCGTTCTGTTGAATGCACCCAACTAATATCTGGGTCTGAAAATTTACCACCCTCTAATATTGATTTAACTTGGCTGATTTGCTGTCCTCTATAATCTTCCACTTTCGTCGTTTCTACTCCAAGACTTACGATTAAATCAATTTCCGTACCTTTTATACGCTCTGTACTCTCTGCAGGGTCTGTTTCAATGACTTTACCCTTTTCAACGTCCTCATCATAACGCTTCTGAGGTTCTTTACCAACAGTAAAACCTTCAGCCACTAATTTCTTCGTAGCTTCCTCAACTGTCATATTAGCCACACTAGGTACAGGCGTCTTTTTAGGAATAAATAGATCTGTGCCAAAATAAAGGGATAGGAAGATGGCGATAGCCGCTATTAATAGTCCAGCAACATATATTGGCCATTTTATCTTTTTCTTTACAGGTGCTGTCTTTTCCACAGGCTTCTTAGCCTCGGGTTTCGGCTTTGCTTGTGTAATTGGTTCGATTACTCTGGTCTTCGTTAAATCTTCGTCTTTACGTATAATTGGCTCTTTTATAATCGGAATAGCCTTTGTCACATCATTATCTTCCGGTATGACAAACTTTGGTTCATTGATTCGATTTGGCGATAAAATTGTTTCTAAATCTGCCTGCATTTCTTCCACGGTTGAATAACGATGAGAAGCATCTTTCGCT
Source organism: Lysinibacillus sp. NPDC056185 (assembly GCF_047737915.1). Classification (NCBI taxonomy): domain Bacteria; kingdom Bacillati; phylum Bacillota; class Bacilli; order Caryophanales; family Bacillaceae; genus Lysinibacillus; species Lysinibacillus sp. NPDC056185. Next base: position 259,443 of record NZ_JBLLLQ010000004.1, read on the forward strand.
GTAGCTTTTAGCACAACATTTTCAACGCTTTGAGGTATTGTAGCATCGAATGCACGAACGGACGGTGTCTCGGATTGTAAATGTTTAAGCGCGATTGAAACAGCTGACTCGCCTGAAAACGGCAATTCCCCTGTTAATAATTCATATAAAACAATGCCAAGTGCATAAATATCAGATTTGTTTGTTGCCGTACCACCACGAGCCTGCTCTGGTGATAAATAATGCACCGTTCCTAGTACGGAGTTCGTTTGTGTAAATGACGTTGCACTAAGCGTCATCGCTATGCCAAAATCAGTTATTTTCACATTACCTTCAGCGTCCATTAAAATATTTTGAGGTTTAATGTCACGATGGATAATATGATTTTCATGAGCATTGGCAATTGCTGATGTTAACTGCTTCATAATATGCACACTTCTAGCAGGAGAAATTGGTGCAAATTCCTGTATGTACTGCTTTAATGTTTTTCCTTGGACATACTCCATCACAATATAATGTAGATCACCATCATCACCTACATCATAAACACTAACGATATTTGGATGTGTAAGGCTTGTAGCAGAAAGTGCTTCACGTTGAAAACGGCGATGCAATTCATCCTCATTGGTAAAATCATAGCGTAATATTTTGATCGCTACATCACGGTTTAAAATCATGTCATGTGCTAAATAAACATTGGACATACCACCGCCACCAATTAGCCCTATAATTTTATAGCGATCACTAATTCGTTTACCTACAAGCATACTTACACCTCCTCATCTAGCCTTGTGAGTAGCACGAGGGAGATATTGTCTTCTCCCCCGCTTGCATTTGCTAATTCCACAAGTTTTCGTCCTTTTTCTTCTATTGAATCCGGATACGTAATAATTGATGCCATTTCATACACTGTAAGTTTATTGCTTAAACCGTCAGAGCAAATGAGTAAATACGATTCTGATGCTAAATCAACTTCATAAAAGTCAGGTTCGATCGATTCTTCTGTACCAACTGCTTTTAAGATGAAATTTTTCTTCGGATGCGTCAATGCTTCCTCTTCACTAATTTCACCATTTTCAACCAGAACATTTACATAGGAGTGATCTCTTGTTATTTGTTGTGCACCATCATCAAAGAAATAATACACACGACTATCACCAACATGTGCGATAAAGCAATGATTTTTTTCAATTAACACTGCAATAAACGTCGTGCCCATTCCTTTACAGTCTTCGTGTGATAAAGAATAGTCGTATATACTTTTGTTCAATTGCTTGACCGCTTGTAATAACCACTCTTTTTTTGATGTTGTTGATGCAAAATGATGTGCCTCTGCCTGTAAAAAAACGGATTCTATCCGCTTCATCGCCATATCACTCGCTACATCGCCAGCATTATGACCACCCATGCCGTCTGCTACAAGTGCTAGTGCAAGCCCGTCTGGACGTTTAAAAAATGCCGCACGGTCTTCATTAATTGCTCGTTTTAACCCAATATCACTTTCGACTGTGTATTTCAACACTGGTCACCTCGTCTCTTCAGATCTCTCTTGCGCACGTAATTGACCACACGCAGCAGCAATATCAGAACCTTGCTCTCGGCGGATCGTTACGTTAATACCATTCTTCTTTAAAGTTTTTTCAAAGGCAAAAATTTGACTACGGGATGTGCGAACATAATCACGTTCTGGTACGTAGTTTACAGGAATTAAGTTCACGTGGCATTTAAGTCCTTTTATTAATGCAGATAATTCTTCTGCAATTTCAACAGAATCATTTTCACCAGACATTAAACCATACTCAAAAGTAACACGTCGGCCAGTTTTTTTAGTATAGTAACGAACGGCTTCCATTAATTCATCTAATTTATAAGCACGTGCAATTGGCATCAGTTTTTGACGATCCTCTTGGTTTGGTGCGTGCAAGGATACTGCAAAGTTAATTTGTAGTTGTTCATCAGCGAATTCGTAAATTTTAGGAACAATTCCTGATGTTGAGACAGTGATGTGACGAGCACCAATATTTAACCCTTTTTCATGGTTGATGACTTTTAAGAAGTTCATCATCGCTTCATAATTATCGAAAGGTTCTCCAATACCCATAATGACGATATGTGACACACGTTCGTCCAATTCATCTAAAGTTTGTTGTACTTTGACAACTTGCTCCACGATTTCCCCTGCTAATAAGTGACGTTTTAATCCACCTAAAGTTGACGCACAAAACGTACAGCCAATTCGGCAGCCTACTTGTGTCGTCACACAAACAGAGTTCCCATATTCATGACGCATTAATACAGTTTCAATAGAATAGCCGTCTTGTAGTTGGAATAAAAATTTGATCGTACCATCTTTAGATTCCTGTTTAATAATTGTTGACAATGTCGTTAAAGAAAAACTTGCTTCTAGCTTTTCACGTAATCCTTTTGAAAGGTTAGACATCTCTTCAAATGTTTTTACACGTTTATTATAAAGCCAATCAAAAATTTGTGCTGCACGGAATGGTTTTTCACCATTTTCCTTTAACCATTCTTCTAATTGTTCCGGCTGTAATGAGTATACCGATTCCTTTAAAGTTGGTTTTTCTTTTTTCGCGCGTCGAACAGGCTTGTCTTCCGCTTCTTCAACTAAGTCGTTAATGCGCTCATTAAATTTCTCTTGATCCACCATCAGTTGGATCCTCCTTTTTTACGAAAGGCGGCAACGAAGAAACCGTCACTACCACAGTCTTGTGGAAAGACTTGAAGCATGCCATTTGCTTGCTTTTCCGCTAATTTTGTTGGTAAAGATTCTAGTTGTATAGCTTCCATTTCTGGATGCGTTGTTAAAAAGGCTTCTACAGTACCTTCGTTTTCCCTTTTATCTACTGTACATGTACTGTACACAAGCTTGCCATCTATTTTCAATACTTTTGTTGCAGCATCTAATAGTGCCAATTGTATTTTTTGGAGGCTTTCTAAATCTTCTTCTCGCTTTGTATATTTAATATCTGGCTTACGGCGCATAACACCTAAACCACTACAAGGTGCATCGACTAAAATAGCATCGAATGATTCTGGTTGTAGAAAATCCGGTGCCTTACGTCCATCAATCGGAGCAGTCTCTACGATATCAATCCCTAGACGATCCGTATTATGGTCGATTAAATCTAATTTATGAGGGTGAAGGTCAGTCGCTAAAATTGAACCTTCATTTTTCATAATCTCAGCTATATGTGTTGTCTTTCCTCCCGGAGCTGCACACATATCTAAGACGCGCATGCCAGGTGATGGATGCAAAACATTTGCTGGAATCATTGAGCTTTCATCCTGAATAGTAATAAGCCCTTCTTGGAATGCCTTTGTTCGAGCTGGCTGACCATTTGTTACATGTAAACATTCAGGCATTAGCTCGCTTCTCTTCGCTGCTAAACCTTCCTCTTCTATACTGGCAATCGCTTGCTCAACGCTTGCTTTCGTCGTATTTACACGTACAGTCTGCACTGGAGGTACATTATTTTCATGTAGCATTTCAGCCGCTACTTCAATACCGTAGTTATCTACAAAGCGTTGCACTAACCATTCGGGATGACTCGTTTCAATAGCAAGACGCTCAATTGGATCTTTAATGTCATCAGTAGAAGCTACACCCTGACGTAAAATAGAACGTAAAATACCGTTGACCATTGAAGCTATCCCTTTGTGACCTCGACGCTTAGCAATTTCTACAGCCTCATTTACCGCTGCATGTGGTGGGATACGTGTTAAATAATGCATTTGATATAAAGATAAACGTAAAAGCCAGCGCACCCAATGATCCACTGAGCCACGGATAAATGGCTCTAAATAGTAATCGAGTGTCATTTTATATTGTAAAGTACCATACGTAATTTCTGTTAAAAGCGCACGATCCTTAGCTTCAATTTTATGTCGCTTGATTGTTTCATTTAAAAGCAAATTACTATAGGCTTGATTTTTATCTACTGCTAACAGAATAGAAAGTGTAGCATCGCGCACATTTCCATCCCAAATTACTACGCTTTTTTTACTCATTTAAATTGGTCCCCGATCTGTAATTTAGAACCTGTACCACGCAAATATTCCTCTGCTGTCATGCGTTTTTTACCAGCTGGTTGTACATCATACAAGGCAAGTGTTGTACCATTTCCTGCTGCAACTTCAAAATAATCCTTTGAAATCGCAACAACCTCACCTGGTAAAGTATCATGCTTTGTGTTACCAACTTGTGCCCACCAAATTTTAAAGTTGCCATCTTCAAATGTTGTATAGGCAACTGGCCACGGATGAAGACCACGCACTTGATTGTATAAAGTTGTAGCATCCTTTGTCCAATCGATACGTTCTTGCTCACGTGAAATATTGCTTGCAAAGGTTACTTGTGCTTCATCCTGCACGGTACGATTATTCGTTCCATTAATAATAGAAGGAAGTGTAGCTTTTAATAAATCAGAGCCTACAGCACTTAGCTTATCAAATAGTCCACCTGTATGATCTTCCTCTTCAATTGGGATAGCCTTTTGAGATATGATATCACCTGCATCAAGCTTTTCCACCATATACATGATCGTTACACCCGTCTCTTTTTCACCATCAATAATTGCTTGGTGAATAGGTGCTCCTCCACGATACTTTGGTAAAAGTGACGCATGGACGTTAATGCAACCAAGCGGTGGTGCATCTAGCAATTCTTTCGGCAAAATTTGTCCAAAAGCAGCTGTTACGACTAGGTCAGGCTGTAAATCAATAATTTGCTGTAATTCCTCAGAACCACGTAGCTTTTCAGGCTGAATAACAGGTAAACCTAGCTCCATTGCTGCTACCTTAACAGGTTGTGGTGTTAGCACACGCTTACGCCCAACTGGACGATCTGGTTGTGTAACTACAGCTTTAATATCATAACCTTCATGATGTAGCATACGCAAAATTGGCGCTGAGAAATCAGGTGTTCCCATAAAAATTATTGAAGTCATATTATTCCTCCTCTTCAGCGTACATTGCTTCAAGCTCTTCTTCAGTTAAAATGCGTTTGATTTTTGAATCAAATAGCACGCCATCTAAATGATCGATTTCATGTAAAATTGCTCGTGCATCAAAGCCTCCCGCTTCTAACTCATATACACGTCCTTCACGGTCACATGCTTCAATTTTCACATAGTCAGGTCGTTCAACCTCACCGTATAATCCTGGGAAGCTTAAGCATCCTTCAATATCTACTTCAGCGCCATCTGTTTCAATGACAGTCGGATTAATCATTTCTAAAATATCTCGTTCCTCGCCAAGCTCGACAATGGCAACACGTAATCCTACATTTATTTGCGGTGCAGCAATACCAACACCATCGTATTCAACCATTGTGTCATATAAATCATCTAGTAATGTAATAATTTCTTCATTAATTTCTTTTACTTCCGCGCACGGCGTTGATAGTACCTTTGCTGGATGTTCAACAACTTTTTTAATTGCCATCTTATGTTCCTCATTTCTATATTTAAGGCTTATTACCTTGTCTAAGTGTAACTCCATATCATAATGTGGGGTTGATTTCCGTTCCGGCTGGGCGCTTTGCCGCTGTCGCGCAGATAAAACATTTGTTGCTGACGCTTCGCTTTCGCACAGATAAAACATTTGTTGCTGACGCTTCGCTTTCGCACAGATAAAACATTTGTTGCTG